>JAFMLQ010000067.1 GCA_017852075.1 Flavobacteriaceae bacterium | reverse complement strand
GGAGGTGTTGTTCAAGGAAAGTTTGTAACGTGTTTTGAAATAAATCCCATTCTATTTATATTAGAGGTATTATCAATCATAAATCAATTAACCATGAAAAATCTTTTATTACTCTCATTTATTTTAGCGATTTTCTCTTGTGTAAATCAACAAACTGAACCAAGAAAAACAGATTCAACCACGGTAGACAAAATTTTTAAACCCACCTATACTGACAATTTTAAAATTGGAAACCCCAATAATATATTGATAATAGAAAAGATGCATCAAGGTGTCATTTCAAAAGACTTTGAGGCAGTCGGAGAATTGATGGCTGATGATGCTGTTTTCTACATGGAAGACGGAGCAACAATTGATGGTAAATCAGCATTGTTACAATTTATGAATGAAAACTTTTCTCAGATCACTTTAAAAAACTATTCTGTAAGCGTGAGTATATCTGTTATTGGCGAAAATGGGGATGAATGGGTTCTTATGTGGGATCAAGCTGATATTGAAATGCCAGATGGTACTATACAAAAAGTAGATTGGATGGATGCCTTTCAAATTGAAAACGGAAAGATTGTGGCAATGAATGGTTTTGTTAAATCTCCTAAATAAATCATCAAATTCCTCAATAATAAGGGGTTTTTCTTTCACATCAATGGACACAATCCAAACCCCTTCTAATCCATTGATATCATCGCCTTAAGCTAGGATTCCTGTGTATTGGTTTTAGGGGGGAAATGTTTGGGGAAAGTTTGTAGTGTGATGTAAAAACACCCATTTTCCGTAAATTAGATATATATTATTAATATTAAACCTATAAAATGAAGTATATTTTTTATTTGATATCGCTTTTCGCTCTTGCTCAGGAGAATAATTCACACCCTTACATAACAACCTTATCTCCAATAACATTGTTTAGCACACAGGATGGTGAAACAGAAGGAATTTGGTCTTTTTCTAAGGTCAGTCCTTATGATTTTAAATTACTTGCTGAAGATTCATTTACAGTTATTCATTTAGGTGAAGACCATCCTCCAATAGTTAAAACAGTATATGGTACTATCGCAACTTCAATTGTTGGCACTCCATCTATGGCAGTCTCTTCAGATGGTCATTACGGTTTGACTACTAATCATATATGGAGGGGTTTTGATTTTTTTGACAAATTAGAATATCCATTGGATGAGAAAATTTCATTGGAACAAAAGAAAAAAGATAAGAATACAATATATCAATTATCAAATATGATTTTTGTCGTTGATTTAGAGGACCCCGAACATACTGTAGTTGATAAAATTCATATGGATGATGTTCCTGTTCACATACTGAGTCATCCAGATGGAAAAAGATTTTTCGTTTTAGGACACGAATCCTTTTCAACGTTTACACTCAAAAACGGAAAACTTGTAAAACTGGCTAAAAGTAAAATACCTTTTGGTCAAGGATGTTTTTGGATTCATCCAAATGGTAAAAATATCTTAGCAAGCAGATCAAAAAATTGGAAAACTAAAGAAACAATTGCTGAATGGTTTGAAATTAAAGAAGATAAAGTAATTTTTAAACACCAATTAGAAATTGACTCTTCAGTAGACTCAAACTATCAAATAATGGGAGGAATTTTAAGAATAACACCTGATGGAAAAAGAGGTTTTATAAGTCAACGAACTTTTGATAATGGGATAAATTTTGCAGATATTTTAATAGCAGATCTAACTCTTAAGAAGCCAAAAATAACTGGTGTTATAAAACAAGTTGGAGATGGCATCGAGAGTTTTGCATTTCATCCTAATGGTAAATTGGCAGTAGCAACTTGTTTAGAGAAAACAAAAAATAGTCTTGCTGTTATTGATATTTCTTCTGAAAAGCCAAAGATTCTATATTATTTAGATGCAGCTGGTGGAAGTCAAGGAATTGAGTTTTCCCCAGAGGGGGATAAATTATTTCTTGGCAGTCCAGCACATGGACGGATAGAAGTCTACGATGTTAAGGGAGATTTTGAGCTAGTTAAAAATCAAAAATTCATAAAAATTGGATACGGACATAACAGTCTTTCAATTGGACCTAGATATTTTTCAAATTAAAAGGATAGTTTAGAATTACGTCCCAATTGGAGGGTTTTTCTATTGAAACAGGGAGATGGAATTTGATATGTAATCCGTTCTCTATATCTTGGATGTATTATTAATCATAAATCAATTAAAATGAAAAAGTATTTATTACTACTCCCAGCAATCTTTTTTTTAAGTTGTAATCAAGTTCCATCAGGAGATCTTAGTGGTATTTTAGATGACCAAACTAAAGAAGTGCAGATGACAAAAGAATTAATGCAAAAATATTCTGAAGGGAAATTTCGTGAAATAGCAAGTATGATATCAGATGATTCTGGAGAATACTATTTTAATAATGTTCAAGTCGATAAAGAGGGATGGCTGTCGGCAACAGAAGATCATCATGATTTATTTGAAAATATTCAAAATGATACAAATGGCATAAACCTCACATCTGCTAAATATAATAATGGAACCACATGGTCTATGGCTTGGTTTCAATGGACAGGTAAAGGAAAATATACTGGTGATGATGTGAAAATAATGGTTCATCATGGTTTCCGCTTTGAAAATGAAAAAATAGTTGCTGCATATCATTTTTTTGATCCAAGTTTATTGGAAAGAGAAATTAAGGCTGCTGAATCAGTTAATAAAAAGTCGCAAAGGGTTCTTGGCTTGGCAGAATTAAAGATAAATAAAGGATTTTCAACATCTGATGTTGAAGAATTTTTAGTAAGATTCAGCAAATTCGTAAGAGAAACAGAGCCTGGGACTTATGATTTTGGGTACTTTGTTTCTCCTGATGGGGAAAAAGTTAATTTGGTTGAGAAATACTATACTTCTTCTGACTTCGTCCATCACCTTAATAACTTTGAGCAAAGTGATTATTCCAAAGAGTTCATGAAACTCTTTACTCTTAGTAAAGTGATTGTTGCGGGGGATGCATCAGCTGAACTTAAAACAAAAGCAAAAGCATATGGAGCAGAGTTAAGACCTCAAGTAGGAGGCTGGATAAACTAATAACAGAATAATTTAATCATTACACCCTCCCAATCGGAGGGTTTTTCTTTTACACCAATGGGCACAATCCAAATCCTTCCTAATCCATTGATATCATTGCCTTAAGCCAGGATCCCTGTGTTGTGGTTTTAGGGTTTTGTGTGGATATATGATGGGATACTATTCTTTAAGTTGTACTTTTTCACCCTTTATATATACTGTGAATCCCTACACCAGGCAATAAAGCATATCAAGCATCACATCCTTCACCTGAGCTTGTATTGCGCAGGTGTTTCCTTCCGCTCCGAGTACTTTAAGAATCCGTAACAAATTGTTTTACATGATGTTGTGGATTTTTTTATTTATGAAAAACATTTTACAATCATTTTTAGTTAAAAAAAGTAT
>JAFMLQ010000066.1 GCA_017852075.1 Flavobacteriaceae bacterium | reverse complement strand
TGAAACCCACAAAGAATTAGTTTTAATTTCCCTGGATACGTATTGACATCTCCAATGGCAAAAATGCCGGGAATATTGGTTTGATAGTCGAAGGTATTGTCCACTTTAATCGCATTCTTTTCAATCTCAAGCCCCCAATCAGCAATTGGTCCTAGCTTAGGGGACAACCCAAAGAGTGGCAACCAAGTGTTCACATCAACCGTTTTATTGGGCTGGTCCTTTTGTTTAATTTCAATTGATTTTAGGGTATCGTTTCCATTTAAACCAATGACTTCTGCATGGGTATAGAATTCGATTTTTCCTTGTTTTTGTAGTTGATAGGCCTTTTCAACAGAATCTTTGTGTGCTCTAAAAGTATCGCTTCTATGGACTAATCCCACAGAGCTGTCATTGTGTTCAGCAAAATAAATGGCCCAGTCTAAGGCAGAATCACCTCCACCAGAAATAAAGATTTTTTTCCCGATAAAAGCATCAGGGTCTTTGACCATATATTCCACCCCCTTTTTTTCAAATTGCGAAAGGGTGTCAATCTTAGGTTTACGGGGTTCAAAACTCCCTAAGCCTCCAGCGATCATTACCACTGGTGCCTGATGTTGGGTGCCTTCACTGGTGGTGACAACAAAGTTTCCATCATCTTGCTTTTCTATTGTTTCTGCGCGTTCTCCTAAGGTAAAACTGGGCTTAAAAGGAGCAGCTTGCTCCATTAGGTTATCCACCAGTTCTCCTGCTAATACTGTGGGATAACCAGGAATATCGTAAATGGGTTTTTTTGGATAAATTTCAGTCAATTGACCACCAGCTTGAGGGATAGCGTCGATTAGATGACACTTCAATTTCATCAAACCTGCTTCGAAAACAGCAAAAAGTCCTACTGGACCAGCACCTACAATAATGATGTCTGTTCTAATCATAATGTAATTTGGAATAACAAAGGTCGGTACTATTCTTTAAAATAACTAATCGTTATCCTTACAAACCACTGATATAACTACCTAGGGAGTCTTTAAATTGAAATCCTTCTAGGGTACGATATTTATTTAGGCGTTTGTTTGCTTCCAGTCCCCACAATAAAAACTCCATCATGAAGTGCAGATCTTCTTTTCCGCAATTTGACTGGTGAGTTTTGACTATGTTTTTGATATCTGGGATCATTTCTAAGGTATCTCGATATACACCATCAGTTAAAGTATCCTCTAAAAAAAGTTCGTTATCACTAAAGAACCAGCCTAAAAGTTTGTCATAAGGACCTTTTTCGTCCTGCTTTTCTAGTTTTTTGACCTCAGGAAAATAGGTAGGAAATAAGGTTTTACAGGCTTGAGAAATCAGATGATACGAAATCTGTTCCGCACCTTCTTGCTCTCCTTCGTATACTAATTCTACCTTGCCATTGATTGCAGGAATGATTCCTAAAAAATCAGCCATACGAATACAGGTGTTTTTTTCACCATTGATCAAGCTTCTTCGCTCTGCGGTACTGATAAGGTTTTCAAAAGCGGTAATACTCATTCGTGCACTGACCCCACTTTTGGCATCAACATAATCACTTTTACGTGCTTCAAAACCGATTTGTTCCAAGATATCTCGTGCCAATTCAGGAATGTGAATTTTGGCAGTAATGTCTTCGCTCATTTTCACTTCTTGTGATGTTATAGCTTTTGCAATTTCTCTTGAGTGTGGGTAGTGGGTCAGAATTTGTGATCCAATTCTATCCTTCAAGGGTGTAACAATACTCCCTCTATTGGTGTAGTCCTCAGGATTTGCCGTGAAGATAATTTGTGTTTCAATGGGGAGACGTAGTTTGAAACCACGAATCTGTATTTCTTTTTCTTGGAGTATTGAAAAGAGTGCGACCTGAATCCGTGCTTGTAAATCGGGCAATTCATTCAAGACAAAAATACAGCGGTGAGCCCTAGGAATCATTCCAAAGTGAATGACACGTTCATCGGCATAAGACAATTTTAAGTTAGCCGCTTTGATGGGGTCCACATCTCCAATTAAATCAGCAACGGTAACATCGGGTGTGGCTAGTTTTTCAAAGAAGCGCTCGTCTCTATGTAGCCATGTTATTGGCGTAATGTCTCCATGTTGAGCAATTATTTCTTTGGCCTCACGGCTAATGGGTGCCATAGGGTCATCGTTAATTTCTGAACCAGAAACAACAGGAACCCACTCGTCGAGCAATTGAGTCATTTGTCGTGCTAACCTTGTTTTAGCCTGACCTCTTAAACCCAATAAATTAATGTTGTGACCAGAAAGGATGGCGCGTTCTACATCGGGAATAACTGTGTTTTCATAGCCTATTAAGCCCTCAAAAGTAGTTGTGCCATCCTGAAGGCGTTGGCGTAAATTTTTTGCCAATTCCTCTTGAATATTTTGGGGTTGATAGTCTGTTTTTTTTAGTGCTCCTAAGGTTGCAATTTTTGGTGAACTCATAGTTTTATTTTTCTCTATTCTAAGCGTTTTTTTCTGTTTTTTTCGTAGTCTTCAAAGATCATTTCACCTAATCCTTTTAAGCCTGTAAAGAAGGCTTTCCCTTGATTGGCTTCGGTAAATGTTCGAACAAATTGTTTTAGGTAAGGGTCTTGGGCAATCATAAAGGTAGTGATGGGAATGTGTAACTTTTTGGCTTGCCGTGCCATGTTGTAACATTTTTCAACGATTTCTTCATCAAGACCTACACTGTTTTTGTAGTAAGTTCCGTTAGGCATTTTTAGACAACTGGGTTTTCCATCCGTTATCATAAAAATTTGCTTGTTGCTATTCTTCTTTCGGCGGAGTAAGTCCATTGCCAACTCTAGGCCTGCAACAGTATTGGTGTGGTAGGGGCCTACCTCAAGGTAGGGCACTTCTTTTAGGGAAATGGGCCATGCATCGTTTCCAAAAACCAAGATGTCAAGGGTGTCTTTTGGATAGCGGGTGGTGATGAGTTCTGCTAGGGCCATCGCTACTTTTTTGGCAGGGGTTATGCGGTCTTCGCCATAGAGGATCATACTATGACTAATATCGATCATTAAAACAGTACTCATTTGAGTTTTGAAAAAACTGTCCTCCACAACTAAATCGTCGTGTTGTAGCGTAAACTCATTGCCCGCAGAACGTATTTGTGCATTCTTGATGCTTTCTGTCATGGAGATTTTTTCTAGAGCGTCTCCAAATTGATAGGCCTTAAACTCGCCAGTATTGTCTTCGCCTTGCCCCACTTTTTTGGTCCTATGGTTTCCTTGTCCTGACTTTTTCAATTTCCCAAATATTTGTTTCAGGGCATGTTCTCGCAATAGTTTCTCTGTTTTGGGTGTGAGTGCCATACCATCTCCTTTCCCTTTTCCATTTCCTTTGGGTTGGATGTAGGATTTTTTCAAAAGATCTTCGACAAAATCGTCAATGGTGTAATCTTCGTCGGTCAATTGATATTCCACATCAAGCTCCCGTAACCATTCAATGGCCTCGTCAAA
>JAFMLQ010000042.1 GCA_017852075.1 Flavobacteriaceae bacterium | reverse complement strand
CTTCTGGTTTTGTTTCTTTGGCAGGAGCTTCCTCTACAGGAGCTTCCTCTACAGGGGCCTCCTCTACTGGGGCTGCTTCTGTTTTAGTTTCTTCAGGTGTTTCCTCCTCTACAGGAGCTTCCTCTGTAGCTACTTCTTCTGAAGTGGCTTCTGCTGGTGTGGTTTCCTCTGCAGCTCCTTCTTCCGTTGCTACTGTTTCTGAAGGAGTCTCAACTTCTTCTGCCGCAGCTTCGGCAAGACGCTTTTCGCTAGCCTCTTTTTCTGCAGCGATTCTTTTTGCTTGGGCTTCAGCTTCAGCTTTTGTCAATCCTTCTTTTTTCGCTAGGATTTTAGCCTCTTTTTCTTTTAACCAGTCTGCGAGTTTCTGATCTGCAACCTCTTGTGTGAGTGCCCCTTTTCGAACGCCTCCGTTGAGGTGGTGTTTCATCATTGCTCCTCTGTAGGACAATAGTGTTCTAGCAGTATTTGTGGGTTGTGCTCCTTTTTCCAGCCAATTTACAGCACGATCAATATCGATATTGACAGTTGCAGGGTTGGTATTGGGATTATATGTTCCTAGTTTTTCGAGATAGCGTCCATCTCTTTTTGCACGTGAGTCTGCGGCTACTAACCAATAAAAGGGTTTTCCTTTTTTTCCGTGTCTTTGAAGTCTTAGTTTTACTGGCATATCATATTAATTTGTGAGGATACCCGACCCTCTGGTTATTAATTCTGGGGTGCAAATATAGTAGAATTTATTTATTTAGTTGAAAATTTAATGCATTTTACTTCCATAAAAAATAAACTATATAGTCACGCTTCCCTTATTAAAATTGGTCATCGCAATAAAAAAGTGTACTTTTGCGCACTAAATTTTAAGCACAATGCACATTAGCAAAACCGATATTGACGCCTTAAATGCTGTGATTCAAATCACAGTAGAACGCAAAGATTACGAAGAAAAAGTAAGTTCAGTTTTAAATGACTACAGGAAAAATGCCAACATCCCAGGATTCCGAAAAGGACATGTTCCAATGGGGATGATTAAAAAGCAATACGAACAAGCGGTTGTAGCGGACGAAGTAAACAAAATTCTTCGTGAAAATTTAGACAAATACATACAAGAGGAAAAACTTGAACTACTGGGAAATCCAATTCCAAAAGCTTCTGAAGAAGGGTTAGACTGGAAAGCCAGTCAGATAGACTTCGAATTTGAATTGGGTCTTGCACCTAAATTTGATATCAAACTAGACGTACTGAAAAAGGTGATTCGTTATGAAATAGAACCTGATAGTAAAATGATTCAAGAGCAACTCACGTACATTCAGAAGCAATATGGTAAGTTGGTTTCTCAAACCAAAATTCAAAAAGATTTCGAAATCACAGCTCAATTTAGAAATGAGGAAATCGAGCTAGAAACAATGGTCAATTTTACAATAGAGGACATCAAATCAAAAAATGCAGTCAAAGCACTTAAAGAAGCCACAACAGGAACAGTATTGAATTTTTCTGGAAAAGGACTTTTTAAAGACGATGATACTGCAAAACGCTTACTTGCCTTGGATGATAAGAAAATTGAAGAAATTTCTTCTGCTGAAATTACGGTGGAACTCAAAGAAATAAATGAACGTATACCCGCAACATTAAATCAAGAACTATTTGATAAATTATATGAAGCTGGGACGGTAACTTCAGAGCAAGAATTGAAAGATAAAATCAAAGCAGGTTTACAAGCCCAATTTGAGCCTCAAGTCAATCAAAAACTCATGAATGATATTTCTGAAGCCCTTGTTGAAAAAACAAAATTCAAACTACCTGATGAATTTTTGAAAAAATGGATCCAAACTTCGGGCAAAGAACCCATGACCGAAGCAGAAGCAAATGATGAATTCAACAAATCTGAAAAAGGGATTCGCTATCAGCTAATTGAAGGAAAGATCATCAATGAAAATGAGCTAAATCTGACTTTTGAGGAGCTTAAAGAATATGCGGCAGTTTTGGTAAAAAATCAAATGATGCAATACGGTCAAATTCCAGATCAGGAACAATTGGATGGAATTGTATCGAATGTCATGTCCAATCAGGAGGAAACTAAGAAACTATCAGAACAACTTATGGGAGAAAAAATGCTTAATTTTTTCAAAGAAAAAGCGCCTCTTAAAATTAAAAAAGTAGGTTTTGATGCCTTTGTAAAAGAAGCGTACGGTAAAGCATAATAATTTCATTAATTTTATACTAAAGAAACAAGATATGGATTACGGAAAAGAGTTTAAGAAATATGCCACAAAGCATCATGGAATTAATGCGATGTATTACGATAAAATCGTAAGTAGTATGACGCCCTATATTATTGAGGAGCGCCAACTTAATGTTGCACAAATGGATGTTTTTTCTCGTTTGATGATGGATCGTATCATGTTTTTAGGTACCGCCATTGACGACCAAGTTGCCAATGTCATTCAAGCTCAATTACTTTTTTTACAAAGTACAGATTCCAGTCGCGACATTCAAATGTATATCAACTCTCCAGGGGGTGGTGTATACGCTGGACTAGGGATTTATGACACCATGCAGTTCATCACGCCCAATGTAGCAACAATCTGTACTGGAATTGCAGCTTCTATGGGAGCAGTATTGTTGTGTGCTGGTCACGAAGGTAAGCGTTCCGCACTACCTCATGCTCGAGTAATGATTCATCAGCCGTTAGGAGGTGCACAGGGTCAGGCCTCTGATATTGAAATTACTGCTCGTGAAATTCTCAAACTCAAAGACGAGCTCTATCAAATCATTTCCAAACATTCGGGACAACCAATAAAAAAGGTTACAGAAAATAGTGATCGAGATTATTGGATGAAAGCAGAAGAAGCAAAGGCCTACGGTATGGTCGATGAAGTTTTACAGAACGCTCCAAAATAAAACCCCATTGCCATGAGTAAACCAGATTTAAATTGTTCTTTTTGCGGTAGGCCAAAACCAGAAACACAATTATTGATTGCTGGTTTGGATGCCCATATTTGTGACCGATGTATCGTCCAAGCCCACGGTATTGTGCTCGAAGAAACAGCAGAAGAGACCCCTGGAAACTTATCCATTGAGCTCAAACTTCCCAGAGAAATCAAAGCTTTTTTAGACGAATACGTAATTGGTCAAGATGCTTCTAAAAGGGTTTTGTCTGTTGCGGTTTACAATCACTACAAACGTTTGCTTCAAGACAAAACGGATGATGATGTAGAAATTCAAAAAAGTAATATTCTTTTGGTAGGGCCTACTGGAACTGGAAAAACTCTTTTGGCACAAACTATTTCTCGTTTATTAAATGTGCCACTGGCTATTGTAGATGCTACGGTATTAACCGAAGCTGGGTACGTAGGAGAAGATGTGGAGAGTATTCTAACACGTTTGTTACAAGCTTCAGATTACGATGTGGAACGTGCTGAAAGAGGAATTGTTTTTATCGATGAGATTGATAAAATTGCACGTAAAAGTGACAATCCATCCATCACCCGAGATGTTTCAGGAGAAGGAGTGCAACAAGCCTTATTGAAATTATTAGAAGGAACTGTGGTGAATGTTCCGCCTAAAGGAGGACGAAAGCATCCTGATCAAAAATTTATTGAGGTAAATACAGCCAATATTTTATTTGTTGCTGGTGGCGCCTTTGACGGAATTGAAGCCCACATCAACAAACGATTGAACCTTCAAGCGATAGGATATAAAACGGCAATGGAGCAACGCGAGGTAGATAAAGAAAACATGCTTCAGTACATTACTCCAAGAGATGTGCGCTCTTTTGGATTGATTCCCGAAATCATTGGAAGATTACCAGTGTTGACTTATATGACCCCTTTAGATGAAGCTACACTTCGCTTGATTTTGACCACCCCTAAAAATGCTTTGATAAAGCAATACACTCAGTTATTTAAAATGGATGGTATTGAATTGCAATTCACTCCTGGAGCTTTGGATTATATTGTTGAAAAAGCAATGCAATACAAGTTAGGTGCGCGTGGGTTACGTTCCCTTTGTGAAGCTGTTCTAAACGATGCCATGTTTGAACTTCCTGAAAGTGGTGTTAAAAAATTAAAGGTCACCAAACAATACGCCGATCAGAAATTATCCAAAATTGAACTACCCAAGTTAAAAGTAGTTTCCTAATTATTTAAGTCAAGAAGTTCTTCTAATACAGTTCTTGAATTGGATAGGCGCGGAACTTTATGTTGCCCACCCAATTTTCCCTTTTGGGAGAGCCATTGATAAAACAATCCTCTTCGTGCCTTGTGAATTTGTAATGGTTGGAGAGTCATGTTTTTGTAACGTTTGGCTTCATAATCAGAATTTTGTTGTTGAAGCGCTTTGTCTAAGAGAAGACTAAAATGATTTAAATCCTCTGGCTCTCTCTCAAATTCAATAATCCATTCATGTGCCCCTTTGCGATTCTTTTCCATAAATATGGGTGCGGCTGTAAAGTTGGAAACAGTGCTCTGGGTTTGAGTACACACCTGTGTAAGTGCCTTTTCAGCATTGTCAATAATCAATTCTTCGCCAAATACATTGATATAATGTTTGGTTCGTCCCGTAACCTGAATGCGATAGGGAGACAAACTGGTGAACCTTATAGTATCGCCTATTCTGTAGCGCCATAAACCACCGTTGGTGGTAATGACTAGTGCATAATTAGTGTCTAAAGCAACTTCAGATAGAGGGATGATATCACCTTCCTCTTTATCTTCACCTTGGAAGGGGATAAATTCGTAAAAAATACCATAGTCAAGCATAAGTAATAATTCATCAGAATCGTTTCGGTCTTGAATGCCAAAAAAGCCTTCTGAAGCATTGTAAATCTCATAAAATCGAAAATCTGATTTTGGAAATAGGTTTTTGTAAAGCTCACGGTAAGGTTTAAAACTTACTCCTCCGTGAAAATAGACTTCAGCTTCGGGCCAGACTTCTGTGATATTTTGCTTCCCAGTTTCTTTTAATACATTCTGTAATAAAACTAGCATCCACGAAGGAATACCAGCTAAACTGGTCACTTTTTCGGGAATGGATTCAGCCACGATAGCTCTCATTTTGGTTTCCCAATCAGGTAGGAGTGAAGTTTTATTACTAGGAGTGCTGCTCAACTCTGCCCAAAAGGGTAGATTTTGAATGATGATTGAGGAAAGATCTCCAAAATAGCTATTGTTTTTATTATACAATTCATTACTTCCTCCTAATCGTAATGATTTTCCTGTCAAAAGTTGGGAGTCTTCATTATTATTGAAATACAAACAAAGCATATCTTTTCCTGCTTTATAATGACAATCTTCCAGAGATTCTGTACTTACAGGAATAAATTTACTTTTTGCATTGGTCGTACCACTAGATTTTGCAAACCACTTAATGCTACTTGGCCAAAAAATATTTTGAGCACCTTGTCGGCAACGCTCTATATCGGACTCTATGGATTCATATGTACTAACAGGAACCCGTTCCTTGAAAATGGCATAATTTTTAATCGTTTCAAACTCATACTTTATTCCAATATCGGTCTGAGCAGCAGTATGAAGTAAGTTTTGAAGCAATTCATTTTGAACCTCAATAGGATACTTCATAAAAAGTTCCATTTGGTGAATTCTTTTTTTAAGAATCCAGGAAGCGATAGAATTAAATAGGGGTATGGGCATAAAATAATTATTATCTTACTTCCGTAAATGTAATTAATTCTGAGCGAGTATATGTTTGAGGGTACTTTAAAAAAAATGATCACAGAGGCTCAAAGCCCCATCAATTATTTTTTGGATATGGGAAGTGATTTTGTGCACGTCAATCCATGTATAGGGAAACATTTGACCATCAGTCATTTGGGTTCTCAATGTTTGAATTGTTCCCAAGAACTTCCATTATTTCGGCAAGGCTTTTGTAAATCTTGTTTTTTTGAAACCCCACTTGCCGGAGATTGGGTCATGAGACCGGAACTAAGCAAAGCACATTTGGGTCAGGCCGATCGTGACTTGGAATACGAAACCAAAATGCAATTGCAACCCCATATTCTTTACTTGGCTCTAAGTAGTCACCTGAAAGTAGGAGTAACTAGAAAAAGTCAATTGCCTACTCGTTGGATTGATCAAGGTGCGCACGAAGCCATGGTACTTTTGGAAGTGCCCAATCGGTATTTAGCTGGGGTAGGAGAAGTGGCATTAAAAGATCATTTTTCGGACAAGACCAATTGGAGAAAAATGGTCCAAAACGAATCGGTACCCATTGATTGGGAAGATGCATTTAACAGAGCTCTGGACCTCTTGCCCAAGGATTTAAAGCCCTATATGAATCCTACAGCAAAAGAGCTTCAAAAACTCGAATTTCCGGTACAATCCTATCCGTCTAAAGCAGCCAGTTTGAACTTATCAAAAACACCCTTTTATGAAGGGAAATTGATGGGTATTAGAGGGCAGTATCTCCTGTTTGAAGATCAGACTGTATTTAATGTACGGTCTAATGAAGGGCAACGCATTAAGTTGGGTTTTCATTCCTAAAATGTTTATTCGAATCAGCGAGGAGTTTTCGTAATTCCATCATTTCTTTTTTGGTCAAATCACGAAACCGTCCCACCTTGGTATCTAGCTGGATATTCATAATGCGAATGCGTTTCAGTTGAACCACCCGGTATCCAAGATATTCACACATTCTTCGGATTTGACGATTGAGGCCTTGAGTCAAAATGATTCGAAATTGTTTTTTGTGAATTTGCTCCACAATACATGGTTTGGTTACCGTATCCAAAATAGGAACACCACTTCCCATTTTCTGAACAAATTCCTCTGTCACAGGCTTGTTTACTGTCACGATATATTCTTTTTCGTGATTGTTACGAGCCCGTAAAATTTTATTAACGATATCTCCGTCGTTGGTCAATAGGATAAGCCCTTCGCTCATTTTATCTAACCGACCTATGGGAAAGATTCGGCTTGGGTAATTGATGAAGTCAATAATGTTGTCTTTTTCTACCCTTGTGTCTGTAGTACAAACGATTCCTGTAGGTTTATTAAAGGCAATATAAACCGAATGTTCCTGATGATCCTCAACCAAAACTCCATCAACTTCAATACGGTCTTGCGGCGTTACTTTTTGTCCCATAACCACAGGTTTTCCATTGACTTTGATGCGGTCTTGATCGATCAATTTGTCTGCTGCTCTTCTTGAACAATGCCCAATTTCGCTAAGGTATTTATTCAGGCGTGTCCCTGTAGATGATTCATTCATGGTTTAAATTTCAATTTCATCAGTAGGTTTTAAATCAAAAGTCTTTCTAAAAAGACCTACAAAAAGATAAAGTAGGGGAGTATCTAGGGCAGCTACAAAAACTTTAAAGAGAAAACTGGAAATGACCAGTCCCCAAAATAGATTCCATTCCAATACGCCAAATGCGCTCAATAGTCCAACTACTAAAACAGAATCAATAAGTTGAGAGCTAAATGTTGAAAAGTTATTACGTAGCCAAAGCATTTTCCCTTGGGTGAGTTTTTTCCAAAAATGGTAAATACGAATATCTACAAATTGGGCCAATAAATAGGCAATCATAGAGGCCAATACAGCTATGGGAGATAGTGCAAATACGCTGTTGAAAGTGGTGTCGTCTATCGGTGAGTTGGCTAAGGCTGGAACCGCATTGGCAAGTAGTATAATTCCCATAGAAAAAAAAGAGGCGAAGATACCCGTAATCACGACCTGATTGGCTTTCTTCTTACCGTAAATTTCTGATATCAAGTCTGTGATTAAAAAGGTTAGGGGGTAGGGTAATACCCCAACTGAAAGTTCAAAGAGTGGATTTCCAAAGACCTTTATATCAAACGGATACCAATAAAAAAACTTTTGGAAAATCAAATTGGAAACGACCAAAGAGGTGATAAATAAGCCAGCAAGTAACAAATAGATATTTTTGGCCAGTTCCTTTTTTTTAGAATTCATTTAGCGGATTTTTAATTCAAAAGGCAGTAAGGTCTGAATGTAGGGAAAGGGAGTTTTGGTGTTCAGGTTTTTGAGTTGTATTAATAAATCATTTGGAACCCATTCTTCAAGGGGTTTGTACACTTCAATGCTTGGGCTGATTCCTTTCAGCATAGTTTCTAAATTTTCCTCAAATTGAGGATATTCTAAGGTGTTGTACACTTCAATTCCAGCACGAGAAGCAGCTTCTTGGATGGCTTCTTCCAAAGTCCCCAAACGATCTATCAGCCCCAATTCCAAAGCTTGTTTTCCTGTCCAAACCCTGCCTTGAGCAAGCTTTTCAACTGCTTCGGGATCTAAAGAACGCCCTTGTGCCACCCGTTCTTTAAATACATCATAAGTCTTTTCTATTCCTTTTTTCAACTCGTTTTTAAAGGCCTGAGTAAGGGTTTGGTAAGGGCTGTACCCCAATGCGTTGGGATGGGTTTTTACCGTCTGGGGACGAACCCCGATGTCTTCTAAAAAACCTTGTGCGTTGGGTAAGGTGGCAAATACCCCAATGGATCCAGTAATGCTCATAGGGTCAGCAAAAATAGCATCTGCTCCTGAGGCCATATAGTAGCCTCCCGAAGCCGCTGTATTTCCAATCGAAACGACAACGGGTTTGTGTTGTTTTACCTTTTCAATAGCTCGCCAGAGTAATTCTGAGGTCAAGGCGCTTCCTCCGGGGGAATTGATTCTTAAAACAACCGCTTTTATCCAATCGTCTTTAGTCAAATCTTCAAGGGTTTCTACAAAAACACCTTGAGCAATAATGGACTCGGTACCCTCACCATAAAATATGGGTCCGTTGGCATAAACAACCCCTATACGATCTTTAATAGCACTGTCATAGGAAGAACCTGCATTCACACGATTCACAGTGGCCAAGTTTAAGGGATCTTCAAGGTCCATTCCCAACCGAAGTTTTATCCTTTCGTCAAAAGTATCCTCATAGAGAATCCCATCGATGAGGTTGGCTCCTAATGCTTCCTCAGGAAGTGATGTGTTGTTTTGGGTCACGAGTGAATCCAAATCTTTAGTTTTAAATCCCCGATCTGCGGAAACTTCTTCTCTAATTGTGAACCAAAGGTCTTGCAGGAGGCTGCTGATTTGGTATTCATTTTCAGCACTCATTTCATTTTCTAGAAAGGGTTCCACAGCACTTTTATATTTTCCATGTCTCACAACTTCCATTTTAAAACCGTATTTGTCTTGAAAATCTTTGTAATAAAGTACTTCAGAGGCCAATCCTTTAAATTCGAGATTGCCTACAGGGTTTAGAAAAATAGAGTCTGCTACTGATGCAATAAAATATCCCTTTTGGGTAAAAAAGTCGCCATAGGCATAAATAAATTTTCCTTTGGATTGAAATGTTTTTAAGGCTTTTCGAATGGTGTGTGATTGCGCCCAACCTGCTGATACAAAATCTGATCGCAATCGAATTCCTTTGATATTGTGATCTTCCCCTGCAGTGCGAATGGCTGAAAGCACATTGGGTAGTGCAATAACCTCCTCATCAATTCCCAATAATTGCTGGATTTCGTCAAATGCAGGGGGTCGCTCTACAATGGGTAGCTTGAGGTCAAGTGTCATCACACTATTGGATTGTAATGGTCGGCTAGCAGCAGGGGTGTTTAACAGACTAGCAGTGGTAGAAATTATAAAAAGTAGTATTGCAAAGAAAAGGCCTATGGCTGTTAAAGAGCCTAGGACTGAGGCAAAAAAACTCCGCAGAAAATTCATGTAAAATGTTTTGGTGTCACAAATATAGGGTTTTGTAGATTTACAGATATTTAGGTTTGCGTTTTGTCAGAACAAATTATCATATCACTGGGAAGTAATTTAGGTAACCGTTTGGAGTCGCTTCATAAGGCATTGGCATTATTGGAGGAATACCCAATCTCAGTAAAACAATTGTCTAGGGTGTATGAAACTCCTGCTTGGGGATTTGAAAGCGCTCCTTTTTATAATGCCTGTGTCACCATAGCTACAGATTTGAATCCAAATCACCTTTTGGAAGTATTTCTAGCTGTAGAACAACGGTTGGGTCGATCTCGACTACCGAAACCGGGCTACACTGCCAGAAGTATTGACTTAGATTTACTTTTTTATAAAAATGAGATAGTTCATTCAAGAGACCTTAAGGTGCCTCATCCTAAATTGCATCAGCGGAACTTTGTTTTGTTTCCATTGTTGGATATCGTGCCAAACTTTATACATCCTATTTTATTTCAAACAATTAAGCAGTTGGTGGTAAAAAGCCCTGATCCTGCAAAGGTCATTCCTCTTGCGTTTAATTTGGGCTTGCCTCCTATTTTCAATCAATTTCCTTTCATTGCAATTGAAGGAAATATAGGTGTGGGTAAATCTACCTTAGCAAGAAAAATTGCAAAGCAATACCAGGTTAAATTATACACAGAATCTTTTGCAGACAATCCGTATTTGAAAGATTTTTATAAAAATCCTATCGACCATGCATTGCAAGTAGAAGCCTTTTTTTTAAAAGATCGATTTGAAAAGGACACCTATTTTTGGCAAAAAAATCAAGGGAGTGTAGTTGCGGATTTTTGCTTGCATAAATGCCTAGTCTTTGCCGCAAAAAATTTAAGTCCTAAAGAGTTTGTGACTTACAAAGAAAAATTCGATTCAGAAATTGAACACAAAAAAAGCCCGAGTCTTTTACTTTTCTTAAAAGCTTCAATAGAGCAATTAAAAAAACAAATTCAAGTAAGAGGACGTTCTTTTGAACAGGACATAGAGGAGTCTTATCTGAAGGGTATCGGAGAAGAATATCGTCTTTTATTGAATAGCAAACTCTCATTTCCTATTTTGGAATGTGAAGTGGATCATATTGATTTTGAGAAGGACGAGTATGCTTTTCAAAAAATCTTGAGAGCTGTATTTAGAGCTTCGTTTTTGTAAAAAAATCCCAAATCACAATCCCTGTTGCCACACTAATGTTTAAGGAGTGTTTGGTTCCAAATTGCGGAATTTCAAGTGCTTGACCACAACTACTGACTACCTCTTGGCTGACACCGCGAACTTCATTGCCCAATACAAAAGCATGGTCTTGATTTTTTGTGGGTTGAAATTGGTCAAGTGCTATGGATGTTTCCGTTTGTTCGATTGCCCAAACCGAGGTTCCCTCCCTTTGTAACTTTTTCACCACTTCGAGTGCAGATTCAGCGTGTTCCCAAGAAACATTTTCTGTGGCGCCCAGGGCGGTTTTATGGATGTCTTTGTGGGGAGGACAAGCAGTAATACCACAGAGGTATATTTTTTTTACCAAAAAGGCATCAGAAGAACGAAAAACAGAACCGATGTTGTGTAAACTTCGGATATTGTCCAAAATTAAAGTCAAAGGTAATTTCTCAGCAGCGTTAAATTCTTCAACTGATTTTCGAATTAGTTCTTCATTTTTGAGTTTGCGCATAACTTTGTAGAAAAAACAAAAATACAGAGTCTAATTTTTATGTGGGGATTTGCCTCTTTATTTTTGGGGAAACCTTCAAATTTTAAATACATTCGTAAAAACCATTTTTTGTGCCCAAAGCCACTAAAGAGACACCACTAATGAAACAATACAATCGCATCAAGGCGAAATATCCTGATGCTTTGTTATTGTTTCGGGTGGGCGATTTTTATGAAACCTTTGGTGAAGATGCGGTAAAGGCGGCAGGAATCCTAGGGATTATTTTGACCAAACGAGGGGCAGGTAGCACTAGTGAAACTGAACTAGCGGGTTTTCCTCATCATTCGATAAACACCTATTTGCCGAAGTTGGTAAAGGCCGGGTGTAGGGTTGCCATTTGTGACCAATTGGAAGATCCCAAGTTGACAAAAAAAATCGTCAGGCGAGGCGTTACTGAACTTATTACCCCTGGAGTTTCACTCCATGATGAGGTTTTAGACCAAAAGAAAAACAACTATCTCGCCGCGGTCTTTTTTGATAAAGGCTGGGGGATTTCCTTTTTGGACATTTCCACAGGAGATTTTTTGGTTGCCGAAGGTGATCGAGAGCAAATTGAGCAGTTGTTGCAAAGCTATAGTCCCAGTGAGGTGCTGGTACCCAAGCCAAAAAAGCAATTATTTAAGGAACAGTTTGGAGCACAATACCCTTGCTTTTATATTGAGGATTGGGCTTTTGAAAGGAGCACGGCTCAACAAAAATTAATATCTCATTTTCAAACCCATTCTTTGGAAGGCTTTGGAATTCAGAATTACACGGCAGGAATCAGTGCAGCGGGAGCGGTGATGCATTACCTTTCCGACACCCAACACGATAAATTACAGCACATTACTAGCATAACTCCCATCCGTCAGGAAGGCTTTGTATGGTTGGATCGATTTACACAGCGAAATTTAGAACTTTTTTATGCAAATCATCCTGAAGGGATCCCTTTGATCCATATCATTGATCAAACCCAAACCGCTATGGGAGCACGTTTGTTAAGACAATGGATGGCTTTTCCACTAAAAGAATTGGAACGAATTGAGTATCGTCAAAAAAGAGTTCAAGAGTTTTTGGAAGGCACAGCAATTTTACAAACTACACAAGAAGCTCTTTCGAAAATCATTGATATAGAAAGGGTAATGGCAAAGATCGCCACAGAAAAGATCAGCCCACGTGTGTTAAATCAATTGGCAGACTCTCTGGAGGTATTAGAAACTTTTAAAAATGTATTAAAACAGGGAAATACAACCAGTCTGAAATCTGAGCTTCAAAAGATCCCTTCCACTCAGGAATTACACTCTTTGCTCAAAAAGACTTTACATGCAGAGGCCCCAGTGGTTGTGTCTAAAGGTAATGTGATTGCGGTAGGCTTTTCAGACCGTTTGGATGAGTTGAGAAGTTTGAGAGATAAGTCCCAATCTCATTTGGACGCTATGCTGGAACGTGAAACCGCACGTACTCAAATCCCATCCCTTAAAATAGCGTTCAACAATGTTTTTGGCTACTACATCGAAGTACGGAATACTCACAAAGACAAGGTTCCGGAGGATTGGACAAGAAAGCAAACTCTAGTTAACGCCGAGCGATATATTACTGAGGAATTAAAAACTTTTGAAGCTGAAATTCTTCAAGCTGGGGAGCGTATTCTCGCCTTAGAACAAGACCTTTTTGGAGCTTTAGTTCGAAACCTGCAAAAGAATTTGGAGGTCTTAAAGGAAAATGCCGCAGTGGTTGCCCGTTGGGATGTGCTTTGTAGTTTTGCTAAAATGGCACAAAAAAACAATTATTGCTGCCCTACAATGACTTCCGATACAACTGTAGAAATCCAAGGCGCGCGCCATCCCGTAATTGAAAAACAATTGCCGTTAGGAACACCCTATATTGCAAATGATCTCTATTTGGATCGAGAGAAACAGCAAATCATGATGATTACAGGACCTAATATGTCGGGTAAATCGGCTTTGCTTCGTCAAACAGCATTGATCTCACTTTTGGCTCAGATGGGAAGTTTTGTTCCCGCTACCAAGGCCACATTAGGAGTTGTGGACAAGATTTTTACTCGCGTAGGGGCTAGTGATAATATATCTATGGGTGCTTCTACCTTTATGGTAGAAATGAATGAAACCGCTTCCATTCTCAACAACATTTCCGAGGGAAGTTTGGTGCTATTGGACGAAATCGGACGTGGAACCAGTACTTATGACGGGATTTCAATTGCGTGGGCGATTGCTGAATATTTACATGAACATCCTTTTAGACCCCGAGTTTTATTTGCGACCCATTACCATGAATTGAATGAGATGACTAAGGCTTTTGAACGCATTAAAAACTTTAATGTCTCCATAAAAGAAACGAAAGAGGATGTTTTGTTTTTAAGAAAATTGGTTCCCGGTGGGAGTGCCCATAGTTTTGGAATTCATGTGGCTAAAATGGCGGGGATGCCCCAGCATGTTTTAGCAACGGCAAAAGAAAAGCTCAAGGTACTGGAGGACACCCACGGCTTGAAAAAAAACAATTCTAAAAAGGATACGGAGTCGGAGTTACAGTTGAGCTTTTTCAATTTAGACGATCCTTTGTTAGAAGCCATACGTGAGGAAATTACCGCTTTAGATATCGATACGCTAACTCCCGTAGAGGCGTTGATGCAGTTGAATCAAATTAAGCGGAGACTTTCTCAAAAGAAAAATTGATTTAGTTCACCCCCGGTCTTTCAATTGGTCTGGGCCTGGAACCATTTTATTTTTGTGTTCAGATACTATAGCTTCGATTTTCTTGAGTATTTCGGGATGGGCTTCAGCAATGTCGAATTGCTCTGAAGGATCGTGATTTAAGTTGTAAAGTAACGGAGGATTATGTTCTTCTTTACCTCCAAACTGACCGTATTCTCCTTGTGTGATAAAGTGAGCCTTGTAGGCGCCATAGCGCACCGCATAGAGTTGGGCGCCACGGTAATAAAACAAATGCTCTCTTGAGGTTTTCTCTTTTTCGAAAAGGAGTGGACTCAAATCATGACTGTCTAGAATACGGTCATCTGGGAGTGGTATTCCAGCTATTTTGCTAAAAGTGTGGAACAAATCCATTGTAGATCCCATTTGAGTTATAATTCCAGGTGCAATTCTTTCCGGTGCCCAGAAAACAGTAGGAACGCGCATGCCTCCTTCCCAAGTAGTTCCTTTTCCTGCATAGAGTGGTCCTGCACTTCCGCCTTGTGTTTTAAAAAGGGTCCAAGGGCCATTGTCCGATGTAAATACAACTAAGGTGTTTTTATCAAGACCTTCTTCTTTTAATGCGTTAATAATTGCACCAATCCCTTGGTCAATTTCTTCTACTACATCTCCATACAATCCTCTTGCACTTTTACCCAAAGCCTCTTTGGATGCAAAAAGCGGAACATGAGGAAGGCTGTGCGCCAAATAGATAAAAAAAGGTTCACTCTTGTTGTTTTTAATGAATTGAATGGTTTCTTCTGAATAACGGCGGGTAATGGTATTTTGATTTGCAGGTCTTTCTATGACGGTATTGTTTTGAATTAAGGGAACCTGAAAATTTTCTATTTGGATGTTATCGGGATTGTTGATCAACTCCAAGTAACCTCCTTTTTCTTTATAAACAGACTGAGGAGTATCCATATCATTGGAATACGGAATTCCAAAATAATAATCAAACCCGTTTTGAAGTGGAAGGTGTTTTTTTTGATGGCCCAAATGCCATTTTCCGATACAGGCAGTTCTGTAATTTGCTTTTTTAAGTTGTTCGGCTAGGGTGATTTCGCTGTTGGGAAGTCCGTTTTGTGAATTGGGGAAGAGAACGCGATATTTGTCACTACTCATTCCGCTTCGCACGGGGAGACGCCCAGTTAATAAAGCAGCTCTGCTGGGTGTACATACACTGGCTCCTACATAAAACTGTGTCCATTTTTGCCCCTGTACGACCATTTGATCCAAGTTGGGGGTTTGGATGGTGGGGTGACCAAAGGAACTTAGGTCTCCATAGCCCAAGTCATCTGCAAAAATGACAATAAAATTCAAAGGCTTTTCTTTGTTTTGAGCAAAAGCACTGTGGACAAACGTAAATAGGGGAAGGAGAAAGAAAAACCTTAGGATATGCATGTATTTGATTTTAACTATTCCACCAATTTAAAAAGAAATTCACTTTTTTAATTTAAAAAAGGTCTCAATATTTAGTAGAAAACAAATTTATTTTACATTTGCATTCCACTACGCGAAAGTAGCTCAGGGGTAGAGCATCACCTTGCCAAGGTGAGGGTCGCGGGTTCAAATCCCGTCTTTCGCTCTGTCGTTTGCTCGGATGGTGGAATTGGTAGACACGTTGGACTTAAAATCCAATGACCATTGCGGTCGTGCGGGTTCAAGTCCCGCTCCGAGTACTTTAAGAATCCGTAACAGATTGTTTTACATGATGTTACGG
>JAFMLQ010000015.1 GCA_017852075.1 Flavobacteriaceae bacterium | reverse complement strand
AGACTACTTTTTTAAAGGAACAGAGGGATTTTTAATTCCCCTTTTTATAATCTTCTAAAAATTTAGCCAAACCAATGTCTGTCAAAGGATGGTTGAGAAGCCCTTTGATTGCAGACAAGGGACCGGTCATGACATCAGCTCCTATTTTTGCACAATTTACAATGTGCATGGTATGACGCACAGAGGCAGCAAGTATTTCCGTTTCATAGGCGTAATTGTCATAGACCAAACGAATGTCTTCAATCAAATCCAAACCGTCTGTAGAATTGTCGTCAAGGCGTCCAATGAAAGGAGAGACATAAGTAGCCCCTGCTTTGGCTGCGAGTAACGCTTGCCCTACGGAAAACACAAGGGTACAATTGGTTTTTATACCAGCGTCAGAAAAATATTTCATTGCTTTTACACCTTCTTCTATCATGGGTACTTTTACCACTATCTGAGGATGTAAATCGGCTAGGGCTTCACCTTCTTTGATCATTCCTTCAAAATCGACAGAGATAACTTCTGCAGAGACATCTCCTTCTACAATATCACAGATGTCTTTGTAGTGCTGTAAGATATTTTTTTCACCTGTTATGCCTTCTTTAGCCATCAAAGAGGGATTGGTTGTTACTCCGTCCAGTACCCCAAGTGCTTGGGCTTCACGTATTTGATCTAAATTGGCAGTGTCGATAAAGAATTTCATAGAATGCTTAAAGTTTATAGTGGTTCATAATGAGTTTTTCAAAGATACGACTGGGAAGTATTTTTTTTAAGGTTTTGGATAGTTTTTGCATAAAAGGCCCAACTTGATAATGAACTTTTAGTGAATTGCTTTGCAATAGAGCCGCTATGGCTTTGGCAATTTCTTCTGGGGGGTTCCCTTGATCTACGTGAGCATTCATGGTTTCCAGTCCTTCCTCGTATTTTTTATATGGTGAGTTTTCTATTACTGGGGCATGGTAGCGTCTTGAGGCAATAGCCGTGGCATAATCACCAGGGGCTAGAGTACATACATCAATTCCGAATCCTTTTACTTCCATACGCAGGCTTTCAGTCATAATAGACAAGGCACTCTTAGAGGCGGAATAGGCACCGCGAAAAGGAAGTCCCATATAGCCTGCAATTGAAGTGATATTGATAATTAATCCAGCACCTTGCTTGCGCATAGCTGGCAAAACCGCCTGAGCCATTTGCAGTGGACCAAAACAGTTGACAGAAAAATTCTTTTGAATGGCTTCTAGTTCCAGTTCTTCCATGGGTCCTGTAATGCCTACACCAGCGTTATTGACCAAAACATCTATTCTTTTGGCTTTTTGAATCACTGCATCAACACAGTCTCGAACAGAGTCAGCAGAAGTAATTTCTAAAGGAAGAAGTTCAAAAGGAACCTTTTGAGTAAATTTTTTAGGATTGCGACTGGTACCAAAAACGCGATACCCCATTTGACTAAGATGCAAGGCGGTAGCAAGGCCTAAACCCGAAGAAGCGCCGGTAATCAAAACTACTTTTTGCATTGGTGTTAAAAAAGGGCAAGCGACCTACATCACACCGCTACGACCGCCTACCCTTGCTGCGTTCCCACCCTGGGGGCTTCAGCAGGAGCTGGTTGTGCAGGACTTGCCCTAGCGCAAATATAACCCCTTACATTGATTTCGACAATCATTTTAAATGCTTAATTTCGTCCTATGTAGAACCCCCGAACACAATAAATGTAGTTATGAAAATATTTGTGAGTACCCTTAGTGCACTTTTTCTCCTGACTTGTAGTGGTTCCAAAACTCCTGCCCTTAAGATTAAAACAGGGATTCAAGGAAACAAGGCAACCCCAACTACTCAATTGCAGTTGAGTCTTAAAACCGCTTTGGAAGACTATTCCGTAACTTATTCCTTAAACGATAAAACCATTTCTCCTGATCATCAATTTTCGGATGAACCCTTGGGAGAGTATATCCTCAAAGCTCAGGTAGTCCATAGCGATCAAACTTATGAAACTTCCACCACAATCACTTTACTGGCAAATACTCCCCCGAAACTTTACACCTATGAGTTAATTAATACCTATCCACACGATATTACCGCCTATACCCAAGGCTTGGAATTTGATGGGGATCTCCTTTATGAAAGTACAGGCCTCAATGGAAAGTCAAGCTTGAGAACAGTGGACTTCAAAACAGGCAAAGTGCTAGAAAAAAAACCATTAGACAATACATTCTTTGGTGAAGGTTTAACTTTAATTCAGGACCGAATTGTGCAATTGACTTGGAAAGCAGAAAAAGGTTTGGTTTATGATAAAGCCAGTTTAAGCATGCAAAAATCGTTTCCGTATGGAGCGAGCAAAGAAGGCTGGGGCTTGTGTAATGACGGCAACCTGCTCTACAAATCTGATGGAACACAAAACATTTGGAAACTCAATTCCGAAGAGTATAGTGAAATTGGGTACATTCAAGTGATGACCCACAAATCCGCCCTAAAAAACATTAACGAATTGGAATGGGTAAACGGAAAGATCTATGCCAACACCTATCAATTTGAAAAAGATGTTGTAGTCATCATTGATCCCGTTAGCGGTGCTGTAGAAGGTGTGGTGGATTTTTCAGGACTCAAAGAAATGGTCAAGCAGCACCCTGAACTCAACGTCTTGAATGGAATTGCCTATCACAAGGAACGTCAAACCTTTTTCGTCACAGGAAAAAACTGGGACAAACTCTTTGAAGTCAAGATAGTGCCCAAATCATGAATACCTTCACGTTGGAACGTACTGTTCTTGCCCAGCATTTGGATGACCTCAAACATGTGAATAATGTTCAGTACCTCTACTGGGTTCAAGAAGTGGCACAGGCCCATTGGGAAGCTTTGACCTCTGGCCGTTCGGATGAATTTGAAATTTGGGTCGTTCGAAGCCATCATATTGAATACAAACAGGCCGCTCAGTTGGGTGACGTCTTAACCTTAACTACTTATGTTAAAGAAAGTTCCGACTTTTTATCTGAACGAATTGTAGAAGTGTCTTTAAAAAGTAATAATCGTCTTCTGGCGCGGTGCAGTACCCAATGGTGCTACCTAAACAAAGACTCTGGGAAACTGGAACGGATTCCGCAGAAGGTACTCGAGTTATTAGACTAGCGCATTTAGTAGCCTGTAGTAAGCTTTCAATATTACTCGTTAAACAACGCCCGCCCTTGCATCAAGGCATGCACCTCTTTAGCAACATCAGCTAAAACTGTTTCATCTTCATAGTTTGTGATGACTTGATCAATCAGATCTACAATGATTCCCATTTCCGCTTCCTTCAGCCCTCGTGTAGTTATAGCAGCGGTTCCTACTCGGATACCAGAGGTCACAAAAGGTGATTTGTCATCAAAAGGAACCATGTTTTTGTTGGCGGTGATTTCCGCTTTGACTAAAGCGAGTTCTGCGTCTTTACCTGTAATGTTTTTATTGCGAAGATCGATCAACATCATGTGGTTGTCCGTTCCTCCTGAGATCAGATGGTAATCTTTAGCTACAAAAGCAGCAGCTAGTGCTTGTGCATTTTTACGCACCTGCTCCATATAGTTTTTAAAACTGGGTTGCAAGGCTTCATCAAAGGCAATGGCTTTCGCCGCAATGACGTGCATCAAAGGACCTCCCTGGTTCCCTGGAAAAACAGCCATATTCAACAGATGTGACATCTTTTGGGGGTTCCCATTTTTAAATGTCAAGCCGAAAGGATTGTCAAAGTCCTCCCCCATCAATATCAGTCCTCCACGTGGGCCTCTTAGCGTTTTATGTGTGGTTGTAGTCACTACGTGGCAATGTGGAATGGGATCGCTTAAGAGTCCTGTAGCGATCATTCCTGAAGGGTGCGAAATGTCGGCTAAGAGAAATGCCCCCACTTCATCTGCAATTTCTCGAAATTTAGCAAAGTTGATATCTCTAGAATAAGCCGATGCTCCAGCAATAAGCATTTGGGGTTGTACTTCTTTTGCGATGGCTCTAATGTTATCGTAATCCAAAAGCCCCGTTTCCTTTTCCACTCCGTAAAAATGTGCCTGGTACAAACGTCCCGAAAAGTTAACTGGCGAGCCGTGGGTCAAATGACCTCCATGAGATAGGTCAAAGCCCAAAATTTTATCACCAGGCTTTAAAAAGGCGTGGAACACAGCCGTATTAGCTTGAGAGCCTGAATGAGGCTGTACGTTCGCATAAACGGCACCAAACAAACTTTTTGCGCGCTCAATAGCGTGGGTTTCCACTTCATCCACCACTTCACAACCTCCATAATACCTTTTGCCTGGATACCCTTCTGCATATTTGTTGGTCAATACTGAACCGCAAGCCTCCATCACTGCGGGGCTAGTAAAATTTTCTGAAGCGATCAGTTCAATTCCATTGGACTGTCGCGCTTTCTCTTGCTCTATCAAATTGAATATCGTCGTGTCGCGCTGCATGAATAAATTTTAAGGTGTAAAATTAAGCATTTCACTATCCTAAAGACAAACTATTTCTTCAAATTCAAAAGATTTATTCAACAGTAATTAACAGTTAAATTCAAAGGTAAACTAGGCTGGTAAATCTAAAGAGCACTCACTCCCATTTTGCCATTTTGTCTTGATTTCTAGGGGTTTAGCTGCCAAAAGGACAGTAAATCTGAATTGGAACAGCCTTTGCAATTGCAACCAAAAAAATTGCTATGAATTTGAATAATCTTACCTTAAAAACCCAAGAAGCCGTTCAGACTGCCCAGCAATATGCTTTTGAAAAAGGGCATCCGCAGATCGAAAACGAGCATTTGTTTTACGGACTTCTTGAAGTAGACGACACCGTTATGCCCTTCATCTTCAACAAGCTTGAAGTACAGCTGCCTCTTTTACAACAAATGAACGAAAGTGCCTTAAAACGCTTTTCTAAGGTTGAAGGCGGTACTCAAGTCCTTTCTCAAATGGCTTCACAAACACTAATGAACGCCATTGCCATTGCTAAAAAGCAACAGGATGAATACGTAGCTACGGAACACCTACTGCTAGCGCTTTTTGAATCCCACAGCACCCTTTCTAAGATGCTATCAGATCAAGGAGTTACAAAAAAGAAGCTTCAAGATGCCATCAAAGAGCTCCGCAAAGGCGAAAAAGTGACTTCTGCTTCTGCGGAAGGAAACTACAATGCTTTAGAAAAATATGCGAAAAACTTAAACGCATTGGCAAAAGAAGGAAAATTAGACCCCGTCATTGGTCGGGATGAGGAAATCCGAAGATTGTTGCAAATTTTGAGTAGACGTACCAAAAACAATCCCATATTGGTAGGCGAACCAGGAACCGGCAAAACCGCAATTGCTGAGGGACTGGCACATCGTATTATAGATGGGGACGTACCCGAAAACTTAAAAGACAAACAAATTTTCGCTTTAGATATGGGTGCCCTGATAGCGGGTGCCAAATATAAAGGAGAGTTTGAAGAGCGTTTAAAAAGTGTCATAAAAGAGGTGACTCACAGCGACGGAGATTTGGTTTTGTTTATTGATGAAATTCATACTCTTGTTGGTGCAGGAGGGGGTGAAGGCGCCATGGATGCTGCCAATATTTTAAAACCCGCTCTTGCCAGAGGCGAGCTGAGAGCAATAGGAGCCACTACCCTAGACGAATACCAAAAATATTTTGAAAAAGACAAGGCCTTGGAGCGTAGGTTCCAAAAAGTCCTCGTGGACGAACCTGATTTGGAAAGTGCCATTTCCATTTTAAGAGGCATTAAAGACAAATACGAAACCCATCATAAAGTCAGAATTAAAGATGATGCGTTGATTGGAGCGGTATCTCTCTCTCATCGGTATATTAGCAATCGATTTTTACCTGACAAAGCTATTGACCTCATGGACGAAGCGGCATCAAAGCTTCGTATGGAAATTAATTCCAAACCTGAAGAACTAGACAGTTTGGATCGTAAAATTAGGCAGATTGAAATTGAATTGGTAGCGATCAAACGCGAAAAAGACGAGCCAAAAATCAAGCAACTTCAAAAGGAACTCAGTGAGCTTAAAGACGCACGCAATACACTCTTCGCCCAATGGAGCCAAGAAAAGGAAGTGGTGGATGCCGTGCAACAGACCAAAACTGATATCGAACTATTGAAAACGCAAGCAGACCGAGCAGAGCGTGATGGAGATTATGGAACCGTAGCCGAAATTCGTTACGGTAAACTTCAGGAAGCCGAAACTAAAATGAACAGCCTTCAAAAAGAACTAGCCCAATTTCAATCGGGAGATGGATTGATCAAGGAAGAAGTTACCTACGACGATATTGCCGAGGTAGTTGCCAAATGGACGGGGATTCCAATTAGTAAAATGTTACAATCAGATAAAGACAAACTCCTTTTTTTAGAAAATGAACTCCATAAACGACTGGTAGGCCAGGAAAAAGCAGTAGTTGCTGTGAGTGATGCCATCCGCAGAAGTCGAGCAGGTTTGCAAGACCAAAACCGCCCATTGGGGAGCTTTCTCTTTCTTGGAACTACTGGAGTGGGAAAAACCGAACTTGCCAAAGCCTTGGCCGAAGTTCTTTTTGATGATGAAACGAACCTAACCCGTATTGACATGAGTGAATATCAAGAACGTCATGCCGTAAGTCGCTTAGTAGGCGCACCTCCAGGCTATGTGGGTTATGAAGAAGGAGGACAACTGACTGAAGCTGTGCGCCGTAAGCCCTACTCTGTGATTCTTTTAGATGAAATTGAAAAAGCCCACCCCGACACCTTCAATATACTTCTTCAAGTATTGGACGAAGGGAGACTGACGGACAATAAAGGACGAGTGGCAGATTTTAAAAACAGCATGATCATCATGACCAGTAACTTAGGGAGCCATGAAATACAATCTGCTTTTGAAACTAATGAAGCCTTTGAAACTGCTGAAAGAGTAGCCAAGCAAAAAGTAATGGAACTACTCAAAATTCAAGTTCGTCCTGAGTTTTTAAACCGAATAGATGATATTGTCCTTTTTTCGCCTTTGACCCGAAAAGAAATCCAAAAAATTGTTCGTTTGCAACTCGAACAAATTCAAAAGCGACTCAACAAACAGGAAATTAAACTCTCAGCAACAGAAGAAGCAATAGCGCAATTGGCACAACTCGGATTTGATCCGCAATACGGAGGACGACCAGTAAAACGTGTGTTGCAACAACAACTCTTAAATCCATTGAGTAAAGAACTGCTGTCCGGAAGCCTCAATCGAGAACAAGAAGTTCAACTAGACTTTGTTGGAGATCAATTTATTTTTAAAAACAGTAGTACCGTATCAAGCGGGGATTAATTCTATCTTTGCAGTGTGCAAAAAAAGGTCAACATACTGAATAAACGCGCACGTTTTGAATACGAGCTCCTCGACGAATACACTGCGGGCATTGTTCTGACCGGAACGGAAATCAAATCCCTTCGGAGCAGCAAGGCTTCTATTGCAGAAAGCTTTTGTGAGTTTAACGATAGAGAAGAACTTTTCACTGTCAATATGAATATTGACGAGTATGCTTATGGCACACGTTTTAATCATCGCCCTAAAGCACAGCGCAAACTTTTATTAAATAAAAAAGAGCTTAAAAAATTATATAAAGAAGTTAAAAACAGCGGTCTTACTATAGTCCCTCTACGCCTATTTATTAACGACAAAGGCTTTGCCAAACTCAAGATTGCTCTTGCAAGAGGTAAAAAATTATACGACAAGCGAGAAACCATCAAAGACCGGGACAACAAAAGAGATTTAGATCGGATTAAAAAGAGTTTTAAAAAAGGGTAACCTTTTTTCACTTTTCTAATTATAGTGTAACTTAACCAAAACATTTTATCATGAAAACCGTCCTCTACATTTGTCTTTTTGCACTCACTTCAGCATGGTCTCAAAACCCTCTAGAACGTCTAGAAACTTCTCCCAGACATCACGAATGGGTTCGTGTAAATCCAAAATCTAATACACAAGCCTTTTTGGTGTATCCCGAGGTATCTGAAAAAACTCCTGTGGTAATTCTGATTCATGAAAACAGAGGATTAAACGACTGGGCAAGGAGTATGGCCGACCAAATTGCTGAAATGGGTTATATCGCAATTGCTCCCGACTTTTTATCAGGAAAAGCCCCTGATGGTGGAGGTACTGCTGCTTTTGAAAATTCGGACGCAGCACGTACAGCAATTTATCAGCTAGACCCTAAAAACATTCGTTCTACATTAGAAAATACGGTAGCCTATGCAAAGAACATTCCTGCAGCAAATGGCAAAGTAGTTGTCATCGGATTTTGCTGGGGTGGCAGTCAGTCGTTTCGATTTGCAACACAAAGTACATCCATTGAAACAGCGATAGTGTGTTATGGAACAGGTCCCGAAGAAACAGAAGCCTATCAAAAAATACGTGTTCCTGTATACGGTTTTTACGGCGGAAACGACAATCGTGTCAACGCCACCATAGCAATGAGTAAAGCCGCTATGAAACAAAACAACCAGCCGTTTGAGACTGTAATTTATGAAGGTGCTGGACATGGTTTTTTTAGAGCTGGAGAAGCCGAAGATGCTTCGTCTGCAAATAAAAAAGCAAGAACTGCTGGAATTCAAAGGCTAAAAGAAATTTTGGCGAAGTTTTAAATTTTTTTGGGCTTTTTGCCTGAAAATATATTCCTTATTTTTGCTTTGACATAACTACTATGCAAAACAAAATCAATATCACTTTTGGAACCGAATCGTTGCTGAGGTTTTCTCAGGAACTACAAGCTCGAAACTACAGTAGCCTCTTTCTTCTTGTAGATACCCACACACAAGAATTTTGTTTGAAGAGTTTTTTAACACAAACTGGGCTGCATCACATTGAAGTACTTGTAATGGCTGCAGGTGAAGAACACAAAAATCTTCAAACCTGTGAAAGCTTGTGGCACCAATTATCAGAACGAGGAGCCGATCGGAATTCTGCCTTGATCAATCTAGGTGGAGGTGTTGTGACCGACCTTGGTGGCTTTGTGGCCTGTACTTTCAAACGTGGAATTGATTTTTTTAACGTGCCTACTACCCTACTCGCTATGGTCGATGCATCAGTGGGAGGAAAGACGGGTATCGATCTGGGGCCTTTAAAAAATCAAATTGGAATTATCGAAGAGCCCAAACAGGTGCTGATCGATTCTCAATGGCTGAGTACCCTGCCACAGGAAGAACTCCATAGCGGTTTTGCTGAAATGTTAAAACACGGGCTTATTTCAGATGAAAACTACTGGAATCAACTCCGGGCGTTACCTCAGCTGGACGCAGCCACTTTATCTAAGTTTATCGAACCCTCAGTAACGATAAAAAAAGAAGTTGTTCTAGAAGATCCCAGAGAACGCAGTTTACGTAAAGTTTTAAACTTTGGACATACACTAGGACATGCTATTGAATCATATTACTTAACCCATCCCCAAAAAAAACGTTTATTACACGGTGAAGCTATCGCCATCGGTATGGTTATGGAGTCCTTTTTGGGAGTAAAATGCTGTGGATTTTCCAAGCATCACGCTGAGGAAATCAAAGAAACATTTGCTCGTTATTATCCGTATGTTGAAATCGATACGCAGGATCAAAAGGAAATTTTAGAATTGTTACGCCACGACAAAAAAAACAAATCTGGAAGAATCAATTTCGTGTTGCTAGAAGCGATATCGAAACCTAAAATAGATGTCGAGGTGCCACAAGAGCTTTTTGCCAAAGCCTTTGAATTTTATGGCTCTTAGGCTGAGTTTCTACTTGCGTTGATATTTCCAAACAAAGAGCGGGTAACCATCGCTTCGAAAATTTCCATTTTTTTTGTGTCAGGATTTTTTTCTTTTTTAAGGCTTTGAAGTTGCATTAGCGCAAATTGCTGTATGGTCAGCAAGGGCTGAACGATTTCTTCTCGGGCTTTGATCGAAGCTTTTCCAGCAGGTTCGTTTTCCATAAGCGTTTTAAATCCGCTTACCTCGAGTAGCACCTTTTTAGTTAGCGTATATTCCTCAAAAATCAATTCCCAAAATGCGCCAAACTCCGAATCATTTTTCATGTAGGCGGTAAGTTTGAAAAAGGATTTAGACAAACTCATCATACTGTTAAAAATAAGTGTTCTAAAAAAACGAGACCTTTTGTAAAGCCTTTTAATCTCTTTCATCTGTCCCTTTTCAATCAAACTTTGAAGGGCGATACCCAGTCCGTAAAATCCAGGGACATTTTGTTTCAATTGACTCCAGCTTCCCACAAAAGGAATCGCTCTAAGGTCTTCAAATTGAAGCGTGGATGATTTTCCTCGTTTGGAAGGACGGCTACCGATATTCGCTTTAGCATAGTAAGGTAGGGTTGACATCCGCTCCAAATAGGGGATGAACATTGGGTGCGACTTAAAGTCCTGATAGGCTTTATAACTAATTGATGCTATGTCCTCCATCAGATCACGTTCTTCATCTGTGAGATTGTTTTCTCCAGGATTAAAGATTTGGTTTTCTATTCCTGAACTCAATAATTGCTCTAAATTGTATTGGGAGGAATCCAAGGTTCCAAAATTAGAACTGATAGTTTGCCCTTGAATAGTAAGTTGGATGTCATCACTTTGTATCGTATCACCCATGGAAGCATAAAATTCATGAGTATTTCCACCACCCCTTGCAGGCGGTCCTCCTCTACCATCAAAGAAAGCAATTTGAATTCCAAACGAAGAAGCAAGTTTACTCAACCGCTCTTTTGCAACATAAATACTCCAATTTGCCATAAAATAACCTCCGTCTTTGGTTCCATCAGAAAAACCAAGCATAATGGTTTGCTTCATTTTTCTCCGCTCTAAATGGGCTTTGTAAATCGGATCACTAAATAGCGCTCGCATCACTTCTTCCGCAGCTTCCAAATCCGGTATGGTTTCAAACAAAGGGATAAGATCCACGGTGGGGTTTTCCCAATTGCTCAAGCGAAACATGGCAAAAAGTTCAAGAATATTTTCTAAAGATTGGCAGTTACTGATGATATAACGATTACACCCGCGCTCTTTATTGGTTTGCTGTACCTTTTGCATCACCCGGATGCTTTCCAATGTTTGTTGAGTAATTTCCTCAGAAAAGATCTCAGAAGGCACATCTCCTTTCATTTCAATCAGTGCCTTACAGCGTTCGGTCAAATTGAGTTCGTGATAATTTGTTGGGATTCCTTGAGTGTAATTCTGTATTTCAGGATGGGTCACAATATCTGTAAAGACATTGTGATGAATGCGAGAATCTTGACGAATGTCTAAGCTGGCAAAATGCAATCCAAAAAGGCGGACTTTATGAATCATATCGAGTATTTCACTCTTGTAAAGCCCATCGTGTTCGTTGACAATTCCCTCTAAAACAGCTTCTAATTCCGAGTTCAAAAATTCCAACGAAAAGTGTTTGTTTCTTTCGGGATAAAACAATTGGTTAAAAACCATATCCTCGAGCGTCGCAATTCGATCCTCGAGGCCTGGGAAAGTGATTTTTCTTTTGAGTTTTCGCAAATCACGGTAGTAATTCCTCAAAATTGAAAATTGTAAACGCTTTGCAGTTTTTAAGGTAATTTCTGGTGTGACATATGGATTTCCATCTCGATCTCCTCCAGGCCAAAAACCCAGATCGAAAATCGGATTGTTTAAATCATCTGAATTTATAATATGTTCAGCTACATAATTATAAATCGTACTGGCCGAATGGTAAAATACGTTCTCTAAAAACCAAATCAAGCTTACTGCCTCGTCGTATGGAGTCGGTTTTTCTTTTTTATAGAAAGGGGTTTTACCCAGTTGCACTAAAAGCTTTTTGATACTATCCAAATCGTCTTGAGCAATGGCTTTTGATAGTTCATTAATGATGACCAACACATTGTCAGGATAAAATTGTGTTGGATGAGCGGTAAGCACAATACGAACCTTAAAACGTTTGATGTAACCTGATAGGTCTTCTAATAACTGTTTGCCAATTGCCGCCTCTTTCATATTGCGAAGGGTTCCTCTTCCATGCATATTGTTTACGTAAGAAAAACTAGCATCTTCTATGGCATCAAATAATACAACTTGTCTCTCAATGTATTGAATAAAATTGAACAATAAGTCTTGTTGCTGTTTGGATTCAAACTCAGGGGCATATTGATTAAAAAAAGAGGTCACAATAGCGTTGGGATCCGAGTTGGCTTCATATTGATTCCGACAATGATCCGCAAAGAGCGGCATTAGTAAAGAAGTTTGCTTGATTGTTTTAAAGGGAAGCGTAAGAAATAAGCTATTGTAGATTTGGAAGCGGGAGAGTACCTTTTCATTAAATCGTTCAATTTTGGGTTTTCGGGCCATTCGTTTAATTTAATTCATTAAAAATTCGGTGCATAAGACGTTTTTTATCATTGATGCTTTCTTCCAAAGAAATCATGGTTTCTGTTCTAGAAACACCCACAACATCATCGATCATGAAAATGATATCTTTCGCGTGATGGGTATCGCGAGCGCGAACTTTACAGAATACATTAAATTTTCCTGTGGTTATATGTGCTACAGTAATAAATGGAATATCTTTCAATGATTTCAATACCTCTTCTGTGGCGCTTGTTTTTTCAAGAAAAATCCCTACATAGGCGATAAAAGAGTATCCAAGCTTCACATAGTCTAGATTTAAAGAAGAGCCTCTTATAATTCCTGCTTCTTCCATTTTTTTTACACGTACATGGACGGTTCCTGCAGAAATCAAAAGACGCTTTGAAATATCAGTAAATGGTATACGGGTATTGTCTATTAAAATATCTAAAATTTGATGGTCTATTTCATCAAGTTGCATCTTACTCATTTGCTGAAGAATTAACGATTTATGGTGCAAATTTAGTGATAATTAGTCGATTTTATTGCGAATTTTACCTCTATTTTACTATTTTACTGAAAATAATTTACTGAAATAAGGGTTGCTAATGATTTTGTTTTCCGAAAATTCCAGTACCACCTCGGTTTTATTTGCGGGCACTGTTACATGACGATGGGCTCTGAAGGGGAGTTCCTTGCCATAAGCCTTTAGAGAGGGCTTAAACTCAACAGCGTCTTTATTGAGCACTTCAATGTATTGAATGGCTACTTGCTGATTTTTATATACGATCCCTTCCTGTTTGACATTGAGTTGGGAGACAATTAAATCTACAAAATCAGATTTGTTTTCTGGAATTTTGAAATACTGAGCTGTGGTGACGTTCTTTTCCTTCATTAGCAGGAAGTGGAGTAAAGCTTGATACGCTTTAAAAACGTATTTTTTTACTTGTTCTCTTGGATAGTCGTTGGGAAAATGACCCGCTTCAAATAAAAGTGTAGGAACTCCTGCCTGAGTGAACGAATCTCCCACACAATTGGGGTTGAAATGATCGTCATAGCGTCCGATACCCTGTGGTATTTCATTTTGCAGGCTCTCATACATTGCTACAATTGCTTTCATTGCTTCGGCCCGAGCTGGAGTAATAGAGCGTTGGGAATCTGCTGAAGGGGCTAAAAAAGAGAGCGTTGCGACTTTACCATTCGAACCTGCGCCATAAATCGTACGTTGACCATGCAAATTCAAAGCATAATCGGGATGAATTTCATCAAAGAGATTACGCAATACTCTACTCTCTGGCTGACTTAAATCGATTGCATCTCGATTTAAATCCACTTGATTGGCGTTCGCCCGAGTGTATGCCTTTGCACCGTCTGGATTGAGCTGTAGAATGATATAAAATTTAAACTTATCAAGAAATACTTCCTGTTCTGCGTCTATTAACCAAGGAATGAGATCAAAGAGGGCTTTTGTCGTGGTGCTTTCATTGCCATGCATTTGGGACCACATCAATATTTTTCGTTCCCCTTTTCCGAGTTCTACCAGGTGGATAGGAAGTCCATTTACAGAAAACCCCAGTATTTTTTGCTTGGTTTCTTTGGGGAGCTTATTCAGAAAAGTCTCAATTTGTTCTGGAGGCAAATATCTTTTGCAGCGCATAGTTGATTTTAATAGTACAAATGTAAACAACCATTTGTTTACATTTGTAGTTTACAAAAGTAAACGAATCTTCTGTTGATACAGCAAGCATCCGTTTTTTGTAGATACATTTGTAATCAAATTTTAATATTTAAAATTTAATTTATTAATTATGAGTGTTTTAAAGTATATATTTAAATGTAAAGTTTAAGTAAATTGTGTTTGTTTATGCTCTGTATTAATTGTATATTGGTGGTGAAGAATTAAATTGTTTACAATGTTAAACATAGATTATTTTATTTCTAGGCTTGAAGAATTAATGGACAATCACCAGTTAAGTGCTGCTGCTTTTGCAGAAAAAATAGGTGTGCAGCGTTCTTCAGTATCTCATATTCTTTCCAAGAGAAACAAACCAAGTTTAGAATTTATTTTAAAAATTAATGCTGCTTTTGATTCTATCGGATTGGACTGGCTACTTTTAGAGGCGCCTAAAACTTCCAACACTCCCCTACCCGCTCAGTCAGAATTACAAAAAACATCAGACCCCTCCGGAACAGAAATAAAGAACTTACCTAGTTCTGAGTCCTTGCCCATTTCCACTACAGATGAAGTGGTACAAATTATTCAGTTATATCAAGATGGTAGTTTTCGCACTTTTTCGCCTAAATCTTAGTACTTTTGAACCCTTATGCGCAAAACTTTTTTTTTACTTCCTGTTTTGTTTATTTCTTGCTACTCCTTAGAGCGAGATTGCAATGCATTTCATGAGGGAGAATTTAAATTTACCCAAATTGTTAATGGCGAAATGAAAAGCTCTTTTTTTACGAGGGACGCCAATTATGAAATTGAGCGTTATGAAGGAAAAATAGATACCGCTACAATACGCTGGGTAAACGATTGCGAGTGTATCCTTACAAAATTAAACCCCACCTCAAACCAGGACAAACGACCAATTCAAATTCGAATTTTAAGTACACAGGACAACCGTTATACTTTTGAATATTCATTGGTTGGAGATCCCAAAAACAAACAACGTGGGACAATAGAAAAGATCAATTGATTATGTTTACCCCCGATGCCCTTATCGCTTTTTTGACCCTAACGTTTTTGGAAATTATACTGGGAATTGACAACGTTATTTTCATTTCCATTTTGGCCAATCGTTTTCCTGAAGAAAAGCAAAAGAAACTGATACGATTTGGTCTTTTTCTTGCCATGTTTATGCGAATTATCCTGCTGATGGGAATCAATGGATTGATCAAAATGAAAAGCGCTTTTTTGGTGGTTGATTACGATTGGTTTTCTTCTGAAATTTCGATACAGGCACTCATTCTCTTGGGTGGGGGCTTGTTTCTCCTCTACAAAAGCACTCATGAAATCTTTCAAAAGGTGGAAACAAAAGTTGCCTCTGAAGTTGCTACTCAAAAAGGTACTATGTCCTTTGCCCGTGCCTTATTGCAAATTGTATTAATTGATATGGTCTTTTCATTTGACTCCATTCTAACAGCGGTAGGAATGACCAATGGAATACCCTATGCCCTGCCCATCATGATTGCAGCGGTGATTGTTTCGATTGTCATTATGATGGTTTTTGCTACTCCTGTAAGTCGTTATATCAATCGTCATCCCTCAATGCAAATTTTGGGCTTGTCGTTTTTACTTTTGATCGGCTTTATGCTTATTGCTGAAGCAGCGCATCTTTCTGAAACCCAAATTTTTGGAGGTACTATAGGTAGAATCCCTAAGGGTTATCTATATTTTTCAATTGCGTTTTCTTTAGGTGTAGAAATGATAAATATGCGTTTTAGAAAAATTAGAAAAAACTAAAAATCTAACATAGTCTGAGTATCCTCATTATCATTTGGATCAGGCTCATCGGCATTTACTTCAATATCCATTGGGTCTTCAATAGTAATTTTTTCCTCGTAGGGTAAAGCTTCTTTGAGTTCAATACTCCTGATTTTTTTGTCGGTAAGCTGATTTCCCAAGGCTTTATACCCTTTGACTGAAATAAATTCCTCTGCATTGATTTCAAGAGGTTCGGGCTGTTCTTTTCCTCTAGGTTTTTCAAGGACTATTTGGAGCACAGGACGCCATTCGGTGCTCAGATAAAGGAGTTGTCCCTCTTCTTTAATAAAATATTCTTCTTTATCGGTATGTTCCAAAAGAAAGCGTTTCATAAAATAGCGCTCTTTTTCTGGATCAAAATACACGGCTGTGAGGGGCTTTAGGGGATTCCATTTTTCAATTATTTGAACGTCGTCTTCAAAATGCAAACTCAATTCTGGAGCAACCGCCCTAGCTGTACCCTGATTGGTAGTGATCAATATTTTGTCTTCTCCTTTAAAAGCACCTAATAACTCTCCACGTTCTTCTAAATTGAGTCTACGGATGGTGTCGTCAAACCAAATCTTACGTGGGTTTAAGGTGGACACTCCTTTTTCTTTAAGCTCTACTTTACGGATAGGATATTTGGTAACGGTATTTCCGCGTACTGAACGTCCTTTGATTTGAAGGTCCGCAAAATCCAAATCCCATTTTACTTTTTTGATAGAGCTTAAGTTTCTCAACAGTATTGTCACCACTTCAGCCTCCCCATTGGGATTGGCAGAAAAATACAAGACTGAAGATTGCGGCTTCCCTTGAGTCAGGTCATATACCTTGTCTCGTGTAACCCCTGTCACAGCAAAACGCTTAATGAATGTAGTTCCTGCCTTACCATCTCTATATATCATGTTGTAAATAGTGCGCTGGTCTTTTTTCTTAAATACCGCTACATGCAGAATGTTTTTCCCAATAAAAACCTTACTTTCTACTTTTACAACCTGCATTTTTCCCTCTTCAGTAAAGGCAATGATGTCATCAATATCGGAACACTCGCAAACCATTTCGTCTTTCCGAAGTGAGGTTCCTATAAACCCTTCTTCCCGATTGACGTACAATTTTTGATTACGGGCTACTACTTTGCGTGCATCAACATCATCAAAAATTCGGATTTCAGATTTTCGCTCCTTACCTGCTCCATAAGTTTTTTTGAGGTGAGTAAAATAGCGAATGGCATAATCGATGAGATGTGTAAGATTGTTTTTAACCTCTGCAATATCCGTCTCTAAAGCTTCAATCTTTTGTTGGGCTTTATCTAGATCAAATTTAGAGATTCGTTTGATGCGGATTTCAGTCAACTTAATAATATCCTCCTCTACTACAGGTCGTTTTAAATGACTGATATGAGGTTTTAACCCTTCATCAATATTGAAAAGTACTTGTTCCCAGGTCGCAGCTTCCTCAATGTCTCTATAAATCTTATTCTCTATGAAAATGCGTTCAAGTGATGCGTAATGCCATTGGTTTTCTAAATCACTTAGCTGGACTTCCAACTCATTTTTCAATAACTGTACGGTATGGTCAGTGGAGATTTTGAGCATTTCACTCACACCCATAAAGTTGGGCTTGTTGTCAATAATTAAACAACCTAAGGGTGAGATAGAAGTTTCACAGGCAGTAAACGCATAAAGTGCATCAATCGTTTTATCAGGAGAAATATCGTTTGGCAAATGCACCAAAATTTCAACTGCAGAAGAGGTATTGTCCTCTATGCGCTTGATTTTTATTTTTCCTTGGTCGTTGGCTTTCAAGATACTATCTATCAAAGAAGACGTGTTGGTACTGAAGGGAATTTCATTGATGACTAAGGTCTTCTTGTCCAGCTGATTGATACGGGCTCGTACACGAATTTTACCTCCTCTAAGACCGTCGTTATAGTTTTGTACGTCGATAATCCCCCCGGTTTGAAAATCGGGGACCAGGGTAAACCGCTTCCCTTTTAGATGCTGAATACTTGCACTCAGGAGTTCATTAAAATTGTGAGGTAATATTTTTGTAGAAAGTCCTACGGCTATTCCTTCTGCACCCTGTGCCAGTAGCAGTGGAAATTTTACAGGCAAGTGTATTGGTTCCTTTTTTCTCCCATCATAAGAAAGTTGCCATTCGGTAACTTTTGGGCTAAAAACGACTTCTAACGCAAACTTGGAAAGACGAGCCTCGATATAACGGGAGGCTGCTGCACTGTCACCGGTGAGTATATTTCCCCAGTTACCTTGCATGTCAATGAGTAAATCTTTTTGACCTATTTGCACCATGGCATCCCCAATACTTGCATCCCCATGAGGGTGATATTGCATCGTATGCCCAACAATATTGGCTACTTTGTTGTAACGTCCATCATCTAGGTCCTTCATAGAATGAAGAATACGACGCTGTACTGGCTTCAATCCGTCTTCTATTGCAGGTACGGCTCGTTCTAGAATGACATACGAAGCATAGTCCAAAAACCAGTCTTTGTACATGCCTGTGACTCTCTTTAGAGTGTCATTTGATCCTGAATCAATGCTATTTTCTTCCTCGTTCATTTTCTATCCTACTTCTACCGTATTTTCCTCCAAAAAATCCAATTCTACTTTTAAATTCTCTATGATGAATTTTTGTCGGTCGGGAGTGTTTTTACCCATGTAAAACAATAGTAATTCTTCGATAGTGGTATTTTTATCAAGCATTACGGGATCCAAGCGGATATCGTCCCCAATAAAATATTTGAATTCATCAGGTGAAATTTCACCCAAGCCCTTAAAACGCGTGATTTCAGGTTTTCCTTTCAACTTTTGAATGGCTTCTCTTCGTTCTTGTTCACTATAACAGTAAAAAGTTTCTTTTTTATCACGTACACGAAACAAAGGGGTCTGAAGAATGTACAAATGTCCCTCTTTGATCAATTCAGGGAAAAATTGAAGAAAAAAGGTGATCAATAAGAGCCGGATGTGCATGCCGTCCACATCGGCATCGGTAGCAATGACAATGTTATTATACCGCAAGTCCTCCAGACTGTCTTCTATACTTAAAGCAGCTTGTAAAAGATTGAATTCTTCGTTTTCATAAACAATCTTTTTACTCATCCCAAAACTATTCAAAGGCTTTCCTCTCAAACTAAAAACGGCTTGAGTATTAACATCTCTGGATTTTGTAATAGAGCCACTGGCAGAATCTCCCTCAGTAATAAATAACGTAGAGTCTAACCTGCGATCTTTCTTAAGATCGGGCAAATGGACCCTACAGTCTCGTAATTTTTTGTTGTGAAGACTCGCTTTTTTAGCTCGCTCTTTGGCTAGCTTTCGAATCCCTGAGAGCTCCTTTCGTTCTCTTTCTGCTTGAATGATTTTGCGTTGTATCTGTTCTGTTACAGCAGGGTTTTTGTGAAGGAAATTATCAAGTTGTGTACTTAAAAAATCGACTATGTAGCTACGTACTGTGGGCATATCTCCTCCCATATCGGTAGATCCCAATTTGGTTTTAGTTTGCGATTCAAAAATAGGCTCCATCACTTTGATACTGATGGCGGAAATGATGGATTTTCGAATGTCTGAGGCTTCATAATTCTTTCCAAAATGATCTCGTATGGTTTTCACCAAACCTTCGCGAAAGGCCGCTTGATGGGTTCCTCCTTGTGTAGTATGTTGACCATTGACAAATGAATGGTATTCTTCACTATACTGAGTTTTGCTATGGGTAATTGCAACTTCTATATCTTCTCCTTTCAAGTGAATGATCGGATAGAGTAGATCGTTTTCGTTGGTTTGGTCAGTGAGCAAATCTTTTAAGCCATTTTCAGAAATAAATTTTTCGCCGTTCAGGTCAATGGTCAGTCCGGGATTCAGATACACATAATTTTTGATCATGCGTTCTACATACTCCAGGCGGTATTTGTAATTTTTAAAAATGGAAGCGTCGGGAACAAAAGTGACTTTGGTTCCTCGGCGTTTGCTTGTGCTTTCTACAGGAGCATCTTCCACTAAATTTCCTGACTCAAAACGCGCCCTTTTAAGTTCTTTATCCCGATTTGATTCTACCGTAAATTGTTGCGAAAGTGCATTGACGGCCTTGGTACCTACTCCATTTAAGCCCACTGATTTTTTAAATGCTCGGGAGTCGTATTTCCCTCCTGTATTCATTTTAGAAACGACATCCACTACCTTGCCTAAAGGGATGCCCCGTCCATAATCTCTAACACTTACCACATTCTCTTTGATACTAATTTCAATGGTTTTTCCTGCACCCATTACAAACTCATCGATACAGTTGTCCAAAACCTCCTTCAAGAGGATGTAAATTCCATCATCCGGTGAAGAACCATCACCCAGTTTTCCAATGTACATGCCTGGGCGCATACGGATGTGTTCTTTCCAGTCTAGAGACCGGATATTTTCTTCGGTATAGGTAGTTAAATTATCCATTGATTCAATTGCTAATATAAATATTGCAAAACGAATCAAAAGTGCTTTAGCCCCCAAGAAATCAACAATTCTACAATTATTTTTGTTAAAAAGTTATAGTGGTCATCATAACAATAAAAAACACCTCGGAATTTAGAGAGGATTCAATATCTTCATACCAACACAAAAAAACTTAACCATGAATGAGAAATCAATTGAAAATAGTACAGGTCCTCTGTTGCATACCGTTTTTTTTTGGTTGAAAAATCCTGAAGACCAATCCGACCGTAACGCCTTTGAAACTGCCATTCGCAAACTTATAAAAACCAACCCTCAGGCGACGGCCAATCATTTGGGCTGTCCTGCGGCTTCAGAAAAGCGAGATGTAGTCGATGCTTCTTTTACCTATTGCTACACTATGAGTTTTCCCAGTTTAGCAGCTCAGAATGCTTATCAAGATGATCCAACTCATCAATTGTTTATCGAGGAGGCGCAACACTTGTGGGATCGTGTTCGGGTTCACGATTCCATTGCTATTTAAGAAACACTTGCCGAATCTTGGAGTTGGGCCTGCCGAAAATTATCGATCGCTACAAAGTAGTCTGGATCTTCTAAAACATTTACGTCACAAATCTTTTCTGCTTTTTTAATAAGCTTTACACAGTCAGAAGAAAGGTGTCTAAGATGAATATTCTTCCCGTTTTTCAAGTAGCGTTCTGTAAGTTTATTGACACATTCTATCGCAGATTGATCAACGATTCGCGATTCTTTAAAGTCAATAACCACCTCGTCGGGATCATTTTTGGGGTCGAACTTGCTATTGAATAATTCGATACATCCAAAAAATAAAGGCCCATAAATTTCATAGTGTTTTACGCCGTGTCCATCGATGTGTTTACGCGCACGTATACGTTTGGCATTTTCCCATGCAAAAACTAAAGACGAAACTACCACTCCAACCAAAACCGCAATGGCTAAATCGAAAACTACGGTCAATAAAGTGACTAATAAAATGACAATTACGTCCGCTTTTGGCACTTTATTCCACACTTTAAATGAGCTCCATGCAAAAGTTCCAATTACCACCATAAACATCACTCCTACCAGAGCAGCAATAGGCACTTGCTCAATAAAACCTGAGCCAAAAAGAACAAAAGCCAAAAGGGCCAATGCAGCTACAATTCCCGATAAACGTCCACGTCCACCAGACTTGATGTTGATAATACTTTGACCAATCATAGCACAGCCACCCATACCTCCAAAAAGTCCATTGACAAAATTACCCGCTCCTTGTGCCACACATTCTCGATTCCCACTTCCATGAGAGTCAGTCAATTCATCAATTAGGTTGAGTGTCATTAAAGATTCAATCAATCCGATTGCAGCTAAAATTAAGGCATAAGGTCCTATAAAGATTAAGGTGCGTAAAGAAAATGGAACCGAAGGAATTTCAAAATGAGGGAGTCCCGCCTTGATCCCTTCTCCTCCATTGGAAACAATAAAAGTACGGACAGTTTCAGTTTCCAGATTTCCAAAAATGACAACTCCCGAGACAACGAGAATTGCAGTTAATGCTGCGGGTACTTTTTTTGTGAAAAGGGGTAAAATTATCATGATTGTCATAGTCATTGCGACCAACCCCATCATCGTATATAAAGACGTGCCCTGCAACCATTCTCCTTGGCTTTTAAACATCCCCAATTGAGAAATAAAGATCACGATTGCCAACCCATTTACAAAGCCCATCATGACCGAATGGGGAATCATTCTAACAAACTTTCCCATTCGTAAAAAACCTGCACTCATTTGAATGAGACCTACCAATAATAAAGTAATAAAAAGATAGTGCAGACCTGCGCTATCTGAATTTCCCAATTCATTGCCTTCTTTCACTAAATGAACCATCACTACTGCCATAGCTCCTGTTGCCCCAGATATCATTCCTGGTCTTCCGCCAAAAATTGCAGTGACCAACCCCATCATAAAAGCACCATAAAGACCAACTACGGGAGATACCCCTGCTACAAAAGCAAAGGCCACAGCTTCTGGGACTAAAGCCAAGGCGACTGTAAGCCCTGATAAAACATCATTTTTTATACTTCCTCCAGTGGATTTATCTATAAGTTGGAATGATTTCAAGAAATTAATTTTTTTATGAAGCGGCAAATTTAAAGGAAATAATCAATCCCTACTCTTTTTGAAGACCTTTTTCAAAAAGGTTTTTAGCTTTCTTCTGAGGCAGAAAATGCAATCAAGCTTATGGCTATCCAATAAGTCATTAAAATCAATATTCCTGAAAAAGGAAGAGGAACAAAAAATTTATTTAAAGCAATCATAGCGTCTGAAAGCAAAAACAAGCTTACAGCCCAGCCTATATAACGAAAGGAATCGTGATGCTTTTTTTGTTGCTGCAAAGCAACTCCTTGCCAACTCATTACAAGGATCACTCCGATATATACTACTACAGGAATCAGAAAAACACCCAAATTGTCATAACACAAAAATAAAACTCCTACAGCAAAGCTAATCAACAGAAACCCAGGTACGAAAGGCCATCTAAAACCTTGCTGGGAAACGAAAGCATATAAAAAGCAAAGATGTCCTAATAAAAAAGATGTGAGCCCATAAAGAAAAAAGGATTCGGAAAGCAAAAAAACATCTCCAATCAAACAAAACACTAGCCCCCATAAAACGGATTTTGAATATTTCTTTAATTCAGCATGGGGAAAGCGTAAGGGAAGTCCAATAATTAATATGGTTGTCAAGGGTTTGGTAAGATAAAACCCTATAGAATACCCTATAAAATCAAAAAAAATTGCAGACAGACCCATGACTCCTATAAGCAATAATTGATTTTTGGATTTCATTGGGCTTATTTCTTTTTATACATTGAATCGGAAATGCATCACATCGCCATCCTTTACAATGTAGTCTTTTCCTTCTACACGCATTTTTCCAGCTTCTTTCACTTTCTGTTCAGAGCCGAATTGTTCGTACTCTTGGTAGCTGATCACTTCGGCACGTATAAAGCCCTTTTCAAAGTCGGTATGGATTACTCCAGCAGCTTGGGGAGCGGTTGCTCCAATGGGAACGGTCCAAGCGCGCACCTCTTTCTCACCTGCAGTAAAATAGGTTTGTTGATTGAGTAAGTTATAAGCCGATCGAATTAACTTTGCAGCGCCCGCTTCTTCCAAACCCAAATCTTCTAGAAAGAGTTGGCGTTCTTCAAAACTATCGAGTTCATTGATGTCGGCTTCGATGCTAACCGCTAAAACTAATAATCCTGCTTGCTCTGAAGCTACTTCTGTTTTAACTTTTGCCACATACGCATTGCCCTCTTTTGCAGATTGTTCATCGACGTTACACACGTAAAGTACAGGTTTGTCTGTAATCAATTGAAGAGGTTTGATGAATTCTTCCCGATCAGTTTCTTTAAATTCGATACTTCTTACATTTTGTGCACTCTCAAGCGCTACTTTGAGCTGGTCTAAAATCTCTTTTTCTTTTACCGCCTCTTTGTTTCCAGTTCGTGCAGCACGGCTCACTTTTTCCAATTTTTTTTCAACGGTTTCCAAGTCTTTAAGTTGCAGTTCGATATCGATAGTTTCTTTATCGCGCAAAGGATCTACTGAACCGTCTACATGGACAATATTGTCATCATCAAAACAACGCAATACATGTAAAATAGCGTCTGTTTCTCTGATGTTTGCTAAGAATTGATTTCCCAACCCCTCTCCTTTACTTGCTCCTTTTACCAGTCCGGCAATATCCACAATTTCCACTGTGGCAGGAAGTACTTTTTCTGGACTTACCAACTCGGCCAGTTTCTCTAGTCTCGGATCGGGAACATTAACGACTCCAATGTTGGGTTCGATGGTACAAAATGGAAAGTTTGCGCTTTGTGCCTTGGCGTTAGATAAACAATTGAACAAAGTTGATTTTCCCACATTGGGTAAGCCTACAATACCAGCCTTCATATTACATATTTTTGGCAAAAATAAACTTTCTTTCCGTTTAATATTTACATTTACTAAAAACAAGTTTTAAAGATGGCCGCAAAAAAATTTTTGATGATTCACGCAGATGATGCGGGTTTAGCTTGGTCAGAAAACAAAGCCACTCAAATAGGCATGATCCAAGGAAGCATCAGCTCTACAAGTCTTATGGTACCTTGTCCCTGGTTTTATGAAATGGCTCAGTTTTGTTTGGCGCATCCTGAACTTGATTATGGCATTCACCTTACCCTCACCGGAGAATGGAAAACCTATCCTTTTAAGCCTTGTGCGTCAATAGAAAAAATCCCTACATTGGTTACTCCCCAAGGTTTTTTTTATTCTAAAAGACAATCTGTAATTGATTTTGCCAAAAAAGAAGAAGTCTATATAGAGCTCAAATCCCAAATTGAAACGGCATTGGCACTGGGTTTAAAACCGTCTCATTTAGATTCTCACATGTACACACTAGGGCTACGGCAAGATTTTTTGGAAGTGTATCAACAACTTGGTGAAGAATATCAACTCCCCATATTGTTGAGTAAAACTTTGATTTCCATAAATGGAATCGATCCTAATTCATTTCAAATTCCTGAGAATAATTGTTTTGAATCTATTTTTATGGCTTCTTACACTGATTTCGAAAACCAAGGAATGACATCTTATTATGAAGAGGTATTGGACAGCCTACCTGATGGGGTTTCTATGTTGCTTATTCATCCTGCTTTTACAAGTGACGAAATGGATCAAATCACCATAGACCATCCCAATTTTGGTGCTGTATGGAGAAATGTAGACGCCACTTACTTTTCCAGTAAGGCCTGCAAAGAAAAATTAATAAAAAATAATATCGAATTGATAAATTGGAGAAGTCCTGAAATCCTTAATCTGCTGGATGCATAAAGCGTTGTTTGCCTAATAGGGTTTCTTCTGACTCCACATGATTTTCATCGGGAACACAACAATCTACTGGGCATACCGCAGCACATTGTGGTTCGTCGTGAAAGCCTTTGCATTCGGTACATTTATCGGGTACTATAAAGTAATATTCATCTGAAACGGGCTCCTGAAATTTTTCGGCATCTACTTGATTTCCGTTAGGCAGCACCACATTTCCTTTCAAAGAAGTTCCGTCTTGATAACGCCAATCTTCTGCGCCTTCATAAATCGCGGTGTTGGGGCATTCAGGTTCACAAGCACCACAATTGATACACTCGTCTGTAATGATAATGGCCATAGCAATTTTCTTTCCTTACATTTGCGCAAAAATAAGACCTTAATTGTTCTTGGACAAAAGAAATGAATAGAAACACAAAACGCATAGATGCCCTTATAAAACTAGGGATACACCTTGAAAATTATACAGTTGAAAATCCTGAATTTTCAGAATTGCAAATTTGTGTTGAAAAAGCCATGCAATCAAATGGATGGTTTACCCAACAAGCTATTGAAACCGTTTTTAAAAGTTGGGCTTTTGCATTGAAAAAAAATGCAATTCAAAAATGGCTTAATACCTACAGTCTTCCCGTGAAAAGTCCAAAAACAATCGCACTAATTTTAGCAGGTAACATTCCTATGGTAGGATTTCATGACCTGATATGTGTTTGGGTTAGTGGACACAAGGCTCAAATTAAATGTGCTTCAAAAGATGAAGTACTACTGCCTTACATGACTCGTTTTTTAGAAAAGGAGGCGGGTCTCGCTTCTTTTGATTATGTAGATCAACCGTTTACACAATTTGATGCCGTAATTGCAACTGGCTCTAACAACTCAGCACGGTATTTTGAGCATTATTTTGGTCAATATCCAAACCTGATTAGAAAAAATCGTAATGGTGTAGCCGTTTTGGACGGCACGGAATCCAAAGAAGACTTGGAAGGTCTGGGAAGTGACATTCTCCAATTTTTCGGTTTGGGGTGTCGCAATGTGGCCAAAGTTTATCTCCCGAAAGATTACGATCTCAACAACCTCTTTGGGGGGCTGTTCCCTTATGCAGACGTCATCCAACATTCAAAATATGCCAATAATTACGATTACAACAAAGCGGTATTCCTGATGAGTGAACATGATTTTTTAGAAAATGGCTTTTTTATGATTAAAGAAAGTCCTGAATTTAGCGCTCCTATCGCTTGTTTACATTATGAGTACTATGATACATTAGATGAATTAAAAGAACATTTGAACGCCAACTCAGAAGCCATACAATGTATCGTTTCCAATTTGAATATGGAGAGCTTTATCCCTTTTGGTACTGCTCAAAAACCCAATCTTTGGGACTATGCAGATCAAGTAGATACACTAGTATTTCTCTCTGATTTAAACTAGATTTAATTTTCTGTTGGACTGTTAACAACTCTGAAAAAAAAAGACACCCATCCTTCTGATTTTAAGTAACTAATCGCAATATTTGTGCTTTTAAAATTGCTCATAAAATTAAATTTCTTCTAAAATTTTATTTCAAACTCAAGACTTTCAGACATCATGAAAATTCACAATTTTAGTGCGGGTCCATCCATACTCCCTCAAGAGGTTATGGAACAAGCCTCAGCAGCTGTATTAGAACTCGACAATTCGGGTTTGTCATTAATTGAAATTTCACACAGAAGCAAGTCATTTATCTCCATCATGGAGGAAGCATGTGAGCTTGCGCTTCGACTCACCGGACTGAGCGGAAAGGGATACAAAGCCCTATTTTTGCAAGGAGGAGCCAGTCAACAGTTTTTAATGACGGCTTATAATTTACTAGAGAAAAAAGCAGGTTATATCAATACCGGAACTTGGTCAACAAAAGCGATGAAAGAGGCTGAACTTTTTGGTAAAGTTGTTGAAATTGCCAGTTCTAAAGACCAAAATTTTAACTATATCCCTGAAGGGTACGACATTCCTTCAGATTTGGATTATTTACACCTAACTACAAACAATACTATTTTTGGAACCCAATACAAAGAAATACCAGACACTCAAGTCCCACTAGTGGCAGATATGAGTTCAGATGTTTTTTCGAGAAAATGGGATTACTCTAAATTTGATTTGTTCTACGCAGGTGCACAGAAAAATATGGGTCCAGCAGGTACTACCCTAGTCATTGTTAAAGAGGAACTTCTCGGCAACGTTTCTAGGAGTATCCCTTCAATGCTGGATTACACTGTTCAAATAAAAGGAGGTAGTATGTTTAACACTCCTCCTGTATTTGCTATTTTCACTAGCCTTTTGACACTTAGATGGATAGAAGCTCAGGGCGGTGTTGAGGCCATTGGAAAAAAGAATAGTATCAAGGCTACTCATCTTTATGGTGAGATTGATAAAAACTCAAAGTTTATTGGATTTGCAGCGCAAAAAGATCGCAGCGAAATGAATGCAACCTTTAACCTAGTTGATCCTCAGCTTGCGGCTCCTTTTGATGCACTGTGTGAAGCAGCCGGCATTAGCGGATTGAAAGGCCATCGTTCTGTAGGGGGATACCGTGCATCGATTTACAATGCACTACCTATGAAAAGCATTGAAACTTTGGTAGACTGCATGCAGGTTTTAGAAAAAAAATATTAATTCAATTTGAACCAAACTAGAGCAGCCTAACATTTAAAACGGAGCTCTAATTTTAAATATTAAAAAATGAAGATTTTAGCAAACGATGGTATCTCTCAAACTGGAATTGATGCCTTAACGCAAAGTGGATTTGAGGTGATTACAACAAACGTTGCACAGGAACAACTGATTGATTACATCAATGAACAAAAAATTGTAGCGCTACTGGTACGAAGTGCAACCACTGCCCGAAAAGAATTGATCGATGCCTGTCCTGATTTAAAGCTTATAGGTCGTGGTGGGGTTGGAATGGACAACATCGATGTGGATTATGCAAAATCTAAAGGAATTCACGTAATAAACACCCCTGCTGCCTCATCGGCCTCTGTGGCAGAACTGGTTTTTGCGCACTTATACGGAGGAGTACGGTTTTTATACGATTCGAATAGGAGTATGCCTTTGGAAGGTGAAACTAATTTTAAAGGTCTGAAAAAAGCATATGCAAAGGGAATAGAACTTCGGGGGAAAACACTAGGAATCATTGGATTTGGAAGAATTGGTCAAGAAGTTGCAAAAATTGCACTTGGTGTTGGAATGCATGTCATAGCTACTGATAAATTTATTGAAGAAACTACAATCGAAGTTGCATTAACCACAGGAGACCGTATTGACGTTACTCTTAAAACTCAGAAATTTGATGAGGTAATTGCAAACTCGGATTTTATCACACTTCACGTTCCTGCACAAAAGGATTATGTGATTGACGCTGGCGTAATTTCAAAAATGAAAAAAGGAGCAAGTCTCATCAATGCTGCTAGAGGCGGTGTGATTGACGAAATAGCTTTGATTGAGGCGTTAGACTCTGGTCATCTTTCTTTTGCAGCCTTAGACACATTTGAAAATGAACCTCGACCTGAAATCAAACTCTTGATGCATGACAAAATCTCTTTGACTCCTCATATTGGAGCAGCGACTCTGGAAGCACAAGATCGTATTGGGGTAGAGCTTGCCGATCAAATTTCAGATTTGTTGAAATAAATACTAAAAATTGTACTTCAAACGTCTAAAAGAAAAATGGGAAATTACTTCCAACTTCCAGTTGGTCGTAATTTTTATTGTATTTGCAATAACGGGGTCACTGAGTGTTCGTTTAGGAAAACCGATTCTAAACTTTTTTCAAATAGATCCCATACGATTTGAAGACCTTTTTATGGGCACCTTTCTATATTGGATTTTGAGAATACTCATCATTTTTCCAGTATACCAAATTCTCCTTATCCTTGTAGGCACAGTCTTTTTTCAATATCGCTTTTTTTGGGAATTTGAAAAAAAGATATTGAAGCGCATGGGTTTTAAGCGCTTCTTTAAAGACGTTTAAGAAAGCTTAGATCTCACCAAGTTCAGAAACTCATTTCGTGTATCTGTTTCCTTGAAGGCTCCTCTAAAACCAGAAGTTGTGGTTGTAGAATTTTGCTTTTGAACACCTCGCATCATCATACACATATGTGATGCTTCAATAATGACCGCCACACCTTTGGGGCAAAGGGTGTTGTTGATACAATCCAAAATTTGTTCAGTAAGTCTTTCTTGCACTTGTAAACGTCGAGAAAATACATCTACTACTCGAGGTAATTTGCTAAGGCCAACAATACGACCGTTCGGTATGTAAGCAATGTGTGCTTTTCCAAAGAAAGGTAAAAGGTGGTGTTCACAGAGGGAGTATAATTCGATATCCTTAACGATTACCATTTCGTTATAATCCTCTTCAAACATGGCACTTTGAAGAATCTGGCTAGGATCTTTTTCATAGCCTTCAGTCAAAAACTTCATAGCCTTAGAAGCACGTTCTGGGGTTTTTAGTAAACCTTCACGAAGTTTATCCTCGCCCAAAAGATGAATAATATCTTCATAATTAGTTTTGATTTGTTCTGTAATAGACAAAGTTTCAATGTTAAAATTTTCATTCATTATGTATCGCAATATAGTTTGAAAAATAGGTTTTTAATTTTTTGATTTTGGGGTCAATAATATAGGTACAATAAGGTTGGTCCGTGTTTTGATTGTAATAATCAAGGTGTTCTTCAGCTGTGTAAAAAGGGGTTGCTTCTTTAACCTCAGTTACAATTGGATTCGTAAAGATTTTTTCTGTTTTCAACTGTTGGATTACCTCTAGTGCGAGCTCTTTTTGTTTAACTTCTGTGTAATAAATTCCTGAACGATATTGGGTCCCTACATCGTTCCCTTGACGATTTAAGGTGGTGGGATCATGAGTGTTGAAAAAGATCAATAACAGATCTGCTAAACCAATCTCTTTCGAATCATACACAACAGCGATAGCCTCCGTATGTCCAGTCTTTCCAGTACATACTTCTCTGTAGGCAGGATTTTTTACTAATCCATCGATATAGCCGGGGGTGACCTTTTGCACTCCCTTAATGCGCTGAAAAACTGCTTCTGTACACCAAAAACATCCTCCTGCTAAATATATAGTTTTGATAAAGTTATTTTTTAAATCTTTAAACAAAGATAAGGAATGAAATAAAAAATACTTAGCAAACCCTTGAAAATATTATTGATTAGTGTCGAACTCCTCTATTTAGTAATTCACGATATCATTCTCAATTCGGAAATAAAATCCTAATTTTGATATTATTATGAAACCACTTCTCAGCGCAAAAAAGTTCTCGAAAAATTATGGAGATTTGAAAGTCATCGACTCTATAAGCCTTGATGTCGCTTCTCAAGAGATTGTAGCTATAGTGGGGCCTTCAGGTGCAGGAAAAACTACTTTATTACACCTTTTGGGCACTTTAGACAAACCCAACACTAACCCTAAGAGCTCATTGACACTTGACGGGGTAAATATTACACAGCTATCCGACAAGGCTATTGCCCAATTCCGAAATCAAAAAATGGGTTTTATTTTTCAATTTCATGAACTGCTTCCTGAGTTTACGGCATTGGAAAATGTTTGCCTGCCTACCTGGCTAGGAGAAAAATCTCAAAATGATTCAGAGTCAAAGGCTATGGAACTTTTAAAACGACTCGGTGTGGCTAATCGAGCTTCGCATAAACCCTCCGCTCTATCTGGAGGCGAACAGCAAAGAGTAGCTGTAGCTCGAGCGCTCATCAATGATCCTAAAATCATTTTCGCTGATGAGCCTAGCGGAAATTTGGACTCCGAAAATGCAGAGCAGCTTCACGATCTCTTTTTTGAACTAAAAGAAGAACGAGGATGTAGCTTTGTGATCGTTACTCACAATAAAGAACTTGCAAAGCGGGCCGACAGAACAATCAGCCTTAAAGACGGAAAAATCAGTTGATGCAATCCAGAGACCTTAAGGCATTTTTGGACGAAAAAGCAACTGCATACGAAAAATACACTTTTTTGGAAGACGATCCCATTAGTATTCCCCATCAATTTTCCAAAAAAGAAGACATTGAAATTTCAGGCTTTTTGGTAGCCACTATTGCCTGGGGCAATCGACTCAGCATCTTGAAAAGCGGGAAACGTATGATGGAACTTATGGGGAACGATCCATATCATTTTGTTCTCAATCACACTTCTAAAGACCTGAAAACACTCTCCACCTTTGTCCATCGAACCTTTAACGGTATTGATTTCTCTTACTTTGTTCGTGCTTTACAACATATCTACCTAAATCATGAGGGCTTAGAAATTGCCTTTTCACAAAACCCAAAGGCCGAGCGAATGGATGAAAACATTGCTCATTTCAAAACACTATTTTTTGAACTTGAACACGAAAAAAGAACTGAAAAACATGTCTCTGACCCGCTAAAGGGTTCTGCTGCCAAACGAATCAATATGTTTTTACGTTGGATGGTTCGATCCTCAAAAAACGAAGTAGATTTTGGGCTTTGGAAGCGAATCAATACGGCACAATTGTCCTGCCCTCTTGATATTCATACTGGAAACACAGCGCGTCGTTTGGGTTTATTACAGCGCAAACAAAGCGATCAAAAAGCACTTGTGGAACTCGATCATCAGCTCCGTTCTTTTGATCCCATCGATCCTGTAAAATATGATTTTGCACTTTTTGGTCTTGGAGTTTATGAAAATTTTGGGAAAAGAGACTGACTTATGAAATTGTAAAGCTCCCCCAAGTAAGTTATCTTTAGATTAAAATCAATCATGCTGAAAAAAGCTTTTAAGAATCTTGGTCCTGGACCATTGATTGCTGCGGCATTTATTGGGCCTGGTACAGTAACTCTTTGTACGCTGGCTGGAGTCAACTTTGGAATGGCATTATTATGGACACTAGTCATTGCGACACTTGCTGCACTTATTTTACAATCCATGGCAGTAAAAATTGGGATTGTAGGTAGAAAAAGTATTACCGAAGCAATCCAAAACGAAATTCAAACCCCCTGGATCAAATTTGGAGTTCTTAGCTTGATTTTTTTTGCAATATTGATTGGTAACACAGCCTATGAAGCTGGAAATATTAGTGGAGCTGTATTGGGTCTAGAGACAATATTTGGTAGTAGAAATCTGAATTTAGGATGGTTTCAAATCAATATCTTTTCAATTTTTATAGGGTTTCTATCCGCTACCTTACTTTGGATAGGAAAATATAAAATTATTGAACGTAGCTTGATTGGCTTGGTCCTAATAATGAGTCTCTCATTCTTATTTACTGCTTTCGCTACGCAGCCTTCTTTAACAAGCATTCTAAAAGGACTCTTTGCATTTGAAGTACCTAATGGAAGTTTACTCACCGTTATAGGATTAGTGGGGACCACTATTGTTCCTTATAATCTGTTTTTACATGCAGCTCTAGTGAAAGAAAAATGGTCGCAGTCCACCGACTTACCCTATGCCATAAAAGACATGGGCATTGCCCTCATTTTAGGAGGATTAATCTCTTTAAGTATCATCATCACAGCAGCAGGAGTTGAAGCTAACGATATTGAAAGCGCAGGCGACCTCGCATTGGGTCTAGAACCCGTATTTGGAAGTTATGCCTCATACTTTTTGGCCCTTGGACTGTTTGCTGCAGGAATAACAAGCACCATTACCGCACCTTTAGCAGCAGCCTACGTAGTTTGTGGCTGCTTTGGCTGGTCCACCGATTTAAATTCAAAGCATTTTAAGTGGATTTGGTTCTTGGTCATACTTATTGGAATGCTTATCTCAGCTACAGGCATTCAACTTATAAGGATTATAAAGTTTGCTCAAATCACCAATGGAATATTACTTCCTGTTTTAGCTCTAATCTTACTATGGTTGATTAATAAACAGTCATTACTCGGATCGGCTATAAACAAAAGAGGACAAAATCTAATAGGGCTTCTTATTGTGGTTTTAGCTCTGTTTTTAAGTATTCGAACTCTTTTCCTAGTTTTTTCATGAACTCATTAAACCTGAATATCGACATGGGGGAAGGGTTTCAAAACGAAAACGAACTGATGCCTTTAATTGACGCTTGCAATATTGCCTGTGGAGGCCACGCAGGAAGTCTAGATGAGATGCAAAGGGTAATTGGACTAGCAAAAAATAATAAAGTCAAAATTGGAGCCCATCCCTCCTATCCCGATCGAGAAAATTTTGGTAGAAAATCTATGGAAATCAGTCAAGAAAAACTTATCAAGAGCTTAAAAGACCAACTAAATGGTTTTCTTCAACTTTTAGAGGATGTAACGGAATTGCATCATGTCAAAGCTCACGGGGCATTGTATAACGACTGTGCAAAAAACTCAGAATTGGCAGAAATTTTACTCAATGTTTTGAAAGAGTGTTGTCCCAGCGTCATACTCTTTACCCTACCCCACAGTATTTTAGAAAAAAAGGCAAAAGAAAGAGGTTTTAGAGTATGGAGAGAAGCTTTTTTAGACCGAGGGTACACAGATCAGGGTCAATTACAGTATAGAGGAGAGCCAGGGGCCATTTTAAAGACTAGTAAGGCCATGTATGCTCAATTGAAATCAATCTCGCAAAACAAGCATGTACAAACCGTAAGTGGCAACTGGATTCCTATGGAGGCGGATACTTTTTGTCTTCATGGAGATCATCCTCGAGTAGTGCAAAACCTTAAAGAATTATTGAAACTAAATTCCCCAACCCAATGATTACAATCCATTCGAATTTTCGTGTGATTGCCCTACTACCAAAAGTGCTTTTGTTAGAATGGGAGGAACAACCTTCGGAAAAACTCTTGGAGTTTTTATTGTCTTATAAAGCGGTAATTGAAAAACAAATCAAAGTAACACGATGTGTTATGGGTTACCAATCTTTGATGGTACATCTGCTGGAAGATATTGAAAAATTAGATTGGTGGAAACAACACCTTAATAAACTCCTTATTAAAACCAAAAAACAAAAGCAACGCAAAGGAAAGCATTGGAATATCCCCGTCTGTTATGACCTCGATCACGCTCCTGATTTAGCTACTCTAGCCAATGCCGTACAAAAAAGTGTGGAAGAAGTAATTGCACTGCATACCCAGAAACCTTATCGCATTTATTTTTTAGGATTTTTACCCGGTTTTTTATACCTCTGTGGTTTGGACAAACAACTTCACTTTCCTCGTAAAGAAAAACCCTTGCTTGAAGTCCCTAAAGGATCAATAGGAATTGGAGGTATGCAAACGGGGATTTATCCTAATTCAAGCCCGGGAGGCTGGCATTTGATAGGTAGGACACCCCTCTCTCTTTTTGATGCCAAACTACAACCACCTTGTTTTGCTGCTCCAGGAGATTGGATTTCCTTTAAATCTATCGACTCAAAAACCTTTGAAATTATTGATAAACAAAGTAATCAAGGAACCTACCAAATCAAACCCTATGATTGAAATACTACAACACGGCATCTATACTTCAATCCAAGATATGGGTCGTTTCAACCATCAATGTATTGGAGTCCCCCTGTCTGGGGCACTTGATCAACAGGCCTTCCGTATCGGGAATCAACTTTTGAACAATCCTGATAAAGCTGCTGCCTTAGAATGTACCGTCAAAGGTCCAAAAATCAGATTCCATCAGAACACTTATATCGCGCTCACAGGAGCTGATATGAGGGCTCAATTAAACGGGAGGAGAGTATCAAGCTACACTCCCATAGAAGTTCATGAAAATGATGAGTTAGAATTAGGAAAAGCACAAAACGGATGCCGTACTTATTTGACAATAGCTGGAGGAATCAAAACTGAAAAAATTTTGGGAAGTAGAAGTCAATTCAAAGGTCTTACTCGGGAGGAACGAATTTCCAAAAAAATCTTACTCCCCATAGGTCACTCAGACTTTAAACCCGTAAAAGGAGTACACCTTCGCATTCCCAAAACAGCTTTTCATAAAAAAACAATTGAGGTTTATCCAGGGCCTGAATACCCTCTTTTAGATAAAATACAACAAAAGGCTCTTGCAAAAAATAAATTTAGCATCTCTAAACTGAACAATAGAATGGCATACCAGTTAAACCAAAAGTTACAACACCAACTACCACAGATATGGACTGCACCTGTGCTTCCAGGAACAGTGCAATGTACTCCAGATGGAAGTTTGATTATTTTGATGCAAGATGCCCAAGTGACTGGTGGATATCCCCGCTTATTTCAACTGACCGATGAAGCATTACATCTGCTTGCGCAGAAGCAAACTGATGACGAAGTACAGTTTTCAATCTTACCTTCTGTAGAATAAGTCGATCAGTCTAAGTGATTAAAAAATTGTTTCTTATTTTTGCCTGGATTCTCACTACATGAAGATACTCTTAAAAAACGCTACCATTATCAATGAAAAGAGTTCTTTTCACAATCAAAAATTAGATGTGTTTGTGGTGGACGGAGTCCTCACCCAAATTGAGACTACACTTCAAATAGAGGCCGATCAAATCATCGACCTAAAAGATTTACACCTCTCTTCAGGTTGGTTTGACCCCTGCGTATCCTTTGGAGAGCCTGGGTTTGAAGAGCGTGAAACATTGGAAAACGGGTTATTAACCGCCGCTAAAAGTGGTTTTACCCACATTCTACTAAACCCCAACACCGATCCTGTAATTTCCTCCCATGCTGATGTGAGTCATCTTCTGAAAGCTGCTGAGTCATCAACTACAGCACTACATATCAGTGCTGCTCTATCAGAACAGGGAAAAGGGCGTCAGATGGCTTCCCTTTTTGATTTACACAAAGCGGGTGCAAGAGCATTTGGTGACTTCAATACAGCGTTTAAAAACCCTAACCTTTTGCGGATTGCTTTGGATTACGTCCAAAGTTTTGAAGCTATTATTCAAGCCTATCCCGTTGATTTAGAATTAATTCACTCGGGACAAATGCACGAAGGTGCCGTGAGTACAAATTTAGGCCTCAAAGGCATTCCTGAAGTAGCAGAAACAGTTCCTTTGGCACGTGATCTTCAACTTTTAGAATATACCCAAGGAAAATTACACATTCCTTATATCTCGTGTGCCTCCAGCGTACAATTGATACGCGATGCAAAAAAGAAAGGACTCAATGTGAGCTGTGGTGTGGGTATTTCACACTTGCTTTACACAGAACAGGAATTGATCGACTTTAACCCTGATTTTAAAATTCAACCCCCTTTACGAAATACCGAAGATCAAAAAGCACTTCGAGAAGGACTTCTAGATGGAACCATAGATATGGTAAGCAGCTTGCACCTACCCGTCAATCCTGAAATCAAAAATCTTGATTTTGTTGAATCTGAAATGGGAAGCGTGGGTCTCGAAGCTGCGTTTCAAGTGCTTCAAAATCATTTCCCCTTAGCGAAGGTCATTTCATTCTTAACGCGTGGAAAAAAACGATTTGGTATTCAAGAACACCCTTTCGAAGTTGGAGCACAAGCAGACCTAGCCCTTTTTACTCCGCATGGAAGTGGAATCTTTGAAGAAAAACACATTTTATCAAGCTCCAAAAACTGTATGTTTGTCGGAACACCCACACGAGGATCAGTGTACGGTTGTATTCGCGGTGAGCATTTCCAAATGAATTTAAAGTAATATTATGCTAGAACATCGTCTGCGGGAAGGAGCTAACGGCTTCAAACAAAGCTCTGCAATAGTATTAATTCACGGATATGGAAGCCATGCAGATGATTTGTTTTCTTTTGCACCGTACCTCCCAAAAACACACACAATCATAGCCTTACAAGCCCCTTTAAATATAGCGCCAGACAGTTATGCTTGGTACCCACTCTATCCCCAAGAAGATGGCACATTTACTTCTGAACTAGAGGCAGCTTGGAAGGCTGTAGACACTTTGAATGAAAATATTGATTTATTAGTTAAAAAATATAGCCTTAATGAGAATGATATCAGCTTATTAGGATTTAGTCAAGGAGCCATTTTAAGTTGGGCATTAGCCTATAGTAAGCCTAATAAAATTCGTAGAATTGTAGCACTTAGTGGATTGGTGCATGAAAGTGTAAACACCTCAAATCCTCCTACTTTCTTAGCGTATGCAGCTCATGGTATAACAGATGTTGTCATCCCAGTGGCAAAGGCTAGAAATACCATTTTGCCATTAAGTGAACAATACAAAGAGATTGAATATCACGAGTTCCCTGAAGGGCATAGTGTTTCACAAGAAAACTTCACGAAATTTTTAGGATGGCTGGAAAAAACAGAATTATAAGGATTTAATAAAAGACTTTACATTTTTGAAATCGTAGTCGTCCCCAACACTGCGAATTTTATATTCCAATAAGGCTTGTCCCCAATTCTTATCCGACTGAAAACCAATAAGTATCCATTGATCGTTTATAACCTTTACACGGTCAATTAAAAATCGTCCAGAAGGCATGTCGATCAGTTCATTCAACCCCCCTTTTGCATTCATTTCCAACAACTTTTTGCGTAACTCGGATTCTTGTAGAACAGGTTCTAATACAATCTGATTGAGGTTGGGGTTTCCTTTTAAAGAAAAATAGGAAAAAGTATCTTGGAAGCGCTTCAACTTAAACAGAGAGTCTTTCAGCTGCAGTTGCTTTTGATATTGGTTTTGAATCAACTCGTCTTGGTGATTAAGAATCTTATTTGTATTAAAAATTTGGTAAAAAAGGACGATACAAACAAAGAGAAATAAATAAAAAACGATTTTAAATTTCATGTGCTGTTATTATTGTGAGTTTATACTTAGAGTGTCGTATGCTAAAAACACATTGGGAGGCAGTTCTGCACTGACTTCTTCATGAAAACCAAGCAAATGACTTATATGGGTCAAATAACACCTTTGGGGCTTAAGTTTTTCAATCAGGTCTAAGGCTTCTTCTAAATTGAGATGATTGGGATGTTCCTCCTTTCGTAGGCAGTTTAAAACCAATACATCAAGATTTTTGAGCTTTTTTTGTTCATGGGCGCTAATAGTTTTTACATCTGTAAGATAACAAAAGTCATCTATGCGGTATCCTAGTACGGGGAGTTGATCGTGCATGACTTCAATTGGGATAATGGTTTTGCCCTTAAAAGCAAAAGGATGCTCTGGACTTACTGTCTGAACCGATACAGAAGGTGCACCAGGATATTTATTATCATTGGAAAAGATATAATCAAAACGCCAAGCAAAATTGTCCATTACCCGTTTGCTGCCGAAGACAGAAATAGCTCCTTGGCGAAAAAAAAAGGGACGAATATCGTCCATTCCTGCGCTGTGATCGGCATGTTCGTGTGTAAATAAAATACCATTCAAATGTTGAAGGTTTTTACGAAGCATCTGCTGTCTAAAATCGGGGCCACAATCCACTACCAAATTGACATCTTCCCATTGCACAAGAATAGAAACCCGTAATCGCTTGTCCTTCGGGTCTGTACTCAAACATACGGGATGTGTACTTCCGATTACTGGAATTCCCTGTGAAGTCCCAGTACCTAAAAAAGTTACTTTAATCATGTTTTTCAAAGGTAATCTTTGTCCTTTAATTGTACAATCTTTGTAGATTTGAAAAACCAACATAAACTCTTGTATGTCCTTACAATTACCTGGAGAAACTGAATTGGAAAACCGACCCTCCGTCGAAGCCAAAGCATTACGTATCAATTTAAACAAATACATCTATGGTACTTTTGCTGAGATAGGAGCGGGACAAGAAGTGGCGCGTCATTTTTTCCGTTCTGGAGGTGCCTCCGGTACCATCGCTAAAACCATTAGCGCTTATGATAAAAACTTTAGTGATAATATTTATGGCGAGGAAGATGATAAACGCTATGTTACCGAAGCTCGCCTGAACAAAATGCTAAATCACGAAATGCGACTGTTGGAAGAACGTATTTCTCGGGAAGAAAATCCTCACAAGATGTTCTTTACCTATGCCAATACCGTAACGACCATTGATTTTGCCAAAAAATTTAAAGGTCACGGATGGATGGGAATTCGCTATCAAATTGATCCCAAACAACCCTACAGTGAAATTACACTTCATGTACGCTTTCATCAAACCGAAGCTCGTCTGCAGCAAGAAGTATTAGGGCTTATAGGAGTGAACTTAGTCTATGGTGCTTTTTATAAATATAACGAACCTAAAAAACTACTTCGCTACCTCTATGACAATATCGACGAAGATGCTATAGAAATTGACACTATCAATTTCAATGGCCCTTTGTTTGAAGAAGTGGACAACCGATTAATGAGTTTGCAACTGGTTCGCAACGGTATGACCGACGCAGTCATGTTCAACCCTGAAGGCAATAACATTCTACCCGCGAGAGAGTTGTACAAAAAAAACATCTTAACCCTACGCGGTAGCTTCAGACCCGTTACTTTAGTCAATATCGATATGTTTGAAAAAGCACTCGATGCCTTTATTCACGAACCTGAAGTTGAGGAAGATAAGACCGTTGTGATTTTTGAAATCACTCTTTCCAATTTACGTGCACAAGGCGAAATTGATGAAAAAGACTTTATGGATCGTGCCAAACTGCTCTGTTCCCTAGGGCATGTAGTAATGATCTCCAACTTTAAAGAATATTATAAACTTGTGGACTACCTTTCCCAATACACAAAAAAGCAAATGGCACTGTGTATGGGGGTTAACAATTTTGTGGAAATTTTTGACGAACAATACTACCAAGATCTGGGAGGAGGAATTCTAGAGGCTTTTGGAAAGATGTTTTACAACAACCTTAAAGTTTATCTATACCCAATGAAAGATGACAAAGGTATTGTCATCAATAGCAACAACCTTAAGTTGCACCCAAGAATGAAAGATTTCTACAAATTCTTTAAATACAACGGTAAAGTGGTAGATATTTTTGATTTTGAAGAAGATTACCTCAATATCTTTAGCAGAAAAATATTGCAACAAATCCGTGAGGGAGAATCCGATTGGGAAAAACATTTACCTGAGGGAATTGCAGAACTGATCAAAAAAAATAAAATGTTCGGAATCAAACCCTGAGTTATTTAAATTCAGCTTTTAAGGTATTTGTATCTTTTTTTTGAGGTTTTCTGTATTTCATTTTAGCTCACCTGAACATTTCCTAAGCACGATTCCACCATATTTTTTAATTCTGTTCATTCTATAAAAACCGTAGCTTAATTTTTATGAATCATGTTTATCATATTCTCAACGGAGATGCACTACTCAGCCAATTTCCAGCAACAATAAAAGGCGATAAACTAGTGTGTCGGGAATGTTTTGTAGAAGGTCCCGTAAGTAAAAGTTCCTTGACTTCATTTTTAAATGAACGAAAAAACTACCTCACAAAAAATTACGGCAAGGAAGTTAAGCTGGATTATGAAAAGGATGTTGCTACCCAATTTCATCAAATATCAACCCTTCCGAATTTGGCCGAAATTAACCTCTGGTTTGAAGAAGATTTATTTTGTCAAGTAAATTTGTGGTTTATTCTGTTTTTGCTACATGAAAAAGAGCATCGTGGGTCCATATTTTTGGTACGTCCTCTCCAACATACCCCTTTTGCCTTTGGAAAATTAACCGTTCTCGAGTTAGCACAATGTTATAATCAACGCAAATCGATAAAGGATCTCACCCCTTGGGCTTCACTTTGGAAGGCCTATCAAAAATCAGATTTTAATCGTTTAAGAATGGAAGCCACCGGTTTGCAAAACACTTTCCCTTTTGTCTCTAATGCCGTAACGTATCATGTAGAAAGATTTCCTAAAAAAGGCAATTTAGGACGCCCTAAAGAGCAGCTAAAACAAATAATCAAAAAGTTGAATACGAAGGAGTTTGGTCCTGTTTTTCAAGTATTTAGCGTAAGGGAGGCCCATTATGGTTTTGGAGACCTTTTGGTAAAAAAATTATACAAAGAGCTTTTGGAAGAGATTAGCAAAAAGGAAGATTGCTAAAAACAATTAAAAGCGATGAGAGAGCCCAAATCGCTTTTAATTTAGGTGCTGTCAGATGCCTATTCTAAGATTTGAGAAGCGTGCTCTTTGGTCTTTACCTTATCGATAACACGTGATACGGTTCCCTCTTCATCGATAATGAAAGTTTTGCGATGAATGCCATCGTATTCTTTACCCATAAATTTTTTGGGTCCCCATACGCCAAAGGCATTGATGACTTCTTTATTTTCATCTGCCAACAGTGGAAAGGGAAAATCAAACTTTTCAGAAAAATTGCGTTGCTTTTTAACAGAATCTGCACTTACTCCCAAAAGAGCATAGCCAGCATCTTGTAATTCTTTATAATGGTCTCTCAAATCACAAGCCTCTGCAGTACATCCAGGGGTATTGGCTTTGGGATAAAAGAAAACGACTACCTTTTGACCGGTATAATCAGAGAGCGACTGCATGTTTCCGCGGTCGTCTACTACAGAAAAATGGGGCACTGATTCCCCTACTTGTAATGGTTTCATAACTTATTTTTTTTCTAAATTACGAAAGCTATTAAGAATACAAAAGAATGACCAAAAAAGAAAAAGTAGCCTTTGTAATAAAAACCTTAAAGGAACTCTATCCCGAAATTCCTATTCCCTTGGATCATAGTGATCCGTACACCCTACTCATAGCAGTATTGCTATCTGCACAAAGCACCGATGTTCGGGTGAATCAAATTACCCCTCTGCTCTTTGCCAAAGCCAAAACTCCAGAAGCGATGGTCAAACTCAGTGTGGAAGAAATACGCGAAATTATCCGTCCAGTAGGACTGTCCCCAATGAAATCAAAGGGAATCTACGGTCTTTCCCATATACTTTTGGAGAAATACGAAGGCAAAGTGCCAAAAACTTATGAAGAATTGGAAGAATTGCCTGCGGTAGGTCATAAAACTGCTGCTGTAGTAATGGCACAAGCATTTGGTATCCCGACCTTCCCTGTAGATACTCATATACACAGGCTTATGTATCGGTGGGGGTTTTCTAACGGGAAGAATGTAGTTCAGACAGAAAAAGACGCAAAACGACTCTTTCCAGAAGTGTTGTGGAATGATTTACACTTACAAATTATTTGGTACGGGAGGGAATATTCTCCTGCTAGGGGTTGGAATATAGAAAAAGATATCATTACCCGAACCATTGGAAGGAAATCAGTACTGAAAGGGTTTAATTCTTAAGTATCTTGAAAAAGTCGACCTTCTTCTTGTTAGCATCATACGACTTTGAAAATGCCAAAATGCGTTGTATCACATACTTTCGAGGAACCCGATCTGAAGCCAATGCTTTTTCTTGATCGTAGTTTTTTGCCATAAATAATCTTACTTACTTATTTAAACGGCAAAAAACCATTAAAATTGCTAAGCTTCCAAAATAATTTGATGTTCGGAAACCAACTTGCGTAAATTGATAATAGCGTAACGCATTCTCCCCAAAGCAGTATTGATGCTTACATTGGTGTTTTCAGCAATTTCTTTAAAGCTCATGTCACGATACAAACGCATGATAAGTACTTCTTTTTGATCTTCAGGCAACTCTTGAATTAAATTTTGGAGATCTTTTAAGACTTGCTCTTGGATAAGAGTGTTTTCTGCATTGGGGCTTGTATCGGAGATGAATTTAAAAATATCAAAATCATCTTTGTTTCCGATGGTTGGAATACGATTGCTTTTTCTAAAATGATCAATCACCAAGTTGTGTGCGATACGCATCACCCAAGGTAAAAATTTACCTTCTTCGTTATACGTCCCATTTTTCAAGGTACGAATGACTTTTATAAAAGTATCTTGAAAGAGATCTTCAGAGGTATCACGATCATTAATTTTAGAATTAATGAAATTAAAAACTTGAAGTTGATGACGGTTAACTAGCTGTTCTAGTGAAAATTCAGAGCCGTTCAGGTATCTGGATATTAGATCGGCATCTGTAAGCTGAGTAGGATTATTGGTTTGCATAAATAAATTACTTTGTTCATTGAACTGTTTAAAAATTCCGCGATGTTCAAAAGTAATTTTATGCTATAGGCACTTTATTTTTGTCAAATATACAATTTTTTTAAAACTCCAATATCCTCAATCTATAATCAATTGGAATCACGTAGATAAGCATCCTCTTAACTGTTGATATTTTCAGAGCACACTTCAGCCTATATTCCCATTAAAAAATCGTAATTTGAGCGCCTTTAAAACGCTATGAAAAACATTTTGGATTACAATCCGAAAACCCACATTATCATTAAGGGAGCCTATTTACACAATTTAAAACATGTGGATCTGGCTATCCCTCGCAATAAAATGAGTGTAATTACGGGATTGTCAGGTTCGGGAAAATCTTCATTAGCTTTTGATACGCTTTATGCAGAAGGACAACGACGATATGTAGAGAGTCTTTCTTCCTATGCAAGACAATTCATGGGTCGTTTAAACAAACCAAAAGTAGATTTCATCAAAGGACTCTCTCCAGCAATAGCAGTGGAGCAAAAAGTGAGCTCCTCCAATCCTCGCTCTACCGTAGGAACCAAGACCGAAATTTATGATTACCTCAAATTGCTTTTTGCTCGTATAGGAAAAACCTATTCTCCAATCTCTGGTCAGCAAGTAAAAAAAGATAGTGTACGGGATGTAATCGATAAAATCAAAAGTTTAGAAAGCGGAGATCGGTTTCTTCTTCTCGCACCTATTGAAGCTGAGGCCCATCGTACCTTAGAAGAAAAAATAAAAATCTTTATCCAACAAGGATTTGCAAGAATTTACTACCAAGGAGAAACCCTAAATCTAGATCAATTAGAAGTCACACCAAAAAAAGGCTTCGACTTGGTTATCGATCGTTTGGTCGTTCGACATGAAGAAGACTTTTACAATCGTGTGTCTGATGCTATAGAGATGGCGTTTTATGAAGGAAAAGGAGACTGTGCGCTACTTGACTTAAAACGAGAGGTGCGAGAGGAGTTTTCAAATTCGTTCGAACTAGACGGTATGCAATTTAGTACACCCAGTGTACATTTGTTCAGCTTTAATAACCCTTTGGGTGCCTGTCCTGTTTGTGAAGGCTTTGGAGATGTGATTGGAATTGATCCAGAATTGGTGATTCCTGATACTAGCAAGTCAATTTACGACCACGCTATTGTTCCTTGGAGAGGTTCTACAATGACCAAATTTTACAATAAACTCATAAACAACGCTTATCTTTTTGATTTTCCTATTCACAAACCCTATTTCGAACTGACCAAAGACCAACAAGAAATTCTTTGGAAAGGCAATTCATACTTTACTGGGATACACGACTTTTTTAAACGAATTGAAAAAAAGAATTATAAAATTCAAAACCGAGTGCTTCTTTCCCGTTATCGAGGAAAAACTTCCTGTACCCAGTGTGGAGGTACACGACTTAAAGAGGAAGCAAGTTTCATTAAAATAGAAGGAAAAAACATTGGTGATTTACTTCAAATATCATTGGATGCTTTAGCAGACTTTTTTCAGAAGCTAAAATTAAATGCTCACGATCGGCAAATTGCTGAACGTTTATTGATTGAAATCAACAGTCGATTAAAATTCGTACAGGAGGTTGGTTTGGGGTACCTAACTCTAAATCGAAGATCCAATAGTCTGTCTGGAGGAGAATCACAACGTATCCAATTGGCAACTTCTCTTGGAAGTAGCCTAGTTGGCTCAATGTATATACTCGATGAACCATCAATAGGATTGCATTCCAGAGACAATAGACGACTAATTGAAGTATTAAAAAACCTAAGGGATTTGGGTAATACAGTCATCGTAGTAGAACACGATGAAGAGATCATGAATGCAGCAGATCAAGTAATTGATATTGGCCCAGAAGCAGGTACTTTAGGCGGAGAAATTGTTGCTCAAGGGACATTAAAACAGATCTTAAAAAGTAAAGGTCTTACTGCCGCATACCTTAATGGTTCTAAAAAGATTGAAGTACCAAAAAAACGAAGGACTTCAAAAAAGAAAATCGAAGTCGTGGGTGCAAGGGAACAAAACCTTAAAAATATTAATATCCAAATCCCACTGGGGGTCCTCACTGTGGTAAGTGGTGTTTCGGGAAGTGGTAAATCGAGTTTAGTCAAAAAAATCCTTTATCCTGCCCTACTCCGTCATTTTGACGTTTACAGTGAAAAACCAGGTGCTTATTCTGAATTGAAAGGCGACTTGGACACCCTGCGTAGCGTAGAATTTGTAGACCAAAATCCCATAGGTAGATCTTCTCGATCCAATCCTGTCACGTATATTAAAGCGTATGATGAGATGCGTTCACTTTACGCTTCTCTAAAGATTTCTAAAAACCGAAATTATCAACCTAGACACTTTTCTTTTAATGTAGACGGCGGACGTTGCGACCATTGTAAAGGAGAGGGAATCGTCACCATCGAAATGCAGTTTATGGCTGATGTAATCTTAGAATGTGAGCATTGTAACGGAAAGCGTTTTAAAAAAGAAATTCTCGAAGTCAAATATCAGGATCGTAACATCGACGACCTGCTTTCGATGACAGTAGATGATGCTATCGAATTTTTCTCTACTCATGATCAAAAGCGAATTATTCAAAAATTGCAACCCCTCCAAGATGTAGGCTTGGGATATGTCACTTTAGGACAATCTTCTGCCACATTATCGGGAGGTGAAGCCCAACGAATCAAGTTGGCATCGTTCATCAGTCAAGGTACTTCGAAAGAAAAAGTCCTTTTTATTTTTGATGAGCCTTCCACAGGGCTTCATTTTCACGACATTCAAAAGCTTCTCACTTCTTTCAATGCATTGATTGATCGAGGTCACACCATCGTAGTGGTAGAACACAATCTAGAATTAATCAAATGTGCCGACCATTTGATTGATCTAGGTCCTGAAGCGGGTGATGAAGGAGGATATCTTGTAGGTCAAGGGACTCCCGAAGAAATTATAAAACTTCCCAAATCCCACACAGGGAAGTATTTGAAGGATAAGTTAAAATAGACGTTTTCTAAAATCCTGAATCAGTTTTTCAATATCCAAAGACCACCGAAAGACAAATAAAGGAACACTAAAAAGGCCTAAGATCAATACACTTCGCAATAGAATGGACCACCAAGGATTTAGTAAACTGGGGATCTTAAAAGTCAAAACGTAGATTAAGATCATACTCAGAATTACACTTAGCGTTTTTTGTGAATATGGATGGATTTTGAACAAAAATCGAACTAAAAGAATTTTACACAGATTGATAAAAAGAATCACCAATAGGGTTGCAAATGCGGCACCCATAATTCCATGGGATTGAATAAAAATATAATTTAAGAATACTGCCAGAATCGCTGAGGAAATAGAAAACCAAAACACATAAGAATAATACTTTGAATTGCTAATAATATTATTAAGACAACCCATGGAAACACTAAATAGTTTCCCCAAGGAAACAATAATGACAACTCCTATCGCAGAGGCATAGCCTTCCTGATTGATGATGTGATAAAAATCGTTTAAGTTGAGATTAATGATAAGAAACAGAAACCCCGAAACAATCAGTAGATTGAGGCTACTCTTCTTCAACAAACGCTCCAAGCGCTTGCTGTCATTAGCGTTTAAGGCTTGAGCCACTAAAGGACTTGTGATTTGAAACATTGCTCGTCCTGGAGCTTCCACTACCGCAGCAATATAAAGTGCTACCGCATAAAAAGCGACATTGACATCAGAAGTTAAAGAAAAAATCATAGACTTATCAATATCCAGTATAAAGCTCGCTGCAGCTCCTGAAAGGAAGATTAACGCACTATAACGCAACATAGCTCTCCAAGACTCAGGAAGTCGCCATTGAAAACGCGGAACATAGACTGAAAAACTATATCCCATAATTATCAATAAACGCAAATAATACCCTCCGATTAGATAGTTGATAAAAGCACCTAAATCTATCCATTGCAATGCAAAGCAAACCAATAGTATAAATGTTAAAAGTCGAGGATAAACCTCTTTTAAAAAATTGCCGAAAACAGATTTTAAATGAACCCGCAACCAACTGTAAAAGATTTCAAAATAGGCCGTAGCAACTGCAATGGCAATAATTAAAAATGGGAAACGGGCTACCCCAGCATTATCATTGGATAGAAAGCTAAGGATTTCCAAGTTGAAATAGAAATACATCGGCAATACTACTACTAAAATCAACAATGGAAAAAGCAATACAAACCAAAGTAACCGATCTTGATCCTCCTTATTTTTGGAACTGCTAAAAAACTTAATAAGTGTATGCTGAACCCCAAAGGAAATAAAAGGTTGGATAAGATTGGAATTGGCCAAAAGAGCCACGACCAAGCCCTGAAATTCTTTCCCTGGAAAAGTAGGGTATAAAAAAAGCATATTGAGAGCTCCAATCAAAAAGGCTAAACCAATACTGACGACATTGTAAAGGGACTGTTTTGCTATAATTCCCATATGCTTCAGCTTGTCTTTTTAAAGTATTTAAAATAACCCAAAATCAATATACTGACTAAGAACAATCCAAAACTGATCCAACGAAGTATTGTCCCCAGCTGGATTACCTTAGGCACAAATCGAAATTCAATAGCAGAAGCATTGGCAGGAATCTGTACCCCTCGCAATACATAATTTACATTGATGATCGGAACTGGTTTGCCATCTATTGTGACTTCCCAACCATTGGGATAAAACATTTCAGAAAAAACAGCAAATGCAGCGTTTCTCGTTTGGACGTTATAATTTAATACATCTGGTTTTGCCTCTACCAGTTCAATTTGAGCCAACGAATCTGAAACATACCTTTTATCTAAATCTGCAGAAAAATCTTTCTCTAAAACTAATGCCGTGGTTTTAAAATCCGTCGATTTGAGTTCAGCTAAAAGCGCATCTGGAGTAGGCACTGTTTTTATTTCTGAAACCAACCAAACAGGACCTAAGGCGTTGGAGTTTAGCATTGGCTTTAACTCTCCGCTTTCCTTATCTGGAAAAAGAATGTACTTGACATTTAAAAAGTCAAGGATGGCCGTATTTTGTTGTGTATTATACGTCTCGAAAAGTTCTTCAAAACGCCTCGGTTTTGCACCGTGATACCCACCCAAAGTATTGTGAAAATAAGCTGTTCGGGCTCCTGCCAAACCCAATTGGGGCTCGAAAACCCGATACCGAGTAGGATCCTGAAGTATGGCCTGATCTGCTG
>JAFMLQ010000014.1 GCA_017852075.1 Flavobacteriaceae bacterium | reverse complement strand
ATCGAAAATTTAAAAGAGGTTTTGTACTGTAAAAAAAACCATCTTCTTATTTAAAATCCCAACCTCAGTAGTTTTTGTATTTTTGGGGAATATGAAGATTACACTCATAGGGGGAGGGAAATTGGGCAAGCAACTTTACAGTGCCTTTACAGCTCAAACAGAATTAAAACTGGTGCAATGGGTTGTACGTTCTGCTGAGAAAACCAAAACTTCGGAGGGGATTCCCTTATCAAACGAGATCAAAGAACTATACCCCACTGACCTCTTCCTTATAGCTGTTTCAGATCAAGCCATACCAAGCGTTGCTGGAGCGCTGCCCATGGAGGCATTTGTGGTACATACTGCGGGAGGGGTTGCGATAGAAGCCCTTAACCAAAATCGTGCTGGGGTTTTGTATCCCCTACAAACGTTTAGCGAAGGGAGGAAAATCAATTTTTCTAAGCTCCCTATAGGGTTGGAATGTAAAAAAGCGAGTGATCTTCCCCTCTTAGAAAAACTTGTCAAAAAACTGGGAGCCACCTCTTTTCATATGAATTCCCAACAACGTGAACAACTGCACCTGGCAGCGGTATTGGTCAATAATTTTACAAATCACCTCTTTGTAGAAGCGGCTGCAATTTGTGCTCAAAATAATTTGCCTTTTGAACTCCTAAAACCCCTCATTAAAGAAACTGTAGATAAACTTCAGGATCTGAGTCCTAAAGCTTCCCAAACAGGTCCAGCAGTGCGAAATGATCACAAAACAATAGAAAAACACCTCGAATTAATTCAAGAGCACCGGCTTCAAGAAATTTATAAAGTACTAACTTCAGCCATTCAAAATAAGTGATGAAAAACACCAACTACAAAGCCATTTTACCTCGAATAAAAACCTTTATTCTGGACGTGGACGGCGTCCTTACAGATGGAAAAGTTTTGGTAACCACAGGAGGGGAACTCTATCGAGCGGTGGACACCAAAGACGGTTATGCACTCCAATGTGCCTTGCGTCAAGGCTATAAAATTGTGATCATCTCTGGAGGAACCAACGAAGGTATTCGCGATCGGTTTAAGGCATTGGGGATTTACGATATTTATCTCGGTGCCCATCATAAACTGGATGCTTATCAAGATTTGATGGACAATTACGACCTCAACCCAGAAGAAATACTCTATGTAGGAGATGACGTTCCAGACCTTCCCGTAATGGAGAAGGTTGGTCTAAGCTGTTGTCCCGCAGACGCAGTTTCTGATGTCAAAGCAAACGTGGACTATGTATCCCATAAAAAAGGAGGGGAAGGCTGTGTTCGTGAAATTATTGAACAGGTCCTACGCGTACAAGGAAAATGGACCTTGGAGTCTGGTACTGGAAAAGATTGAAGGAATGAATACAAACGGTTTGGAACTGATCCTCGCCTCTGGATCGCCGAGAAGACAGGCTTATTTTAAAGAAATGGGACTTCGTTTTCGTGTGGAAGTAATTCCCGTTGCAGAGGACTTCCCTAAAGAACTTAACGGCATCGAAATTGCCCAACACATTGTCCAGCAGAAAGCAGAGCCTTTTCTAAAGAAAATACAAGCAAAACAATTGATTATTATTGCTGATACGGTAGTGTGGCATCAAAACCAATCTTTAGGCAAACCCGAAAACGCTGATGAAGCCAAAACCATGCTCAGAGCACTTTCAAATAGCACCCATGAGGTGATCACTGCGGTAGGTTTTTTACAAAAAGAAAGCTTTGAAACCCTCTGTGAAGTTTCTAAAGTAACCTTTGATGTACTGTCAGAATCAGATATTGAGCATTATATTCAAACTCAATCCCCTATGGACAAGGCAGGAGCCTATGGGATTCAAGATTCCTTTGGAGTGCGCCATGTGACCCGAATTGAGGGCAGTTATTCCAACATCATTGGACTACCTGTTCCTCAAGTATTGAAAAAAATAACAGAAATTACCCTTAAAAATTAGTCGATTTTCCAAAATCCCAATATCTTGAACCTATCAAATACACGTTAAGAAATTTCAACATTCCTTAGACACTGAGATAATTTCATTTTTTATATGAACTCCTTCCGACCTATAAAATCAATAAAATAAACAGATGAAAAAAAGTATCCTCATTCTTCTTGCAATTTCCTTGGGCTGTACAAACCCAAAACCCAATCCAGAAGCATCCTCATCCCTGCCCTTAAGCTCTGTCTTTAAAACCTATTGGTTTGATGGTACTGCAGAAATCAACAGTTACGTTTTAGATCAATCTCGCTACGGTGCACCCCGAGAAGGGTCGGCTGTTTTGATTTATGTCACTGAAGATTTTCTACCAGAGGTCCAAGTCAAAGCAAACCAAAGATCAGAATCCACACACACTGTTCTAAAGCTTAACCGTACCAAAAACTTTTTGACAGGAATTTATCCTTATTCTATTATGACAAGTGTGTTTTCACGCTTGGGGCAAAGCCGTCCCTTGATAAAAACCACAACCTCAATTCAGGAATGGTGTGGGCAATCTTATCTACAGCTCAACCGAAAAGATAATTTAAAAGTAAAAAGTCACTCCTATTTTGAAGGAGAAGCCGATCAAAATCTCCAGTTTCAAGACGCCTTGACTGAAGAAGAACTATGGATGTGGATCCGAACCCAACCCGACCGCCTTCCACAGGGAAACTTGGAGCTTCTTCCTTCTTTTGAATTCATACGTCTCAAACACCAACCTTTAGCGCTGTACCAAGCCGAAGCTGTTTTGGAAGAAAACGATAGCCTCAAAACCTATTCCCTCACCTATCCAAAACTTCAACGCAAACTTTCAATCCGTTTTACAAAAGAAGCGCCTCATACCATCATGGGATGGACGGAACAAGATTTAAAAAATCCAGATCAGACAACACGAGCCCAAATCAACAAAACGGTAAAACTTCCCTATTGGAAACTAAACAAACTTGGAGATGAAAGGTTTAGAGATTCTTTAGGATTAAATTAAACAGGATGAAGAAAGCTTTTATTTTAACCGCATTATTGATGCTCAATGGGCTCTTTGGACAAGATGCTGCACGCATTTACAAGCAAATGAAAAAGCTCAACACCCTTTCCTCTGTGCTTTATGTTGCTGCCCATCCCGATGACGAGAATACCCGTTTGATCTCTTTGTTTTCAAACCATTACAATACACGTGCTGCTTATCTTTCCATGACACGGGGAGATGGGGGACAAAATTTAATTGGAACTGAACTTAGAGAAGGATTAGGATTAATCCGAACCCAAGAACTACTGGAAGCTCGGAAAATAGACGGAGGACAACAGTTTTTTACTACTGCCAACGATTTTGGCTATTCCAAACATCCTGATGAAACCCTATCCATATGGGATAAACAGGAAATACTAGCTCAAATCGTTTATCGCATTCGCGCCTTTAAACCCGACCTCATCATTCATCGTTTTGATCATCGTACGCCAGGAAGTACCCATGGGCATCATACCAGTTCAGCAATGCTCAGCGAAGAAGCATTTCACTTAGCAAATGACCCTAATGCCTTTCCAGAACAATTGGATCGGGTAAGTTTGTGGCAACCCAAACGTCAATTTTACAATACCTCTTGGTGGGCTTACGGTGGTCGTGCTCAATTTGAAAAAGCAGATAAAAGCAATATGATTCCACTGGAAAGCAATCCTGTAGACCTGCTGTTAGGAAGAACGAATGAAGAAGTTGCATCTCGAAGTAGAAGCCAACATAAATCACAAGGCTTTGGAAGTTCCCCAAGTTTGGGAACCCAAACGGAATATTTGGAATTAATCAATGGAAATATGCCCGCAAATTCAGACCCTTTCGAGGGGATTGACACCCATTGGACTCGCGTAAAAGGAGGCGAAAAAATTAAAGAACTAGTTAATGTGCTTATTACTAATTTTGATCTTGAGAAGCCCTATCAAAGTGTTTCCGCATTGGTTGAAATCTATCTAGCAATTTCAAAATTAGAAAATGGACACTGGAAAACAATCAAATTGGAGGAGGTAACACAATTGATTCAAAGCTGTATTGGATTGCGATTGCAATTTAACACCACTCAAGAAGTTGGGGTTGCCAATACTTCACTTCCCATAAGCTTAAAGGCCTTAAACCCCAGTCCCATTTCCATTCAGCTTCAAAATATTTCGGGCGCTTTAAAGCTACAACCTCAACAAACACTTCTCCAAAATCAAGTTTGGGAAACCAATTTAAATTTTAAGATTCCCAACCTAAACACTACACCCTACTGGCTTTTGAAAGAGGGTGATTTAGGAAATTATAGGGTTGAAGAAGAAACGCTAAAAGGTTTGGCGGAAACTCCTAATCCTGTTTCGGTTCAGTTTACTGTATTGATCGATAATACACCAATACCCCTTTCTGTACCCCTCACCTACCGTACCACCGATCGTGTGGCAGGAGAAATAGTTCAAAACTTTCAAATCTTGCCTCGAGCCACAACCCAACTGAGCGAAAAAGTACTTTTATTTAAAGAAACTACACCCAAAAAAGTCAGACTTCAAGTACAGGCTCATGTGGCAAACTTCAAAGGAACTGTTGGTCTAGACACACCCGAAAATTGGACTGTACTTCCTGAGAAACAAGAAGTTGATATTGAACAAAAAAATGCAATGAAAGAATATTTTTTTGAGGTATCTCCCCCAAAGGGAAGCAGTACAGGTATCTTTTCCGCAAAAGTATATGAACAGGGTATGACCTACGATATGGCGCTAGAAGAAATTGATTACCCCCACATTTCAAAACAATACTTATTACGTCCCAATAAAACCAGAGCATCCAAAATTGATCTTCAATCTAAAGTCAAAGCTATCGCTTACCTCAAAGGAGCTGGCGATAAAGTAGCAGAAAGTTTAAGGAATATTGGTGTCGAAGTAACCGAATTTGATATTGGAGATCTACGACTGGAAGCCCTACTCCCCTTTCCTACTCTAGTTGTTGGAATTCGTGCATTTAATGTGCATAAAGACCTTGCTTTTAAAAATCAAATTCTCTGGGATTATGTCAAACAAGGAGGAACCGTTATCGTACAATACAACACCAGTAGAGGATTTGATCCGTCTATAATGGCACCCTATCCACTACAACTTTCCCGAGATCGCGTCACTGATGAACATGCTGAAGTTCGTTTCTTAAACAAGGAACATCCCTTGCTGAATGAGCCAAATAAAATTACCTCCGAAGACTTTGAAGGTTGGGTTCAAGAACGTGGCTTGTATTTTGCCAATCGTTGGGATGAGAAATTCGAACCTCTATTTTCAATCAATGACAAAGGAGAAAGTCAAAAAATGGGAAGTTTGCTTGTGACAGATTACGGCCAAGGAAAATTCATTTTTACAGGCTTAAGTTTCTTTAGAGAACTTCCTGCAGGAGTTCCGGGAGCATATCGTCTTTTTGCGAATCTGATTTCTTACGGTCAATGAAAAACACCACCTATTTTATATTAATTGGAATGAATCTGGTGTACTGGCTTGGTTTTTATCTTTTTATGATCAATTTTAGCTGATGGAATTACTGGATTGGATTATTTTAATTAGCACCTTAGCCTTTATCGTTTTATACGGTATTTGGAAGAACAACAGCCATAAAAACATTCAGGAATACCTCAAAGGGGGAAATGAAGCGCGTTGGTGGACTGTAGGGCTTTCGGTCATGGCTACACAAGCAAGTGCCATTACCTTTTTATCGACTCCAGGTCAAGCCTACCATGACGGGATGGGCTTTGTACAATTCTATTTTGGATTGCCTTTTGCCATGCTGATCATATGCTTGTTTTTTATTCCAGTTTACCACCGTTTAAAGGTATATACCGCCTATGAGTTTTTAGAAAATCGTTTTGACCTAAGGGTACGAACACTTACAGCCATATTATTTTTAGTGCAACGGGGTCTTGCGGCAGGAATTACCATCTATGCACCAGCTATTATTCTAAGTGTGGTCTTGGGGTGGGATCTAAAATTGATGGTTCTTTTTGTAGGAACTTTGGTAATTACTTACACACTCATCGGAGGAACCAAGGCGGTGAACGTCACTCAAAAACAACAAATGTTCGTCATTTTTTTAGGAATGTTTATTGCCTTTGGCTTTATTATCAGTCGTTTTCCAGAAGGAATCTCCTTTTCGGATGCACTACAGATTGCTGGAAAGGCAGGAAAATTGGAAGTGTTGGATTTTAGCATCGACATGAACAGTCGATATACGTTTTGGAGTGGATTAACGGGAGGCTTGTTTTTAGCGCTTTCTTATTTTGGTACAGATCAATCCCAAGTCCAGCGCTATCTTTCTGGAAAATCCTTAAAAGAAAGTCAAATGGGACTTATAATGAACGGTTTGCTCAAAGTGCCCATGCAATTTTTTATTCTTTTGGTAGGGGTTATGGTATTCGTGTTTTATCAGTTTGAACCTGCTCCAATACATTTCAATCCGAAAGCTATAGCTGCGGTAAAAAACACTTCGGAATCTGAGGCATTTAAAACACTAGAATTCGAAAATTTAGATACGCAACAAAAACTTAGGGCAGCCTTACTTCGCGGAAGTCAATCCGATGAAATTCAGCTGCTCAGCTCAAAGGAATTGGCACAGCGGAAAAGCGCAAAAGCGCTGATTAATAAAGCTGCACCAGAACAAGAAACCAATGATAAGGACTACGTCTTTATCTCATTTATTTTAGGGTATCTACCCTCTGGACTCATAGGCTTATTGATTGCCGTAATCTTTTCTGCAGCCATGAGTTCTACGGCTTCTGAGCTCAATGCATTGGCCGCAACTACTACGGTAGATTTGTACCAAAGAAATGTTGGACAAAAATCTGATGCTCATTATGTAAAAGCCTCAAAAGGTTTTACTCTGGCTTGGGGATTGATCGCTATAATTTTTGCTAGTGTAGGAAACCTTTTCGAAAATTTGATCCAGTTGGTCAATATCATTGGTTCTGTATTTTATGGAACCATTCTAGGTGTATTTTTAGTTGCTATTTTCATCCAACACATTAAAGGGAAGGCTATTTTTTGGGCTGCAGTACTTTCAGAAGCTCTTATTATTATTCTTTTTTCCCAAGATGTGGTGAGCTTTTTATGGTTGAATCTTATTGGGGCTGTTCTTACAGTTGTACTCGGATTGGTTTTTCAAAAATTATTCTATGATAAATGACTTTTTAAATCGAATTGATCAACTCACAGAAGACCATAAACCCAAATATGGAAAAATGACGGTTCAGCAAATGGTGTGTCATTGTACCGACTTTTACCGTTTGGTACTTAGGAAAATGACCCTAAGTGAAAAGCCCAAAGTCAGTGCTGCAGAGGTGATCAAACTAGCTCAAAACAAAAAAACAGTACCCGCCCCTACCGAAATCGACCAAGCCGCAGGGAACGGTACTAAACCAAAAGATTTTTCTGCTGATATCGCTTTGCTAAAATTCCACCTTCAAGCCTTTTACTCTTTAGAGGAAGACTATGACTATCCCCCTCATTTTTACTTTGGAAAATTGAGTGCGAAAGAGTGGATTCAAATGGCAGAGTATCACTTGAATCATCATTTAAAGCAATTTGGTGTCTAACAGTTGGAAATCCATTTATCTCCAATTAAGCCAATGCATTGAGAACGGAGTGTATGTTCCGTTGACTGTACTGGCACTTAAAATGGCAAAAACACTAAATTGTAAAGTAGAAGATTTATTCAAATTGCCCTAGACTAAAAGCATTCTGATAAAAACTAAAAACGGTTACACCTTTAAAGTATAACCGTTTTCTTGCTTTTGTAGCGAGAGGGAGACTTGAACTCCCGACCTCCGGGTTATGAATCCGACGCTCTAACCGGCTGAGCTACCTCGCCTTTTCGGTGGGCAAATATAAAAACATAATTCAGCAGTAGCAACCCCTTTGAAAATATTTTAAAATAAATACGCTTCTTATTGATTTTTCAATATATTGGGATGTTTAATTTATACAAATGAGTGACAAAAAAAGTTTTTCTATAGAATACGATTTCCACGCTTCAAAACAGCTGTTATTTCAGTATTTATCAACGCCTTCTGGACTTGGAGAGTGGTTTGCGGACAATGTAAATTCAAGAGGAGAAAATTTCTCCTTCATATGGGACGATTCTGAGGAAAACGCCAAGCTAATCCAAAAAAAGAATAATGAACGTGTTCGTTTTCAATGGGAGGAAGATGAAGAAGAAAATAATCCATATTATTTTGAATTTAAAATCCAGGTGGACGACATTACCAATGATGTTTCCCTCATCGTGACCGATTTTGCAGAAGAAGACGAAATGGAAGAAGCTAAAATGCTTTGGGACAATCTCATTTCTAGTTTGAAGCAAATTCTAGGCTCGAGTTAATCTACCCTTATGTACAATTGTAACGGAGCCCTTATCCCCCATTTAAACTTGGCGGATCAAGACTTACTACACAGCTGCACTAATGCCTTTTCTATATTCGAAACTGTACGCCTTCAACAAGGTCAAATCCTCTTTTGGGAAACCCATTACTTTCGAATCATTGCGAGTTTACGAAGATATCGTTTTCATATTCCGATGGACTACACAATGGAAGCACTCCAAGACGAACTTCTAAAGCTTCACCCACATAAAAACCCAATACCCGAAAATGCCCTTTTTCAACTCCAATTTTTCACCACCAAAGGAAAAACTCAATTCATCATCAGTTCAAAGGAAGCACTCCCTTTGCGTTTAGATATCCAACCTTATAGTATCGATCTCTACAAAGAAGCACTTATCACTTCGGGGAATTTATCTAACTTATCCAGTACTCACAGAGGATTGAGGATTATGGCTGCACGATATGCAGAAGAAAATGGACTCGAAGATGTCGTGCTACTCAACGAACAGAAGCATCTTGTGGAAGCCTTAAAAGGGACGCTCTATTTAGTTCAGAAAGATCAATTGATTACTCCAAAGCTAGAGTCGGGTTGTCAAGATTTTGCCCTTCGAACCGCATTTCATCATTGGTTAGAAAACCAACAATCTACTTATCACTTGGCTGAAGAAGATCTGAATCCTTTTGCTCTTCAACAATCCGAAGCTCTTTTCGTACTTTCTTTAGAACAAGGCTTCCAAAATATTTCAAATTATCGAAAGACCAATTATTCTCAAGAAAAAATTACACGCTTATTTAGTGATTTTACCTCAAGCTTAGCTTAATTGAAACTGGGATTGTCAGGAGCATTAGACCAAAGTAAATAGGAGCCTCCAAGCGTTGCCATACACTCTTGCCACATTTGTTCTGTGGGCATTTTGATCAATTCTAATGGGGATTTAACACTAAAAGGTTCCCAAGATTTATCTTCAAGCTCTGCCTCCAGTTGCCCTTCACTCCAACCGCTATATCCAAGAAAAAAACGAATGTGGTCTGGGTTCAATTTCCCAGCATCCATCAATTGGATTACTTGCTCAAAGTCTCCATTCCAGTATAGTGATTCTGTGATCGGAATACTGTTGGATATTTGGTTTCCCAACGTATGTATGTAAAACAAATTATCGGGTTCTACGGGACCTCCAAAATACAAAGGTTGTTTCGATTGAACACCGTCCATTACCTCGTCCAAAGTATATTCTATTTTTTTATTTATTATAAAACCAATACTTCCTGAATCTTTATGATTCACAAGTAGTACTACTGCGCGATGAAAGTTTACATCTCCCATTACAGAAGGAGTAGCAACAAGTAGGGTTCCTGTATTCATTTAATAAATATAAAAAAAGCTCCACAAGGGAGCTTTTATATTAATGCTTTTCAGAAGCTTAGTTTACTGTACTTGATAATTCAGCACCTGCTTTGAACTTCACTACATTTTTAGCTGCAATTTTGATTGTAGCACCTGTTTGAGGGTTTCTTCCATCACGAGCTGCTCTTTTAGAAACAGACCAAGATCCAAATCCTACTAGAGAAACACGTCCTCCTTTTTTAAGTGTACCAGAAACACTTCCTAGAAGAGATTCAAGTGCCTTTTTTGCTGCTGCTTTCGAAATGCCAGCATCAGCCGCCATTGCGTCAATTAATTCTGTTTTGTTCATAATTATTATATTAAAGGTTATTTAACAAATTTATATGGTTTTTTCGTCGAGCCTTAAAAAACCTAGGGAAATACGCTGTTTTGTTAATAAATAAGGGGTTTTGTTGATAATGACAAGGAGATTTCTTACAAAATATACGAGTCGGAGGCAAAATGATACCCATTTAATAGGGCATTTGCAGGCATTCGTTTCTTATTGGGAAGCTGAATTTCAATACAATTTAGGTAGCCTTCAGCATGAGCAATCAGAAGTTGGTCTTCTTGAATCACAATTTTTTTTGCTGGATGCTCATGGGCGAGGTGAAGAACTTCAGCATAAAAAATTTTAATTCGCTCCTCTTTTCCATTATTTGTAAATACCGACCATGCACCCGGATAGGGGCTCAATCCTCTGACTTTATTTGCAATCCGCTCTAAAGGGGCCGTCCAATCCAATTCGGTGTTTTCAGAAGTTAATTTAGGTGCCTGCTTTTCAGTTCCTTCCCACTGCTGTGCTTTTGAAATCAAATTGCCAGTAGAAATACCTTTCAGGGTTTCAATGATCAAAGGGGCTCCGATTTTCACTAATTTATCGTGTAAGGTTCCCGCATCATCCGTGGGAGCAATTTCTACTTCGCTTTGCATCAGGATTGCCCCTGTATCAATTTGCTCATTGATTAAAAAGGTCGTCACCCCTGTTTTGTGTAACCCATCCATCAGCACCCAATTAATAGGGGCTGCACCTCTGTAGTGTGGTAAAAGAGAGGCGTGTAAATTGATCGTTCCCATCTTGGGAAGTTCCCAAACCCCTTTTGGTAACATCCGAAAAGCCACCACAACCTGAACGTCTGCCTGCAACGATTTTAATTCATTGATAAATTCAGGATCTTTCAGATTTGGGGGCTGTAAAAGAGTCAATCCACGTGATAACGCCAAAGATTTTACCGCAGAACTACGAACGTGCTTCCCACGGCCGGCTTTCCGGTCTGGAGCTGTAACCACCCCTTTTACAGGAAATCCTGCTTCCAAAAGAGCTTCCAAACAATATCGAGCAAACTCTGGGGTTCCGAAAAAAATCAGAGAAGGAAGTTTGTTTTTACGATTCATGGATCCAACTGTATTTATGCGATTCGGTTTCTATGATATATTCTTGTGCCAACCATTGACTCAAATAAGAATGTAGTGCTTGAGGTTCAAAATACAACTTTTGTTTGATCTCCTGTAGGGAATGCGGCGCTGATTTAAGAAGGCTCTTGATTTTATCTTCAAAACCCTTTTCTACCTCCAGCGATTGCTTACACGAATGGGCAGAACACTGCTCACATAGGTCATTTTTCTTTTCACCAAAGTACTTTAGAATGGCATTGCGCTTGCAATGATCCTCATCTTCTACAAACTGAATTATGGCCTGAATCTTTTTCTTTTTGATAGCGTAGATTTTCTCGGACCATTCCACTGCAGGACGCAAGGTATATTCATCCTCTCTTGGAGTCAGAGGAGTGATATAAATATTAGACTCATGTTTTGAAAATACAATAACTCCCTGTTTTTGTAAAGTCTCAAGCGCATTCAAAAGGCGCTCCTGAGAGCACTGTAAAGCCTTACACAATTGCTGTGGAGACAAAAAGGACGATTCTGTTCTAAGGTGGGGATTTTGACGCATCAAATATTCCAACAGTTGACCAGAATCTGTACCTCTAGACATATAGGCTGTACTTTCATTTGAGGAAACAGTCACACGGACTTGCAACTGCATTTCTCTAGAATTGGCAAGATGAAAAAGTCCCACTTGTTCCAACAATCTTAAGGTGTGTTCTGTTTTTGATACACTTTTTTCATACCGTTTGCAAAATCTTTTGAGATCCAAAGAATACACTTGGTCTTTACCCTCCCCATAGGCAATTTGTAAAAAATTATATAAGTCCTTATAGGTGTCTTGAATTTCTTTTTTTGAAGGAATACGATCTAAAAATTGGCTTTTTAATGCTCTCACATCGCCCGGGTGAGCTAATAAATATGTATGGGCTAGTTTTTGATCCCTACCTGCACGCCCGGTTTCTTGATAAAAATTTTCAATGCTATCAGGAATTTGTGTGTGGATAACTACTCGAACATCGGCTTTATCAATCCCCATTCCAAAAGCGGTAGTGGCAATCATATGAGTGACAATTCCTTCTTGCCATGCGGCCAACTTTTCTTTTTTATCTTCTGCTAAAAGTCCTCCGTGAAAGAAGTCCGCACTATACCCACTCTGCTTTAGAAATTGTGCTAAATATTCCGTTTGTTTTCTTGTATTACAATAAATTATACTCGATCCTTTATGGTAATTTAATAGTTGTACTACGGTATTAAATTTGTCCTCTGTATTCCAAATTTTATAAGCAATATTGGAACGTTCAAATGAGTCCTTAACGCATCGAGCATGTTCCAAACCAAGTAGGGTTTGCATATCGTTTATAACTGCAGGAGTTGCAGATGCGGTGAGTGCCATTAGAGGAACCTGCGGAAAGTGTGCTCGCAATACATTCAACTTCCGATAGGAAGGCCTAAAATCATGACCCCATTCTGAAATACAATGTGCTTCATCTATTGCAATTAAGGCAATTTTTGCCTGGGTAAGTTGTTCGATAAAACTGGGGTTTAAAAAACGTTCTGGAGCACTGAAAACCAATTTGTAATTTCCGTGAATGCAATTGTCGATCTGTTGCTGTAAAGGAAGACTTTTGGGATGAGATTCAAAATACATCGCTTTGATACCTCTCCTTTCAAGTTGTTTAACTTGATCTTCCATTAGTGAAATCAATGGAGAAATGACCAAAACTGTACCTTCTAAAAGCAAAGAAGGCAATTGATAACACAAAGATTTTCCTCCTCCTGTGGGAAGGATCACCATAGCATCTTCCCCTTTGAGAACCGTGGTGATGATTTCTTCTTGAAAGGGTCGAAATTGAGAGTATCCCCAATATTTTTTAAGAAGCTGTACTTTATCCATGGGAAATAATGTAGGATTCGATAAAAGCAATGCGTTCGGAAATTTGCCCATGGGGGACTTCTATAATTTCATGCTGTTTGCTATAGGCTTCTTTTATATAAGGGTAATACATTTTCGCTTCTTCAAAAGACTCCAATCGTTGTGCGTCTTTACTATAGATGTCCTGCCAAGGAGTCACCAAAAAGACAGCATCATATTGGTATTCAAAAACCTGATTTTCAAAAGCGGGGGTTGCCTTTCCTATGGCTTTAAGATACGCGTAGGTATCGTGAATCCCACGGTCATAAAACACTACTTTATGTTGAGTCGAAATTTGATTTGACGCTTCAAATTGCAGGGTTCTCCCCTTGAGCAACTCTTTGCTAAATTCTATAGGAGAAGTTAAAAAAAGATTTGTAGTACCTGCTTCTTGCCCTGCTTTAATTACTGTTCGAGAATATTCTTCAAAAGTAGTGAAACCTCTTTCTTTTAAACCTTCAATGATACTGGTTTTACCTCCCCCAGGGCTACCGCTTATAACTATTCTTTTGTTGTTTTGCATTTGTAACAAGTATAAAACCAATATCTTTACACAAAAGTAAGTGCCTTCATGCAATCCAACTCCCATTCAGAAGATTTTTATTCACGTTTTTATGAGCAACTGGAAGCTTCCCAAAATTGGCCTGGGCTTTACCTTTTCAAGTTTATCGTAAAATCGGAATCACCCCATCTAGAAAATTTAAAATCTTTTTTTGATGCAAAAAAAGGAACTTTTTCTGAAAAGAAATCTTCAAAAAACACCTTTACGAGCCTAAGTATAAAGATTGAAATGCAGTCCCCCGACCAAGTCATTGATATTTACAAGAAAAGTAGTAAATTAGAAGGAATTATTGCGCTATAATGGCACACACATCGCTTGGGAGTTAAATTGAATTTACTAACTTGCAACATATTTACACGACACCTTTTTACTAGCAAAAACACTTTATGGAAACCTTGCAATACAATACTACGCGCAAGCAGCTTATTATCCCTGAATATGGAAGACATATTCACAAAATGATCGAATTGGTTAAAGAAGAAACTAACATCGATGAACGAAACAAAAAAGCCAAAGCCATCATTGGAGTTATGGGAAATCTAAATCCCCACTTGCGTGATGTTCCTGATTTTCAACATAAACTTTGGGATCAGTTTTTTATCATGGCAAATTTTGATATTGAAGTTGATAGTCCTTTTGATAAACCCCAGAAGGAGCTCCTTGACATGAAACCCGAAAAACTCGCTTATCCTCAAAACTTTCCCAAATATCGTTTTTATGGGAACAACATCAAACGTATGATCGATGTGGCCGTGGATTGGGAAGAAGGTGAATTAAAGGATGTACTGGTATTTACCATTGCCAACCACATGAAGAAAAACTTCCTTAGTTGGAATAAAGACACTGTGGAAGATGTATTAATCTTAGCGCATTTGGAAGAACTTTCTGGTGGAAAACTCAAAGTCGCCGCTGCTCAATTACCCTTAAGCGACTCTGCAGAACTGATTAAAATTAAAAGCAAAAACGGAAGCGGCCCTAGCAGTAATCAAAGTCATCCAAGAAAACGCAACAGAAAAAGGTATTAATTGACTATGGAATCATTCGTTATTGAAGGAGGACATTCCCTCAAAGGCTCGATAACACCTCAAGGGGCAAAAAATGAAACATTACAAATTCTGTGTGCTGTTTTACTTACTCCTGAAACCGTTACTATACATAACATTCCTGACATTGTTGATGTCAATAAACTCATTCAACTACTCAAAAATTTTGGTGTAGGAGTAAAAAAAATAAAACAAGGGAGCTATCAGTTTAAAGCAGATCAGGTACAACTGAACTATCTGAATTCAAATCAATTTAAAGTTGACGGAAAAGGTCTTCGCGGTTCAATCATGCTTGTAGGTCCTCTTTTGGCACGTTTTGGAAAAGGAAGTATTCCCCGTCCTGGAGGAGATAAAATAGGAAGAAGAAGACTCGATACTCACTTTGAGGGTCTGATCAAATTAGGCGCTTCCTTTAACTATGATAAAGAAGACTATTTCTACAGTGTGGAAGCCAAAAAACTAAAAGGAACAGATATGCTTTTAGACGAAGCTTCTGTTACTGGAACCGCAAATATCGTTATGGCTGCTGTTTTAGCCGAAGGAAAAACCACAATTTACAACGCAGCTTGTGAACCCTACCTTCAACAGCTGTGTGGAATGCTAAACCGTATGGGAGCAAAAATTAGTGGAATTGGCTCCAATTTGCTTACCATAGAAGGCGTTACAACCCTTACCGGTACAGACCATACCATTCTACCAGACATGATCGAAATTGGAAGCTGGGTAGGACTTGCCGCCATGACCCAAAGTGAAATTACCATCAAAAATGTACGCTGGGAATACTTGGGTCAATTGCCTAGTGTATTCCGTAAACTGGGAATTACCCTAGAAAAGAGAGGAGACGATCTTTTTGTTCCTGCGCATCACGAGGGTTACGAAATACAAAGTTATATTGACGGCTCTATATTGACCATTTCAGATGCACCTTGGCCAGGCTTTACGCCAGATTTACTCAGTATTATTTTGGTCGTAGCTACCCAGGCGCGTGGAAGTGTCCTAATCCATCAAAAAATGTTTGAAAGTCGCTTGTTTTTTGTAGATAAATTAATCGATATGGGGGCAAAAATAATTCTTTGTGATCCGCATCGCGCTACTGTTATTGGTCATGATTTTAAATCTCAACTGAAAGCAGCTACATTGACTTCACCTGATATCCGTGCTGGAGTATCACTACTCATTGCCGCACTTTCCGCAAAAGGAAAAAGTATCATCCATAATATCGAGCAGATCGACAGAGGGTATGAAAACATCGATACCCGTTTAAAACAAATTGGCGCGAAAATTGAACGTGTAAAAACATGAAGTAAAAAAGTCCCATGAAATACACCCCCCTATACCTACTCTTATTTTGCCTTATTCAATACTTTGGCTATGGTCAAGTAGATATAGTGGGCCAAGTTTTGGACGCTACTACCCAAGAACCACTGCCGTATGTCAATATTGGCTTAGTAAATCAAAATATTGGCACCGTTTCAGATGAGTCAGGTTATTTTGAGCTGGAAGTGCCCGCAAATCAATACAACGATGCGACTTTACGCTTTTCTATGATCGGATTTGAATCTCGAGATTTCATCCTTAAAGATTATTTAGATTTACAAATTCTCACCATTTCTTTAGAAGAAAAGGCAACTGCATTAGAAGAAGTGGTTTTAACTACCCAGAGGAATAAATACCAAACGAAAATTCTAGGAAATAAAACTACCTCACAACTTATTTATGCAGCTTTCACTACCAATAAACTAGGAAATGAAATGGGCTTTATAGTACGAGGGAGAAAAAATCCGATGATTTTAAAAAAATTTAATGTCTCTCTGGTTGAAAACGACTACGGTCCTATACGCTTTCGATTAAACTTTTACAGCCTTAAAGACGGTCTTCCAGAGCAGACCTTGTTGAATGAAAACATCATCGTGGAGACCGACATCAGCTCAGGTATCGTTAGTAAAGATTTGACTCCTTACGAAATTGTAATCGATCAAGATTTTTTTGTCTCCATTGAATGGATCGAGGACTTAGGTCCTGGAAAGTTGTTTTTTTCAGGAGGTTTTTTTGGATCCCCTCTGATCGCAAGAGAAGTAAGCCAAGGCTCGTGGTCTAAAGTAGGTTCAGCGAGTGTAGGTATGAATGTAGAAGTACGTTACTAAAAGGACTATTTCAATCTTTCTATACTAGTCTTTACGATACGCTCCAACACCTGAAAATCGATATCCTCTAGCTTTTTAATGTACAAACACCCTTTTCCTTTTTTGTGCTTCCCCAATCCCTCCAATGAAAGTTGGGAGAGATCACACATTAAGTATATGGACAAGGCGTTTTTTCGAGGAGAAAAACCGCAAACGAACCAATCGCCTTCTCGACCCGTTTTATATTTGTAATGGTATTCACCAAAACCAACAATAGAGGTTCCCCACATACACCCTTTGGTATTGGTAAGACGTTCCATAAGATTGTAAAGTTTCCAACTGTCGGCTCTTTTTTGGTCATCAGGTATATCGTCTAAAAAAAGCTTGACGGGTAAAGATGTAGGTTGAGTTTTGTTTTGGGACATGACTTTTTTTGATTTAAGTTACAAAAAAAATCATCTTTTAGATACTTTATTGTTGGTTATGGTTCGTTGTCGTGAACAACGGAAACGTTTGATCTCTTCGGAACGACTTTTGCTGTGCTTGGTACTTCGGCCTTGAACACGTGCCCGCCACATTTTAAAACTCGAAGGTTTCATTTCCCTTCGCATCAGCTGTATCACTTCTTGTTCACTGAGGCCAAATTGGACTAAAATTGCATCAAAAGGAGTACGATCTTCCCATGCCATTTCAATTACTCGATCTATTTGTACTTCGGTTAAACTAGGCTTATTTTTCTTCATCTAGTGCATTCTTCTGTGGTTCAATGTATGTCTTTTTAATATCCGTTTACTTTCCTGATATACCTCAGGATCTTTTTGCATCTTCCAAAGGGTTTCTGAGGCAAACTTTCTTGTTTTATCCAAATCCACTATAGGATTGGGATAACTTTTCCCTTTTTCAAACTGATATATTTCTTCTTCAAAAGGAGTAATTTCCCAAGGGGTGTGAATCAATTCATCGGGAAGGTGTCTTAACTCTGGGATCCATTGTTTGGTAAAATTTCCAAAAGGATCATGTTCTATACCGTTTTTAACAGGATTGTAAATACGTAATGTATTAATTCCCGTTTCTCCTGCTTGCATTTGCAACTGAGGAAAATGTATCCCTGGCTCAAAATCGAGGAATTGACGCGCTAAAAATGCCGAGCATGCTTGCCAAGGCTGCCACAATTGATGCACAAAAAAAGAAACCACCAGAGCTCGCATTCTAAAATTCAAGTATCCTGTTTCTACTAAACAGCGAAGGGCTGCATCGACCATAGGTACTCCTGTCTTTCCTTGTTCCCATGCTTCAACATACGCCAGATTCACAGGTTTTAACAAACGGTGATATCCCCGGTTGACACTTTGGAATTCCATACTACATTCCATTTCAAATTTTTGAATAAAATGTGACTGCCAGCGCAAACGAGATTCAAATGCCTTTATACCAAAACCTTTTTTACCCTTTGCTTTTTCTTCTTCTGTTCGCTGAAGCACTTGCCTCATCGAAAGGTTTCCATAGGCAATGTAAGGAGAAAGCCTACTGCAGCTCCTACGAGCCAAATCAGGTTTCGAAATATGTTTTTGATAATTCATATAACGTCCTTCAAAAAAGGAATTCAAATAACGTTTGGCATAGGTGACCCCTCCTGGTTGAACTTTTGAGTTGGGTATTGTATTTAAATCCATCAACTTGAACTTGGACTGTATTTTTTTTAGTGTGTGAACCGCAACAAATTTTTGTTCTTTTTTAGGATAAGGCTTCTGGGGTTTTTGCATAAATTCTTCCCACATTTCCGTCCAGCTTTTTCGATTCTGAAGACCTCGAAAAACTCCCTGTTGACGATACTCCAACCAAATAATTCCTTCTGACTTAAGCCACTTTTGCAATTCTAAATCTCTTCGATAAGTCAATCCAATTCCAGTCTCATAATGAGAATATACCGCTTCAATTTCAAATTCTTGATGAAGGATTTCTAAAACAGCAACAACTTCACCATGGACAGCTAATACTTCTGTATTGAATTGAACCAAACGACGGTTCATATCGGCAATTGATTCTTTGATAAAATTCAAATGGCGGGAACTAAAATGCTCTTCTGCTAGCAAAGTTTCCTCTGCAACGTATAGCAATAAGACCGATTTACGCCCTTCCAAAGCTGCAGAAAGAGCTTCGTGATCTTCCAGTCTAAGGTCGCGCTTTAACCATACCACAGAAAGAGGTGGGTGTTTAGTAGGCATCTGGTGTTTTTAAAATCTGATGCGCACGTGCTTTGATTTCTGACAATTCTGCAGCAGGGATTTTTTCTAACAGACGCAGCATCATTGCCATCCGATTATTCTTGGAAAAAAACACTTTTTTATCATCCAAAAAATTCCAATATAAACTATTGAAAGGGCAGGCGTTCTCTCCTATACGTTTCTTTTTATCATAGCTACAGCTTTCACAATAATTTCCCATTTTATTTATGTAAGAGGCAGCAGAAACATAGGGCTTTGTGGCTACAATTCCACCATCTGCCCACTGACTCATTCCATGAGTATTGGGAAGCTGAACCCATTCCACAGCATCGGCATATATTCCTAAAAACCAATCATCTACGCGAAGTGGATCCACCTGAGCCAAAAGAGCAAAATTCCCTAAAATCATTAATCTTTGTATGTGATGGGCATAGGCGTGATCCAATGAGTTTTTAATGCTCTGATGCAAACAATTCATTTTGGTATTTGAAGTCCAGTAAAATTCAGGGAGCGGATTTTTATTTTCTAAAGCATTTTTCTTTTTGTAATGGGGCATTTGTGTCCAGTATATTCCCCGCATGTACTCACGCCAACCTACAATTTGTCGAACAAAACCCTCTACCTGAGAGAGGTCAATATCCGCCGTATGTTCACGATAGTATTCAATGACCGTACCCACTACCTCAAGTGGTGAGATCATTTTGGTATTCAGTCCAAAAGAAAGTCGTGAATGGAAAAGATTCAATTCTTCGGTATGCATGGCATCCTGATAGTCTCCAAAATGCACCAATAGATGGTTGCAAAAATAGTCCAACTGCTCTAAGCACTCTGCACGACTTAAAGGATAGATAAACGTCTCAGGATCAAAATACCCTATACTTTTCACTCCTTGCTCTTGAAAAAGCTGATGAAGGTGTTTTAACCCAGTTTTTCCAGGAGAATAAACATTCGGTATTTCAGGAGTCCCTTTCCATTTTTTACGGTTGTGTTTGTCAAAATTCCATTGCCCTCCTTCGGGTTGTACCCCCGCCATTAACAAATCAAACTTCTTGCGCATTTTACGATAGAAAAACTCGAGAACGTACTGTTTTTTTCCTGTAAAATAATCATGTAACTCCTCTTGAGATGCCATAAAATGATGGGTATCTACCTCCTCTGTAGGAATCGTTAATTGCTTGCAAAAATTCTTTAATTGCTCCGCCAATCGGTACTCATCTGGACTTTGATAAGAAAAAGAAACGGTAGGGTGTTTTCTTATAACTTCCTGAAGATTTTGTGTCAAGTCTTGTCGATTGTCTGGGGCATCGAGTGTCATGTAAAGTACATGGTGTCCATTTTGAACTAATTCTTGATGAAAATTTCTCATGGCTCCAAAAAAAGCAATCAATTTTTGGATATGATGAGGGGCATAATCTGTTTCTTGTCGCATTTCCATTTGCACATAAAGTACCTCATCGTCAACGACATCAAACCAAGGATGAGTTGAGTTAAGTTGATCTCCAAGAAGTAACCGTATTTTCATTCAAAAAGAGTTTGCTGATTCCACAACCGTTGAAATTTTCCTCCTTCATCATAACGCTCTGCCTGCATTCGAACGTTAAATTTTCGATTGCGAGGATCATTTCCTACACCCGCTACGTACATCCAATTTCCATAGTTACTGTGTACGTCATAATCTATAAGTTGAGACTCAAAATAGTGGGCACCCATCCGCCAATCCATCAAAAGGTTTTTTGCAAAAAATGAGGCTACATTTTGTCTTCCTCGATTGCTCATCCATCCTGTTTTCAAAAGCTCAATCATATTTGCATTTACAAAAGGTTCCTGAGTGGTTCCGTTGATCCAGGATGCTAATTTACTGGGGTGGTTATTCCAATGATATGTTTTTTTTAAAATCCCTCCCAAATGGAAAATTCTATCACCATGTTTTAATGAAATATATTTGAAGTAATCCCTCCAAATCAACTCAAAAATCATCCAATAGGTGGATTGATTTTTTTTTACTTCATTCTCATACGCCATTACTTCCCAGTAGATTTGTCTTGCTGACAAGGATCCGTTGGACAACCAAGCAGAGAGTTTAGAGCTATAATCTATGCCCAACAACCCATTTCGTGTTTGCTTGTAGAAAGAAAGTTTTTCCGTTTCCCAAAAATAATGATCCATGCGTTGTTTTCCAGAACGAGAACCGCCTTTGAAAGGAAAAGCAGAATGAGGATGTCGTTCTACTTGAGAAAGTCCTAAATCACTAACTGTAGGGATTTTGAACTCTTGAGGAATGAGGTTTCCTTTAGGAAAGGCCGAAATCTCTGAAAAGCAAGGACGTACCCTACCCATTTTTTCACAGATCTTTCTAAAAGTGGTGAATACCTCCGGAAGGTTCTCAATTTCCATAGGAATGTCTTCAGGATGAAATAAAAATTGATCGTAAAAAGTGTGTATGGTAATCGCTGATGTGAGTTCTTTACGCACAGATTCTGAAGAAATTTTTTCTTCTCTCGTCCACTCATCTTGATAGTACACATCTGTAATACTTAACTTTTGAGTCCATTGAGAAATACCAATTTCGGGGGCTTGAGTATCTACAATTAGACTAATGTTTTTTTGAGCCAAGTCATGTTTTAGTTGATGGAGAGTTTCAATTACAAACTGTGCTCGAAAACTTCCAGTTTTTTTGAATCCCCAAGAAGTCTCAATGTAGTGCTTGGGATCAAAAGTATAGTAGGCTACAGCCCCTTCAGTATGCTGCGCTGCATGATGAAATGCGAAATGATCTGAAAGTCGCAAATCATTGCGTAACCAAATTAGAGCCTTACTTTTTCTTTCTTGCATTTTTTACTACAAAATTTAACCTGTTCCCAATCGCGCTCCCATTTTTTTCTCCATTGAAAAGGTCTACCGCATTGGACACATACTTTTTCAGGTAGATGCTGCTTTAAAACACCTTTCATCGTTGGTTCAAAGCCAATTTATACGTATTCAAACAACGTTCTCGAGCCATTTTATGATCTACTATCGGCTGGGGATATTCGAGTTCTTGAAAATGAGGCACCCATTTTTTGATGTAAAGGAGTTCTTTATCAAATTTTTTAATTTGCTCTGTTGGATTAAAAATCCTGAAATAAGGTGCAGCATCAACACCGCAACCTGCTACCCATTGCCAGTTTCCAACATTACTGGACATTTCATAATCCAATAGTTTTTCAGCGAAATAGGCTTCTCCCCACCGCCAATCAATAAGTAGATGCTTGCACAAAAAACTTCCTACCAACATACGGACGCGATTGTGCATAAAGCCAGTCTGATTGAGTTCGCGCATTCCAGCATCTACTAAAGGATAGCCCGTTTCACCCGCACACCACTGAGCAAATTCTTTTTCATTGTTCCGCCACTCGATTCGTTCGTATTGAGGTTTAAAACTTTGAGTTGGAGTCTTTGGAAAATGCCACAAAATTTGCATAAAAAACTCTCTCCATATCAATTCTTTTAAAAAGGTATTGTTTATCCTCGAAGCGGCTTTTTTTACTACTTTTCTAACGCTGACAGTTCCAAACCGAAGGGCAGTCCCTAATCTCGAGGTTTGATTTAGTGCAGGAAAATTTCGTGTCGCTTCATAGTGGTCTATGACTTTTTCATTAAAAAGCACTTCGGGCTGCGCCACAGGACTTTTTGAAAAGCCTAAATCTTCAAGATTACAGGAGGGTTGTATTTTTTGAACGCAATGGTGAAGGAAGTCCTCAGAAGGGAAATGGACCAATGGTTTTTCTTCAAAATGGGAAAGCCATTTTCTAGAGTAAGGGGTATAAACCTTGTAGGGTGTTCCATCGTCTTTGGTCACTTCGTCTTTTGCGAAAATGACTTGATCTTTATAGGATTCAAAACCCACTCCTTTTTCAGCGAGCAACTTTTTTATTTCAGCATCTCTCTCAAGGGCATAGGGTTCATAGTCTTCATTACAAACTACCTTTTCTATAGTTCCTTTTTCAATAAGTTCTTGAAAAATAGCCCTGGGGGTACCATGATATATTCCAACATTACATCGGTTCCTCTTCATAGCAACATCAATGGCACCCAAGGCTAATAAAATAAATTCAACACGTGCATCTTGTTTTGGCAATTGATCCAAGATGTCAGGATCGAATATAAAAATGGGCATTACCTTATTTTCTCCTTGTAAGGCCTGGAATAACCCGTGATTGTCCTCAATCCGTAAGTCTCTTCGAAACCAAAACAAGGTGTATTTCTCCAAATCGGTTAGGTTTTTAAATTCCCTATTCCACCGTCGAGCTGCAACACTCGTCCGGTCATCCAACTACTTTCTTCTCCTAAGAGAAAAGCTGTGGATTGTGCAATTTCTTTGGCACTTCCTATACGCCCTAGTGGATGACGTTCATTCGCCTTTTCCATTTTGGTCTCATTGTTTAAAAACTTAGAGGCCATAGGAGTATTTACTAAAGAAGGTGCTATGGCATTGACTCGAATTTTAGGGGCAAACTCTGCAGCAAGAGAACGTACAAGCCCCTCTATGGCTCCTTTAGAAGCCGCTACAGAACTGTGAAAAGGCATTCCGGTTTGGACAGCTACTGTACTAAAAAATACTACAGAAGGATTCTCACTTGCTCCGAGCAGTCCCAAAACCGCCTTTAATGAATTCACAGCACCCAATACGTTAATTTGAAAATCTTTCTCAAAAGCTTCCGCAGACAATCCTCTAAAAGGTCTAAGATTGATGCTCCCTGGACAATACACAAATCCGTCCAAGTGTTCGGGGAGTAAAGAGACATCCAAAATATCTGTGGTAGCGTCAAAAGGTATGTGTTGTACATCCAAATTCGCAATTGAATCATTAGATCGACTCGCGACAAAGACATTGTTTGTAGCGGATATTAGCTCCACAAGAGCTAGGCCAATACCAGAAGTACCTCCTATAATTAATATGTTTTTTTCTTTAATCATGAAGGATAGGTTCCAAAAAGTTCAATTAATGCTTTTTCACGGTATTCAAAAATTTCTTTCAATTTTGGAGCAACAACAATCGGATGTGCCATTCTTCCAAAAACTCCGAAAGGGATTTTGTAATCAATTATATCAGTCATTTCAACCCCATTTTTAATCGGCTTGATAAAATGCTTGTGATGCCAAAGGGCATAGGGTCCAAATCGCTGTTCATCTACAAAATAATTTCCCTCTTCTACATGCGTTATCTCTGTAACCCAGGTGGTTGGAATACCCAATACAGGTGTTACAACATATTGGATTATTTGACCCGCAAACATACGTTCTGAAGCTCCACTCACAATTTTAAACCCCATATAATCTGGGGTAATACGTTTCAAGTTCTTTGGGTTAGACAGGAAGTCCCAGGCCTCAGTTTGGGTAATGGGTAAGTTCTGAATCGTTTCCAAACGATAGATTTTCATAGCCTGTCAAATTTTCACAAACATACTAAATGTTTAAGTATTTTTAATGATAATTAAACAAAATATAGTTCTTGTTTTCAACAATTGCTTATTGGTGTGTAATTACAATAAACAGTACCTTAGTAAAAATTCTTTTTAAATAACACCTTAAATCTAAATTATGAAACATTTAAAGCTACTTATCCTTATGTGTGGAGGCATTGCTATGGCACAAATCCAAACTCCCCAACCAAGTCCCCTATCCAAACTGGAACAAGTGGTGGGTTTGACCGAAGTCAAAATAGAATATTCACGTCCCGCAATGCGTGGGAGAACTATTATGGGGGATTTGGTACCCTTTGGAAGTATTTGGCGAACCGGTGCTAACAAGAATACGACTATAACGTTTAGCGATCCTGTGATCGTAGGAGGACAAGCTTTAGCTGCTGGCACCTATGCCCTATTTTCACGTCCAGGAGAAAATCTTTGGGAACTCTTTTTTTACACGGAAATCGAAAATTTGGGAATCCCCTCAGAATGGCAATCGAAATCCGTTGCCGCAGTAATTGAGGCTCCTACTCAAAGTTTAGAAAAATTTGTAGAATCGTTTACCATAAGTATAGATGACTTAACAAATGCTGGAGCTAATATTCGACTAAGTTGGGAAAAAACTGAAGTTACGATCCCTTTAAAGGTTCCTACTGACGAAAAAACAATGGCAAGTATTAAAAAAACAATGAACGGCAGCCCAAAAGCAGGTGATCTTTATCAGGCAGCAGTCTACTACCGCGAAAGTGGAAGAGCCCTACAAACTGCTAAAAAGTGGATTGCCAAAGCTATTGAAATGGACCCAGGAAAGTATTGGATGTACCGACAACAATCGTTGATTCTCGCAGATCTCGATGAAAAAGAAGCAGCGATCGAAGCAGCCAAATCATCATTAGAACTGGCGGAAAAGGCAGGAAATCAAGACTATGTACGGCTGAACACAAGGGCTATAGAAGAATGGTCGCAATAAAACTTATGCCGCCTTCGGGCGGTTTTTTTTATACTTGGTTTTGTACACCACATTAAGAATCAAACCAAAAATGACTAAAAAAGTCCCCAGAAGGTGATAAAAATCATATGTTTCCTGAAGTACAAAAACACCAAAAGCCAAAGTAAATAAAACCTCAACGTATTTAAATGGTGCCACCATATGTGCCTCTGCATTTTGAAATGCTTTGGTCATAAACAACTGTCCAAAAAAACCAAAAAAACCAAGACTTAATAAAAGCATCAAGTCTTGTCCATTAGGAGCTTTCCATGAAAAAACAGTTCCTACCGCTCCTACCAAAGTTGCAATCAACATAAAATAATGTACCACTACGACAGGATGGTCACCTTTCCCTATTTTGGAAATTAAAATATAAACAATTGCGGAAAAGAAAGCCGCTAATAAAACTAGAAATACACCGAAATTCGATCCAGAAGGATCGTAACTTTTAATCAAAAATACACCCGCAAATGCCATCAAAAAAAAGAGCCACTGTAGAGGCTTGATGACTTCTCTCAAAAAAATAACCGCTAATAAACCAGCGAAAATAGGTGACACATAACGTAACGTTACAGCGCTTCCAATACTGATGTAATGAACACCCCAAAAGAATAATATCATGGAGATGACTCCTACCAAACCCCGGTACAGTAAAAGTTTCTTTTGATTTCCCCAAACAGGGATTTTTTGATATTTCAATACCGCAAAAGTGATTCCCAAAGAACCTAGTGATCGAAAAAACACCAGTTGAAAAGTAGAATAATCAATGAGATATTTGACCAAAGCATTCATAAATGCAAAGGAAAGGGTACTTAATATCATAAACTGGATTGCCTTACTAAAAGAGGATTTCAAATCTTATTTTTTACAAAGATGATAAAGTGAAACGTTTTGAACGAAGCTTTTTATTAAAAGAAGATGTAGTATCTTCGATTTTATGAAATCACCTCTTTTTGTTTGAATTAGATTTTTTTAAATTTTCTATCGCTGCCTTTTGTGCCTTTCTATTAGGCGTGTCAAAATCAGGAATAAAAGGCATAGCTGCTCTGATTGTAACGGGATTTGCTTTAGTCTATAGTGCAAAAACCTCTACCGGAATTCTGATGCCGCTTTTATTGGTGGGGGATATCTTTGCTGTAGTTTATTACAAACGCCATGTACAATGGTCCTATATCATAAAGCTAATGCCGTGGATGGTTTTGGGTGTGCTGGCAGGTGTAGTAGGAGGTTCGTATATTTCTGACGACTTATTTAAATTCGGTATGGCAGGAATCATTTTATTTAGTGTTGTCCAAATGTATTACTGGGAAAACAAAAAAAATAAAACAGTTCCCACTCATTGGAGTTTTGGAAGTTCTATGGGTATTCTTGCTGGTTTTACCACCATGGTAGGGAATTTAGCTGGTGCTTTTTCCAACATCTATTTTCTGGCTATGCGGTTACCTAAAAATACCTTTATCGGAACGGCAGCTTGGTTGTTTTTTATTATCAACACCTTTAAGTTACCCTTTCATATTTGGTCCTGGGAAACAATAAACCAATCTTCTATCCTTAAAAGTCTGGAGTTGGTTCCTTTTGTCATTTTAGGCCTATTTGTAGGTGTCTATTTAGTCAAAAATATCAATGACGAAGGATATCGAAAACTCATCTTACTCTTTACAGCGCTAGGGGGGGTTGCGATATTGTTTAACTAGACTTGAATGCTTGCACCACCTGCTGCAACACCTCTTGATTGCTTTCACGTAACGGTTGGTGTAAAAAAGAAAGGTCATGATTTACTCCATCTGGGAGGAATAATGAGGGTAATTCTTTACTTCCAGACAAATGCAGAGAACTGAAGCCCGCTTTCTTGAACAATTCCACATTGGAGACTCCTACCCCACTTCCTGGCATAATACTAATTTGAGATCCAAAATTTGCATTCCAACGCTTTAAGTTTTCCAATCCATCCTCCGCTTTCTCATGCTGCCCTGATGTCAGTACACAATCAAAACCCATGTCGATGAGTTGCTCTAAAGCCTTTGCAGGTTCTATCAAAACATCAAAAGCGCGATGAAAAGTTAAATACCGGTTTTCAGCAAGCAACCTCCATTTTTTTAGCAAAGGCAGATCCAAATTAAAATCTTGAGTATGTATTCCTACTACAATTCCATGACAGCCCAATGCAACTGCAGATATAATATTTTGTTCTATGATAGAAATTTCATCTTTTGTGTAAAAGAAATGTCCTTGTCTTGGCCGAATTAAACAGTGTATGGGAAGTAATTCAAGAGCAATGGCTTCTTTAATTAAGCCAAAGGAAGGAGTCAATCCCCCTACTTCGAGTGCAGCACACAATTCAATTCGATCTGCTCCTGCAGCTGCAGCATTTTTTATTGATGAAATGGAAGAAGCACAGACCTCAACCTGCATAAATTGAAATTTTGTAATTAAATAAGCCCAAAAGTAACCATAAATAAAGCAACAATTAACTTTCTTCCTTTTATAACAACAAAATTGTTTCTATTTTAGAGCTTTTTGGAAATCTAATTCTAACTTCAAAGGCTGAGTAAAAAATCTTTTCGATATTTCTCACATGAAATGAATTTTGAAAAGGAGATGCATCAAAGCTTGAGCTTTAAAAATTAATTGTAACATATGAAACGAAGAAACTTTTTGAATCAAAGTTCTTTAGGGATGACTAGTATTTTGGTTGCCCCCCATGTTATGGGGTGTTCTTCTAAAGCACAAGGCTCAGCTGCAGCACGAAAAAATTCGCCCTACGTAATCAGTACTTGGAATGTTGCTGAAGCTAATTCTATCGCAGGAAAGGCACTCGAAAATGGAGTCAATGCATTAGATGCTGCAGTAGCAGGAGTTGCGTTTGAGGAAGCCAATATCCAAAATACCACCGTAGGAAAAGGGGGAGCACCAGATCGAGATGGAAACGTCACATTGGATGCTTGCGTGATGAATCATCACGGAGACTGTGGAGCAGTTCTTGCCGTAGAAAATATTACTCATGTAGCCGCATTAGCCAAAGACGTGATGGAACATACCCCTCATGTTATTTTAGCAGGAGCTGGAGCACGAAAATTCGCTTTGGAACGAGGCTATACTCCAGAAGAATTATTGACCGAATCCAGCAGAAAAGATTGGAAAAAATGGTTGGAAAAAGGAAATTATCAACCTGAAATCAACGTAGAAAATCACGATACCATTGGAATGCTCTGTTGTGATACAGAAGGCAATCTTTCTGGAGTGTGCACCACCAGTGGGCTAGCATATAAAATGCAAGGTCGTGTGGGAGATTCCCCTATTATTGGTTCAGGTTTGTATATCGACAATGAAGTAGGAGGCGCCGTAGCTACAGGACTTGGCGAAGAGGTCATCAAAACGGTAGGGAGTTTCCTAATTGTGGAATTAATGCGCCAAGGACGAACTCCGCAGCAAGCTTGTGAAGAAGCGGTTCAGCGCATTGTAAAAAAACAACAAGGAAAACCTGATTTTCAAGTCGCCTATGTGGCCACCAATAAAAAAGGACAAGTTGGGGCTTTTAGTGTACATTCTGGTTTTTCATATTCAATGTATAAAGATCAAACTAATCAAAATATTAAATCTAATTCTGTTTTTTAAATCAAATCTAAATGGAGATAATTAAAAATGACAAAACATACGATGTAGTCGTCGTAGGATCCGGAGCAGGAGGAGGAATGGCTACAAAAATTCTAACTGACAATGGGCTTAAGGTAGCTTTAATGGAAGCAGGTCCTTTTTTTGATCCTGCAAATGCAGACCAACAGCTTCACTTAAAATGGCCTTACGAATCTCCAAGAAGAGGTCGAGGTTCCACCAGGGCTTTTGGTGATTTCCATGCCTCCTATGGCGATTGGTCTTTGGATGGTGAACCTTATAAAATGAAAAACGACACCCAATTCAGCTGGTGGAGAAGTCGCATGTTAGGAGGAAGAACCAATCACTGGGGAAGAATTTCACTTCGGTTTGGTCCAAACGATTTTAAAAGAAAAAGTATTGATGGACTTGGAGACAACTGGCCTATCAGTTATGACGATTTAAAACCCTATTATGACAAAGTAGATAAGTACATTGGGGTCTCTGGTTCCAAGGAAAACATTCACAATGAACCCGACGGTTTTTTTCTACCTCCAGCAAAGCCAAGATTGCATGAGTTATATTATAAAAAAGGAGCCGAAAAAGCAGGCGTAAAAGTAATTCCTTCAAGACTCTCTATAGTAACCAAGCGAATCAATAATGAAAGAGGCGTTTGCTACTATTGTGGAAATTGTGGCCGCTCTTGTGGTGTTTATGCGGATTTCTCAGCCAGTTCTTGTTTGGTGTTTCCGGCCCAAAGAAATGCCCAGGGAAGATTGGATCTTTATGTCAACAGTATGGTTAGAGAAGTTTCTGTAGACAAAAACGGCAAACCCAATGGTATAATCTACATCAATAAAGAAGACAATAAAGAGTACCGTATCAATGCCAAAGTGGTCGTATTGGCTGCCTCTGCTTGTGAAAGTGCTCGAATTTTACTCAATTCAAAAAGTACTTATCATGAAAATGGGCTGGGCAACAGCTCCAACATGGTCGGTAAATATCTTCATGACTCTACAGGAGCAGACCGAATGGCATTTATTCCCGACTTGATGAATCGTAAAACCTACAACGAAGATGGCATGGGAAACATGCACCTGTATTCTCCGTGGTGGTTAGACAACAAAAAATTAGACTTTCCTAGAGGTTATCACATCGAAATTGCTGGTGGTTTGGGTGCTCCTATGTATGGGTTTGGATTTGATTTCAACAGTCTTAACAAATTCTTTGGCGTAGAGGTAGGAGGCTATGGAGACCGTGTACGTGAAGAAGTCAAAAAATACTACGGTTCAACAATTTATTTTGCAGGGCGCGGAGAATCAGTTCCTGACATCGATAATTATTGTGAAATCGATCCAGATACTAAAGATAAATACGGTATTCCAGTACTCCGATTTAATTACAAATGGTCTGACTATGAACGAAAACAAGCAAAACATATGAATGAAACCTTTGAACAAATCGTTCACAATATAGGCGGACATATGCTTTGGGACAACGAAGGCCCTAATTATGGTCTGAAAAATCCGGGAGAAATCATCCATGAAGTTGGAACAACTCGAATGGGTAGCGATCCCAAAACTTCTGTGGTAAACGAATTTGAGCAACTCCACGATGCCAAAAATGTGTTTGTGGTAGATGGAGGTCCTTTCGTATCTCAAGCGGATAAGAATCCTACTTGGACCATATTAGCACTTTCCTGGAGAACTTCAGAATACATAGTTGAAGAATTAAAAAAACAAAATATTTAGTTATGAATAGAAGAGACAGTATAAAAACAATCGTAATCGGCTCTTTAGCCAGTGGCTTAGTATTAGAAGGCTGTCTTCCAAAAGAAAAGGAAGCGATTTATGAAAACGTTTGGAAATACAAATACGGTCGAACTCCAGAAGAATTACAACGCGATCTAGAGCTGTTAAATCAAGTCTTTTTTTCCAAAGAAGAAATGAACACTATTCGGGTTATGGCAAATTTAATTGTTCCACCCACAGAAGAAGGTACTATTGATCAAGCTAAGGTGCCTGAATTTATAGAATTTATCGTGAAAGATGCGCCCTCCTATCAGGAAGTTTTGAGGGAAGGGCTTCAGTGGATGGATACTACAGCAGTTGAAAAATTTAATAACCCTTTTGTAAACTGTACTGAAAGGGAACAAAAATCAATTCTCGATGAAGTGGCATTTGCGTCAGGAGAAAAGACAAAAGAAGAAGCCTTTTTTGCTACCATGAGAAACTTAGTCATATCTGGATACTTCTCCTCTGAAGTGGGAATCAAAGACTTAGGCTACAAAGGAAATCAACCTAATATTTGGGATGGAGTTCCAGGTGATGTTTTAGAAGCACATGGGTTGTCCTATGACAAAGATTGGGAAGCCAAATTTATTGATCAGTCTAAACGAAATGATTTGGCAGAATGGGATGATGAGGGTAATCTAATCACTTAATTATCTATTCTATAGTTAAAAGCTCCTTTTTATGAACGATTATATTTTATCTATCGATGCGGGAACCACCAGCTCTAGAGCAATAATATTTGATAGAAATGGAACTGCTGTGGGAGTATCTCAACATGAATTTACTCAACATTTCCCCAAAGAAAGTTGGGTAGAACACGATGCTCTGGAAATTTGGGAAACACAACTTTTAGCAATTCGAGAAGTACTTCAAAACCACTCGATCAGTCCAGCCCAGATTCATGCTATGGGGATTACAAACCAAAGAGAGACTACAATCATTTGGGATCGGAATACGGGTGTTCCTGTACACAAAGCCATTGTATGGCAAGATCGTAGGACCGCTTCAATTTGTGAATCCTTGGAGAAAGAAGGGAAAGCGTCTCTGTTTTATGAAAAAACAGGACTTCTGCTAGATGCGTACTTTTCTGGAACCAAAATCAAATGGATCTTAGATCAAGATCCCAAACTGAGAAAACAAGCGGAAAATGGAGCTCTTGCATTTGGAACGGTTGATAGCTGGCTAATTTGGAATCTTACCAAGGGAGCAGTTCACGTAACCGATGTGACCAATGCGAGTCGCACCTTACTTTTTAACATTCATACTCTAGAATGGGATCAGGAATTGCTCGACACCTTAGATGTACCTAGAGCCCTACTGCCTAAAGTGGTTTCTTGTTCTGAAAAGGTAGGCACTACTGATGAAGCTCTTTTAGGAAGTAGCATCCCTATAAGTGGAATTGCTGGTGACCAACAAGCCGCCTTGTTTGGACAGATGTGTATCGAGCCAGGTGATGTGAAAAACACCTATGGAACAGGTTGTTTTTGTATCATGAATACAGGAGCTACTCCAGTACAGTCAAAAAATAAAATGTTAACCACTATTGGTTATCAACTTAATGGAAAAGTCCATTACGCCCTAGAAGGAAGTGTTTTTGTGGCGGGAGCTGCCGTCCAATGGCTGCGCGATCAAATGGGTATTATTTCATCTGCTCCAGAAATTGAAGCCTTGGCAGAGAGTGTTGAAAATAATGGTGGTGTCACTTTTATTCCTGCCCTTGCAGGTTTGGGAGCACCCTATTGGGATGCGCATGCTACTGGAACCCTTATTGGAATCACCCGTGGTACACAAAAAGGACATATTGCCAGAGCCACTTTAGAAGCGATTGCCATGCGTACCAAAGAAATTATAACTGCTATGCAAAAAGATGCTGACATTACCTTCCAAAGTTTGAAGGTGGATGGCGGCGGAAGTACCAACAATCTTTTGATGCAAATTCAATCTAACCTATTGAATGTGGAAGTTATTCGTCCCAAAACTACTGAAACAACTGCACTTGGAGCTGCTTTTTTTGCAGGACTTGCAAGTGGGTATTGGCCCTCTCTAGAAAGTCTTTCAGACCTATGGAAAATTGATGCGAAATTTACTCCCTTAGAAACCGAAGAAACCCAAAAAATAATTACCCATTGGAAAGAACGCATTTCCAAAGTAAGTAATTCAAAGGTTGATGAATAGAGCCGCAAATCTTAAACAAATCCATCAGACTCAGCAGTGGGATGTTGCCATTATTGGAGGAGGGGCTTCTGGACTAGGAATTGCGGTAGATGCTGCAAATCGAGGTTTTAAAACGGTACTTTTTGAAAAAAATGACTTCGCTAAAGGAACTTCCTCAAGAAGCACAAAACTGGTTCACGGGGGAGTGCGATACTTACAAAATGGAGATATTTCTTTGGTGATTGAAGCTTTACGGGAACGTGGAATTCTTCGGAAAAATGCGCCACATCTAGTTCGTGATTTAAGTTTTGTTATTCCATCCTATGACTGGTGGAGTAGTCCTTTTTATGGACTAGGCTTGAAAGTCTATGACATGATGGCTGGCAAATTAGGATTAGGCCCTTCTACCCTTTTAAACAAAGAAGAAACGCTTTCCCTCATCCCAAACGTCAACAAGAACGGTTTGCGTGGAGGAGTGATTTATCACGATGGACAATTTGATGATGCACGTATGGCCATTAGTCTTGCTCTTACTGCAGCGCAAGAAGGAGCCACATTGGTTAACTACATGAATGTGGTTGGATTTCATAAAAAAAAGGAATTGATCGATGGTTTAGAAATTCAAGATCAATTGAACGGAAACAAAACCCAAATAAAAGCAAAAGTGGTGGTCAATGCCACAGGTGTTTTTTCTGATCAGCTCATCTCCCTAGACCAACCCAATTCAAAACCGATGATTCGTCCCTCGCAAGGAGTTCATATTGTTTTAGAAAAAAAGTTTCTTAATGGTCCACATGCCATTATGGTTCCCCATACTACAGATGGGAGGGTGCTTTTTGCCGTACCTTGGAATAATTATGTAGTGGTGGGCACTACAGATACGCCTATGGAAGAAACACTTGAAGAACCTAAAGCACTAGATGAGGAAATTCAATTTATTTTAGACAATGCCGGAACCTACATGACGAAAAAGCCAAAGAGATCTGATGTAAAAAGTGTATTTGCAGGGCTTCGTCCCCTTGCAGCATCAGAAGAAAATAAAGAAAGTACCAAGGAAGTTTCTCGCCACCATAAAATAACCGTTAGCACCAGTGGCTTAGTAAGTGTATTAGGAGGAAAATGGACAACCTATCGCAAGATTGCTGAAGACACAATCAATACCGTTCAAATGGTGGGCGGTTTTTCAGAACGCAATTGCACCACAAAAAACCTTCCGATTTTTGGTTTTGAAGCAAATTCAGACTGGAACGATTCCCTACATTTTTATGGAAGCGAGGCTTCAAAGATCAGAGATTTAGATCCCAATGGAAACCAATCTCTTTCAGAAAAAATACACATCACAAAAAATCAAATTCACTGGGCCGTAAAAGAAGAAATGGCTCTGCGCTTAGAAGATGTTTTAGCACGTAGAACTCGTGGTTTGTTTTTAGATGCTAATGAAACTGCAAAAATTGCTCCTGAAGTAGCCGAAATTATGGCTCAAATTCTAAATCAAGACCAAGCTTGGATAGATAGTGAACTAAAATCATTAAATTCCATAATTAAAAATTACCAATTATGATTTTACACCCCTATCTAGCTGAGTTTATCGGAACGACAACCTTACTTTTATTTGGAGTAGGAGTGGTCGCAAATGTCAACCTAAAAAAAACCATTGCAGAGGCCCAAACTCCTTGGGTACTCATTACAGCAGCTTGGGGATTTGCTGTCTTTGTGAGTGTATATATTACTTCACAATCCAGCGGGGCGCACCTCAACCCTGCGGTCACGTTAGGATTGGCTGTAGCAGGAAAATTTTCTTGGTCACTGGTACCTGGCTATTTTGGCGCTCAACTCCTAGGTGCTATGTTCGGAAGTTGGTTGGCCTACCTTACCTATATTGATCATTATCGTTTGACTGAGGATGAGGCTACAGTCCGAAGTACATTTTGTACCGGACCGGCAATTCGCAACTTAAAAAACAATTTTTTTAGTGAAGCTATCGGGACTTTTATGTTAGTATTTGGAGCATTATTTATAGTCGGTCCCAATATTGAAATTAGCGGTTCTGAAGTTCAAAACTTTGGATTGGGAGCTTTAGATGCACTTCCAGTAGGAATCCTCGTATGGCTTATTGGGATGACACTGGGAGGAACCACAGGCTACGCCATCAATCCCGCGCGGGACTTTGGGCCCCGACTGGTCTATCGGTTTTTACCAAGAAAAAATAAGGATGCAGACTGGAGCTATAGCTGGATTCCAATTTTAGGTCCTTTTACAGGAGGTGCATTGGCAGGTTTGGTTTATGGGTTCTTGATGAATTTGTAACCTTATTTTGCCACATTTACCGCTCGTGTTTCTCGAATTACAGTAACCTTTACTTGACCTGGATAGGTCATGTCTGTCTGAATTTTTTGAGAAATTTCAAAAGATAACCGGGAAGCGTGATTGTCAGAGACTTTTTCACTTTCTACAAAAACCCTTAATTCACGGCCTGCTTGAATGGCATACGCTTTGTTTACCCCATTAAAATCTAGGGCGATTTTTTCAAGATCCTTTAGTCGTTGTACATAACTGTCCAAAACTTGTCTTCTCGCTCCAGGACGAGCACCTGAAATTGCATCACACACTTGTACAATGGGAGCAAGCAAAGAGGTCATTTCAATTTCGTCATGGTGAGCGCCAATGGCATTACATACTTCGGGCTTTTCTCCGTGTTTTTCTGCCCACTCCATTCCCAACAAAGCATGTGGGGTTTCAGCTTCTTCTTCAGGAACTTTCCCAATGTCATGTAATAAACCTGCGCGTTTGGCCATTTTAGAATTAAGACCTAATTCTGATGCCATAACCCCACAAAGTTTGGCGACTTCCCGAGAGTGTTGCAATAGGTTTTGACCATAAGAAGAGCGGTACTTCATTCGCCCTACAACTCGAACTAATTCTGGATGCAGCCCGTGAATTCCTAGATCAATAACTGTTTGTTTTCCCACTTCAACAATCTCATTTTCAATCTGTTTTCTTGTCTTATGGACTACTTCCTCGATACGAGCCGGGTGAATTCTTCCATCGCTAACCAAACGGTGTAATGAAAGTCTTGCTATTTCCCTACGTACTGGATCAAAACAGGACAAAATAATAGCTTCAGGGGTGTCGTCTACAATAATTTCTACTCCTGTTTCTGCTTCTAGCACACGAATGTTACGTCCTTCCCTTCCAATAATTCTACCTTTTACATCATCAGAATCCAAATTGAAAATTGACACACAATTGTCTACAGCTTCTTCGGTACCTATCCGCTGTATGGTATTGATGATTATTTTTTTCGCTTCCTGCTGTGCAGTGAGTTTAGCTTCTTCGACACTGTGCTGGATAAAGATCATTGCATCCGATTTAACTTTTTCCTTCAAACTTTCCATCATTTCCTCTTTGGCTTCTTCTGCAGAGAGGTTGGATAGTGCTTCCAATTTTGCTATTTGAATTTTAATTTTCTCGTCCAACTCCAACTCTTTTGCTTCAACTTTCGATTGTTTTATTTCCAGTAGAGAAGTTTGCTCCTTTAATTTGTGCTGTAAGTCTGTATTCTTTATTACTTCCTTATGGGCTACGGATTGCAATTGACGTACTTTAGCTTCTATCTCACTTATTCTTTTTTCACGCTGGTGGATCTCACTATCGTGTTTAGACTTCAATTCAATAAAGTGTTCCTTAGCTTGAAGCATTTTGTCTTTTTTGGTGGATTCTGCTTCTAACTTTGCATTTCTCAGGAGTTCATCAGCTTCTTTGGTTGCAGCTTCTAGTAAATTTTTATGTTTTCCCTTTTTTAAGAGCACCCCCAAAAACAAGCCCACAAAGAGTGCGATAACCGTGGGTATATAAGATATGTAGGATTCCATTTTTTCTAATCATTTGTTAAAAAAACCTGTATTAGCGGGCTTTTTGTATAAACTCCTAAAAATCAAGTTTGAGGCTACACAATTGGTCAAGGATCTGCTACAAGGCAGCTTGCTTTTACAACTGAAACTCACCTCTCTGAATTAAAAGCTCGTTGAGTTTATCAAAAAAATACTAATACAGGCAGTGTTGTACTATTGTCTTCAGAACTTAATAAGCGTCCAAATGAACATCAATCATATCTATCAGTTCTTTGATTTTCTCATCATCAGAATGAGAAAGACTGGGTTGATTTTTTGATTGTTCTAGTTGCGCTGCATATTGAAGGGAACACATTGCAAGCACATCTTGCTTGTCACGAACAGCATAGTTTTTTTCAAGTTGTTGAACGGTTGCCTCAATTTTTTTGGCAGAGGCACGGAGAGATGCCTCTTGTTCTGGGGCCACAGACAAGGGATACACCCTATTTCCAATGGTTAGCTTTATTTTTAAAAGATTACTCATAGGTCTAATTCATTTCTGATAGCTGCTGTAAACAATAATCAACTTCCTTGATCAAACTATTTATCTTCGTTTTTGTTTGTGTTTTACCTTCACTACTGCCGAGTAAATTATTTGCAATTTTTAAGGATTTATTCTCTTCCTTCAAATGTAAAATCTTTTCCTCCAGTGATTTGTTTTGCTGTATGAGGGTATCATTAGATACTTTCAATTGGGTTAAGTTGAGATGGTTTTCTTTCAACCTGTTCAACAAGCCAATGATTTTTTCCTCTAAGGTAGCAATCGCTAAAGGCTTTTGATCCATTCTTTAAAATTGGAATTATTCACTCTTTAAACAAATTTATTGATTCTTTCTTATTTAAAGCATTCCTTGTAATATAGTTTTAAAAACTTTAACAACCTCTCAAAAAATTTATCTAAAAGAAATTGGTTTTTTATATTGCATTGAAAATCATCAGGCTTGAAATCAATTTTTTTTTTCCTCTTACTCACCTTTCGTTTCCTCTCACACAGTCAATCCCAATCTGACTGGGTTGCTCCTTTAAATATTCCAATACAACTTTCAGGAACCTTTGGAGAGTTTCGCAACAATCATTTTCACGCAGGACTAGATATACGGACCCAAGGGCGTCAGGGACTGAGTGTAAAAAGTGTCCAATCAGGATGGGTCAGTAGGGTACGTGTCAGTGTAAGTGGTTATGGAAAAGCCTTGTATATAGAGCACCCCGATGGAACAACTTCGGTGTATGCCCATTTAAAGAAATTTGCGCCAAAAATTGAAACTTATGTCAAAGAAAAACAATACCAAAAAGAATCCTATACCATTCAACTTTTTCCCAAAGCCAATGAGTTGGCTGTCAAAGCTGGAGAGATTATTGCCTATTCTGGAAATACAGGAGAATCCTATGGTCCCCATTTACATTTTGAAATGCGTGAAACGAAAGGGCAACTCCCGATCAATGCCATGGAGTATCCCTTGGGTATAGAAGACACCCAACGCCCCCAAATTCAAAATCTTTATCTCTATTCGGGAACCGATCCTTTCAGTTCAAGAAAGGAATATCCTTTGGTAAAAAAAAATGATAGTGTTTATACCACTGCGGGAATAAGCACCTCTGGAGAGGTCAATGTTGGGGTGCGTTTGTTCGATCGTCAAAATCAATCTTATAATAAAAATGGGGTCTATAGCGCTTCAGTTCGATTGAATGGAATCGAATACTTTTCCTACCAAATGGATCGAATGTCCTTTAATGACTCGAAATACATCAATGTGCTGATTGATTATCGAGAGCTATCCGAAAACAACAGAAGAATTCAGCGACTTGTAGCCCATCCGAAACAAAAACTGTCTTTTTTACAAGATTCTACTCGCTCGGGTAGATTAAAAATAGAGCCTGGAAAATCCTATCAACTTCTTGTTGAAATAAAAGATTACCATCAAAACACAAGTTATATCGAAGCCTACCTTACGGGTTCTTCTGAAAAGGGTATTCAGAAGATTACTATGGAGAATCCCTTAGATTTCTCAAAAGATTATTTGTTTGACTTTGAAAATAAATCGGTTTATTTTCCAAAGGAGAGTTTCTTTGATACGGTAGATGTAAAAGTAGAAAACCTAGGAGACACACTGTATGTTGGAAAAGATGACTATCCTTTACAAAAAGCCTACGAGGTAAAATATAAAATCCCAAAGGGAGATAGTCTGACAATTGCCCAATCCTTTTTAGGATTTGTAAACAAAAAAGGGAAGACTCGTTTTTTTTCATCTTATCACAAAGGGGGATTTTGGCAGGGGAAATCGAAAACACTCGGTAGCTTTGTGATCAGCAGAGACAGTGTAGCGCCAACCATAAAAGCTGTAAATTTTAAAGACAAGCAATGGTTGAGCAATTACAGTTTTTTAAGATTTAAAATCTCTGACGATTATTCAGGAATAAAAACAATCCGGGGAGAAATCAATGGCCGATGGATTCGTCTAGAACACGAACCTAAAAACAACAGTCTCGTTTACGACTTGAACGACCTGAATTTTGAGGCAACATCGCATCAATTGACCATTGAGGCGGAGGATCAGGTGGGTAATAAAACCCTTTTTAAACAGGAGTTTTATAAGAAGTCCAACTAATTTGATTTAAGAAACCTCACTTTTCAAGCGACAAACTCTTTTAATGTAGCGATGACATAATCCACTTCTTCTCGGGTATTGAACACAGAAAAGGAAAAACGTAAAGAGGGCCAGTTTTGAAGTGTTTCCGATTGGATGGCATTCAACACATGAGAACCAGAGCTACTCCCCGATTGGCATGCACTGCCTTTAGAACAAGCTACCCCTTTTAAATCCAGATGAAAATCGAGCAAACTTACTTTCTCTTTAGCGATGGGCAAGGCCACATTGACAAGGGTGTAGGTACTCGATTGGTCATCTCCTGAAAGACCATTGAAATGAGCACTTGGGAAAACCTCCAGCAAAGAAGACTTGAAATATTTTTTTAACTCCAAAACCTGAAAGCGTTCCTCCTCTAAGTTTCCATAAGCCAACTCCAGTGCCTTGTACATCCCCACGATATTATGAACAGATTCTGTTCCTGCTCGCAAACCGCGTTCTTGAGCTCCTCCATGAATAAAAGGCTCCAGTCCTGTATTTTTTCTAACAAAAGAAAAACCTATTCCTTTTGGGCCGTGATATTTATGTGCAGCGGAGGAGAGAAAATCAATTGGAAGTTGACCCATATCGAAAGTATAATGTCCTACCCCTTGGACCGCATCGGTATGAAAAAAGGCGCCGTGTGCATGACAAAGTGATCCTACTTGTTGCAGACTTAAAATATTTCCAATTTCATTATTGACATGCATCAGACTTACCAATTTTTTAGAATCATCCTCCTGCAACAAGGTTTCAAGGTGATTTAAATCTACAGATCCTGAGTCATCAATATTGACATAAGCTATTTTGACTTGGTGCATTTTCTTTAGCGCCTCCAAAGCGTGAAGCACCGCATGATGTTCAATGGGAGAAGAGATAAGTGTGGTCACTCCAAGGTCTTTGACAGCACAGTTCAGTATCATATTGTCCGATTCGGTTCCTCCTGATGTGAAAATAATTTCTTGAGGAGCTGCATTCAATAAACGAGCAATTCCCTTTCTAGCGGTTTCAATATGGGTTTTAGCGCTTCTACCAAAAGCATGAGTAGAAGAGGGATTGCCAAAACAAGCTTCCATTACTGTAGAAATTGACTGGATCACTTCTTTTCGCATTGGAGTGGTGGCCGCATTGTCAAAATACACATTCATAGACTACTCTATTTAAGACTCAAATTCAGAAAGTGTTGTCGTGATGATTGCTATACAATCATCGAGTTGTGCTTCTGTCATTACCAATGGTGGTGCAAATCGAATGATGTTGCCGTGTGTAGGTTTGGCTAGTAGTCCGTTTTCTTTTAGTTTCAGACAAATGTTCCACGCTGTTTTGCTTTCCTCCGAATCGTTAATCACAATTGCATTTAACAAACCTCTTCCTCGCACGCTCAACACTATAGAACTGTTGTCAATATAGTTTTGCATGGCTGTTCTGAATCGATTTCCGAGCCGTCGGGCATTTTGGGTTAATTTTTCATCGCGTATCACCTGTAACGCCTCCATTGCCACGGTACATGCCATAGGATTTCCACCAAAAGTACTTCCATGCTGCCCCGGCTGAATAACGTCCATAATATGTGCATCACAGAGCACAGCAGAAACAGGAAAAGCGCCACCACTAATGGCTTTTCCCAAAATCAAAATATCTGGGCGGCTATATGTATCTTCTTGTCTTTCACAATGTCCTGTACAGTCACAATTTCCACAAACGGCCAGCAAAGCTCCTGTTCTACCAATACCCGTTTGAATTTCGTCTGCCATCAACAGCACATTGTACTTCGAGCACAATGCTCTTGCTTTTTTTATAAAATCAGGATCGGGTGTAAAGACTCCTGCCTCACCTTGAATAGGCTCCACAAGAAAACCTGCTACATTGGAATGATTTTGTAAAACTGATTCCAAAGCGGTAATATCATTGTAGGGAATGGAAATAAATCCTGTAGCATGTGGACCAAAATGTTGTCTTGAATCATGATCGCTAGAAAACGAAATAATGGTAGAAGTCCTCCCGTGAAAGTTTTGCTTACACACTATGATTTCCGCTTTATTTTCAGGAATATTTTTTTTAGTGTAGCCCCATTTTCGTGCGATTTTAATGGCAGCTTCTACGGCTTCAGCACCTGTATTTGAGGGTAAAAGACGTTCAAAACCAAAATATTCTGTGACATATTTCATGTAAGCTCCCAGCTTGTTATTATGAAATGCTCTAGAAGTCAATGTAAGTATTTGGGCTTGGTCCTGTAGTGCTTTCACTATTCTGGGGTGACAATGCCCTTGATTTACAGCGGAGTACGCAGAAAGGAAATCATAATATTTTTTTCCTTCAACATCCCAAAGGAAGACCCCCTCCCCTCGCTCTAATACTACTGGAATAGGGTGATAATCATGGGCACCGTGATGACGTTCTAATTCAATAAAATCGAAGGTTTCAATTGTGGATTCCATGTTTGCTAAAAGTATTTTAGTTAAGCGTGGGTAAAAAAATTAGGGTAAAAATACTAAATATTAGCCCCAAAAACCTAGATAAAAATACGATTTATTTTCCCAAGCCGACTACATTTGCAGCATGGGAAGAAAACGTGTAGAACGCTTTGAAAATGATTTGAAAGTCATTGATATCAATGCAAAAGGAATGGGTGTTGCCAAAACTGCAGAAGGTGCAGTTTGTTTTATCAAAAAGGTAGTTCCTGGCGATATAGTTGACGTTCGTATATACAAGAAAAGAAGAGGATATTTTGAAGCAGAACCCACTCGATGGATTCAAAAATCAAAGCAACGAACGGAACCTGTTTGTGACCATTTTGGAGTTTGTGGAGGGTGCAAATGGCAGCATTTGAGCTATCAAGGACAAATCGATTTTAAAGAGAAAGGAGTCGTGCACAATCTCAAGCATATTGGGAAGGTAGAGGTACAAGAAATACTTCCAATTGCGGGCGTAACAAATCCTTACTATTACCGAAACAAAATGGAATTTTCGTTTTCCAATAACCGCTGGCTTACCATGGATGAGATTCAACAAGAAGCTACTATTGAACGGAACGGACTGGGATTTCACAAACCGGGTATGTGGGACAAAATAGTGGATGTCCACCATTGTCACCTTCAAGCAGATCCTTCCAATGAGATTCGAAATGCCCTTCGAACCTATGCCCTTGAAAACCAACTGGAATTTTTTGACCCTCGTAATCAAAGTGGATTTTTAAGAACTCTGATGATTCGAAACACTCAGGAGGGTGAAGTCATGGTACTTCTCCAATTTTACAAGGAGCATAAAAAAAATCGCGAAGCAATTCTCGATTTTATCGTTTCAAAATTTCCCCAACTCACTTCCCTACTCTACTGTATCAACACGAAACCAAATGATAGTATTTACGATCAGGATATTCACTGTTATCATGGGCAAGACTACATTACCGAAAATTTAGATCAGCTTCAATTTAAAATCACCGCCAAATCATTTTATCAAACCAATCCTCAGCAAGCCAAGGTACTCTATAAGATTGCCAAGGATTTTGCAGCATTAAAACCCAATGAGGTCGTGTACGACTTATACACTGGTACAGGAACCATTGCCTTGAGCTTGGCTGCTTCTTGCGCCAAGATAATTGGTATAGAATCTGTCCCAGAAGCCATTGATGCTGCTCAAGAAAACGCTTTAGTGAATCAAATCCAAAATGCACATTTTGAGGTTGGCGATATGAAAGCCGTTTTTAACGATTCGTTTATATCTCGTCATGGAAAAGCAGATGTGGTGATCACAGATCCACCTCGAGACGGGATGCATGCTGACGTAGTTCAACAACTGATCAAATTGGCACCCAAAAGAATAGTGTATATCAGTTGCAATAGTGCTACTCAAGCCCGCGATCTGAATTTGATGAAATCTCATTACGAAGTACTAAAAAGTCAAGCGGTAGATATGTTTCCACAAACCCATCATGTTGAAAATGTTGTACTTTTAGAACTCAAAACCACAGATGAATAAGTCGTATTTTAAAAATTTTCTTTGCTTAGGAGCACTCTTTTTCCTTTTTAGCTGTGAAAGAGACGACATATGTATTGAAGATGTTGTAGAAAGTCCCGATTTAATTCTTTTGATGTTAGACAAAGACGATACGACGCGAAAGCTTTCTCCTTCTGGGTTTTCAATTCGAGCTTTAGGTACTGAAAAGATACTCGCTCTTCAGCCTTCAGATTCTTTTGCACTCCCGCTGAAAACACAAGAGAACTTTGTTCAGTTTGAATTCATACTCAACGAGGGGGCAGAAGATGAAAATATTGATACGTTACAAATCTATTACCAACGTTTTGACAACTTTATCAATGCTGCCTGTGGCTATCGTTCAAATTATATTTTGGAAGCCACACCTGCAATAATTTTAAATCCTGGAGACAATTGGATTCAAGGATTCACCATTTTAAAAGATACCATCAAAGAAAATGAAATACGTGCGCATTTGGGTGTTCTTCATTAGTCTTTTAGGAGGCTTACAATGGGGACTTGGTCAGCAGGAAGAAAGGCTTGCTATATCTGTTACAGACAGTATAGGAGTAAAAGAAAAAACACCTTTGAGTCTTCGTTTCGGTGCTGATTTATATCGGATTGTTCGCTCTCAGGTTTCAGATGATTTTAATGGATTTGAAGCCGTGGCAGATCTTAGGGTGGGCGAGAAATTATTTTTGGCCATTGAACTAGGCAGTGTAGAAAGTACTCGACAGGTGGAACAAGTAAATTTTACAACCACAGGAGATTATCTAAAATTAGGTTTTGATTACAATATGTATGAAAACTGGGAAGGAATGGACAACCATGTCACCATCGGACTCCGCTTTGCTTCTAGTAGTCACAGTCAATTTTTGAACAATTACACCATTTTGGATCGTACACGATTTTGGCCCAGTTCTGATTTACCCATCAGCAATGGATATGCCACAGGACTCCGTCCCGATTTAAATGCTCAATGGTTTGAGGTAGTTGTAGGTTTTAAGGTCCAATTGTTGAGAAATATTTATATGGGACTTAGTCTGCGATTAAATCGTTTATTGAATGACAAGTTACCAGAGAACTTTGACAACATTTACATCCCTGGTTTTAACAAAAAAACAGAAGATAACATCTTTGGCGCAGGGTTCAACTATACATTGACCTACAGCTTGCCTTTACGTTCTCGAAAAAAGTAAATCAATCCTTTTCAATTTTGTGTACTCTTTTTGTTCCCTCGTAAATGGGAAAGTACAACAACCGAGATTCTAATTTTCCATTAAAAACTTTGATTTTCCTGCTGGGTCGCAGTCCGATGCATTTAATGGCTTCCATATTTGAACTGATGAGCCAAGCATGGGTATTCGGAAAACTCTGCTTAAAACCATCCCCAATTCCTTGATACAAAACATTCATGTCTCCTTCCAAACGCTTTCCATAGGGAGGATTGGTCAAAAGGTGCAGGGGCCCTTTATTTTCTTTTTCTAATTGGAAGAAATCCTTTTTTTCAATTTGAATAAAATCGCTCAAATTGGCATTTTCGACATTCTGGATTGCTTTTTCTACAGCAGAAGGCGCTTTGTCGGAACCTTTAATTTGCACAGAAGGGTTGATTACTTTTTTCAATTGGCTTTCACGAATCAATTCAAAAAGTGATGCATCGTAATCCTTCCACTTTTCAAAGGCAAAGCCTGTACGATTAATATTAGCTGGAATATTACAGGCAAACATAGCTGCTTCGATTAAAAAAGTGCCACTTCCACACATGGGGTCCAAAAAGTCGGTATTGGCTTGCCAGCCCGAAAGTTGAATCAAACCCGCGGCAAGAACCTCATTCAGAGGTGCAATATTGGTGACCGTTCTATATCCTCTGTGGTGTAAAGAAGCCCCTGAACTGTCTAAAGAAAGCGTACATTGATCATTTTGTATGTGTAAGTTGATCCTCAGGTCGGGTCGATTTAGATCCACACTAGGTCTATCATCGTGACGCTCTCTGAACTGATCCACCAAGCCATCTTTAGCTTTTTGAGAAGCGTATTGAGAATGGGTAAAGAGAGTCCCGTGCACTACACTGTCAATGACAAATTTGGAATCTACTTCCATATAGTCTTCCCAAGGAAAATCATAAAAGAGTTGATATAATTCCTGTTCGTTTTGTACACGTGCAGTATGGATGGGTTTTAAGATTTTTAAAGCGGTTCGCAATGAAAGGTTGGCTTTATAGAGAAACCCAAGATCGCCTTCAAAAGAGACCACACGATTTCCTTTTTGAATGTTTTTAGCCCCCAATTGGCGTAATTCTTTTTCTAAAAGTTCTTCAAAACCGTAAAAGGTTTTCGCCAGCATTTTAAAATTTTCTTCCATAGCTCGTTTTCGCCCTCAAAAATACTTTAATTTTGACTATCAACATCTTTCTAAGACTATACATGAGCACAAACCCAGTATTTAACTATCTACTTCCTTTTTTTGGTGCGGTGTTAGGGATGAGTATTGTTTTTATTTTACGGCCCAAAAAACCCTTAGCTTTTAAGTTGGTTTTGGCCTTTAGTGGAGCATTTCTGTTAGGAATTACTATTTTTCATCTTTTACCTGAAGTTTTTGCAGACCCAAATTTCCATGCAGGACCTTGGATCATCACAGGCTTATTGCTTCAAATTCTTTTGGAATATTTGTCCCAAGGAGCGGAACACGGCCATGCGCATATTAAAGAAAATAAGGGGCTTCCTTGGCTGCTTTTATTGAGTTTGGGTGTCCATGCGTTTATTGAAGGGCTACCACTGTCTAACCAAAACGAGTTATTGTGGGGTATTTTTATCCATAAAATTCCCATTGGAATGGTCGTATTTTTCTTAGTATGGGAAACTCGAGTTTCCAGTATTACCAAGGTAAGTACACTTGTACTCTTTGCTATTATGAGTCCTTTAGGAAATCTGATTAATGATACTATACCTGCATTGCAAGTTTGGCAATTACAAATCACATCTGTGGTAATAGGAATGTTGCTGCATATTGCAACCACCATTTTATTTGAAAGCAATCAAGGACACGCCTTCAATCTGAGAAAGCTACTGACCATCCTCCTGGCCTTTGGCCTTTCTTTTGCTTTATAGTAAATAACCGATTATTACATTAAAAAAGCCGTTAAAGTAATTAGTAACACCTCAAGGTACTTGGTAAATGGCAATTCGTCTCTTTTGTTGCAATTTAGCGGTAAGAAAAACAAAAACCAATGGATGTACTTTACACTTTTTTAAATTTCCCTCCGGAGGTAGAGAATGTTACCGCTTTAAGTTGTAAACCCTTTTTGCGCACAAATCTTTTTATTGCCCAACAAAACAAAAAAAATAACCTAAGCCTCCCTAACTTAAACCTACCTAAATTACTCCGATTTTTTATTTGATTTGTTAACCATTATTATGAAAAACTAATAACCCATAAAGGTTCTTAGTTTAACTTATGAATTTAATTATATTTAGATTCAAAAGAAAATAATGAAATACTATATCTACTTATTAGTTCTTATCGGATCGATTTTAATGGTAAAACAACAAGCAATTGCACAAACAACTGTATCCCAAACAGAGCAATTTCAAAATCGTATAGTAGATTCTATATTTTCTAAAACTTTAAATGAAAACCGTGACTTTTGGGTGAGATTACCAGATAATTTTCAGCCAGATAATGATGAAAAATATGCCGTGATATATCTAATGGATGGTTTTTCACTAGAAAGCTCATTGGAGGCCGTTTATGATAATTATTGGGGGCATTACCTCCCACATATGATACTTGTTGGAATTTCTAATCGCAGTAACCGAACAAGAGATTTAACCACTTCGCAGATAAAAATGAGACGCGGTATTGCAATGGACAATGAAACTGGAGGTGCAGAAACCTTTACCAAATTTATGGAGAAGGAACTCATCCCCTATATTGATAGTAAGTATCCAACCTCAGGCTATCGTACCTTAATTGGGCATTCTTATGCTGGATTGTTTACAATAAATATTTTGATCAATCACAAACATCTCTTTCAAAACTATATAGCCATAGATCCAAGTTTGGATTGGGACGACCAAAAATTATTGAAGGAGGCAAAGGAAAAGCTGAGTACAGAAAGTTATGAAGGCAAATCTCTTTATGTGTCTTTAGCAGCAGAGCAACTACATATGTGGAATGAAGAAATAACCATGCAGAATATAATGGATGACTCTTCAGAATTTACTTTGTTTGCGCGTTCAATCATTGAGTTTTCAAATTATACTAAATCTCAAAAACAGAATGGATTAAATTTTTTATGGAAGGTCTATAATGAAGACTTACACGGTACAGTTCCGTTACCATCAATAAGAGATGGACTGATATTTCTTTTTGAATGGTATCAGTTTAAATCTCCACAAAAATATAATAATCCAGAAACCCCTTTAGAAGAATTGATTGCGCTGTTGAAAGAGCAAGAACAAATATATACTGAACATTTTGGTGTGCCTACTGCACCAATGATCGACGAAATGTTAAATGGCTATGGCTACATGAATTTGCAAATGGGTCAGCCTAAGAAGGCGTTCATGTTTTTTGAAATGAATATTAAATATAATCCAACAAATGCAAATGCTTATGATTCGATGGCTGAGTATTATGAATCTCAAAACGACAAAAAGAATGCCTTAAAATACTTAAACAAGGCTTATGAAATAAGTGGTGACCAGTATTATAAAGAAAGAATTGAAACTCTAAATAAAAAATAACGAAAGACTAACACTGTATATTAGCCATACCCTTCGGGGAACGTCCCATACACCAAACCGTTATCCAAAAAAAAGACCCTTTAAGCAAAACTTAAAGGGTCTCGAAGAAGGCGGCGACATACTCTCCCACCAGTGGCAGTA
>JAFMLQ010000041.1 GCA_017852075.1 Flavobacteriaceae bacterium | reverse complement strand
ACGACCTGCTGATTACAAATCAGCTGCTCTAGCCAGCTGAGCTACATCGGCTTTTGAATTCTGCTCTCGCAAAATCGATTGCAAATTAAATGCTATTTTTTATGCTTTCAAAAGAAAAAAATAACTTTTTATAAGATTCGTTCTTTTTCCTTTCTACGCTTTAGAATCCGCTCTGCACTTTCCGCAGCACTGTTGACGGATTCCTCAAAAGATTTAGAGATTTTTTTGACGATTATGACATCGCCAGGAATGCTTATTTTAAGCTCTGCCCATTTATTAATTCCATCTGAATTATTTTCAACTTTGGTAAAAACAAAGACTTCACTGATCTGATTGTGAAACAATGAAAGTTTTTCAATTCGCTTTTGAGAAAATTCTTTTAGTTTGATGTCGGCTTTGTAGTTTACAGCTCTAAAGTGCATTGTGATCATACGATTTGTTTTTTAGTTGTTTTTCTCTCTGGGGTGTGCCTTTTTGTATACTTCTTGGATTTTTTTCATACTGCTATGAGTATAATGTTGTGTCGCAGCAATACTACTATGACCTAGCAAATCCTTGATTGCATTTAAATCTGCACCTTGATCCAACAAATGTGTTGCAAAGCTATGCCTGAGGACATGAGGGCTTCTTTTGGTTTTGGTGGATACCTTACTAAGATAGGTTTTTACCGTCTCATAAACAAATGTTGCATGAAGCTTTTTCCCACGATTGTTGATAAAAAAACAGTCTGAATCTCGGGGAATTTGACACTGCTTTTGCATCTCTAGTAGTTGCTTCAATTGCATTTTAATTTCTGGCAAAAGAGGAAGCAATCGCTCTTTATTTCGTTTCCCCAAAACCTTCATTAATCCAGCAGAAAAATCGACCTCTTGCACTTTAAGCTCTATCAGTTCACTTCTGCGAATACCTGTGTAATAAAACAGTTGGATCAAAGTTTTCTGGAGTGTACCGGTGTAATCATCTGGAAAAAAATCAGCAGTAAACAACCGTTGGATTTCTTCTTGAAAAAAAGGTAATTGGACTTTGGTATCTGTTTTGAGAGCTTTGTGTTCTTTTAATGGCGAAACTGAAATCCCTCCAATACGGAGTAAAAACTTGAAATACGAACGCAAGACAGAGATCTTTCTATTGACCGTCCGAGGGCTGTTTCCCGATTGGATCAAAGAAACAATCCATGCGCGTATTTCTCCATAGGAAACCCCATCTAAAGTATCTTCAGCACTCTGTTCTACAATGAACTTTTCAAAAGCCTCCAAATTGGATCGGTAGGCCTTTAAGGTGTGCTGAGAACATTTTTTTTCTAATGAAATATATTCTAAAAACGCAGGGATGGACATAAAAAAACGTTATCCCATAAAGTTATAAAACTTCATTAAGATAACGTATATATTGTGATAACGTTTGCTAAAACTTAGATGCTTTCACTATCTCTAAGATGCTGAATGTATTGCGCCTTTTGAATTTTTTGACGATTCTTTACAGAAGGCTTAGTAAACTGCTTTCTGGTTCGCAACTGACGCATTGCTCCTGTTTTATCAAATTTTCTTTTAAAACGCTTTAATGCGCGATCGATGTTTTCACCGTCTTTGATGGGAATAATTAACATAATATGGCACCTCCTTTCATAATGGGTGCAAATATATATAAAAGAATGTGTTTAGACACTTTTATTTAAAATTTAACGCTCTCCGTTTAAAATTTTTCTAGCTATGACCACTTTTTGTATTTCACTAGTCCCTTCACCAATGGTGCAAAGCTTTGAATCTCTCAAGAATTTTTCTACCGGATAATCTTTTGTAAAACCATACCCTCCATGGATTTGAACCGCCTCATTAGCTACTCTCACACAGGTTTCAGAAGCAAATAATTTTGCCATTGCACCTGCTTTGGTCACATTTAAATTTTGGTTTTTCATCTCTGCTGCTTTTTGAGTGAGCAAAGTAGAAGCTTCAATTTCTGTTGCCATATCAACCAACTTAAAAGAAATGCCTTGAAAATTACTAATCGATTTACCAAATTGTTTACGTTCTTCTGAATAAGCCAGTGCGGCGTTATAGGCTCCTTTGGCGACTCCTAACGAAAGTGCTGCGATGGAAATCCTTCCTCCGTCTAGTATTTTCATAGATTGAATAAAGCCATCTCCAACTGGACCCAATCGGTTTGCATCAGGAATAACACATTCATCAAAAACCATTTCAGCAGTCTCTGAGGCACGCATACCCAATTTATTTTCTTTTTTACCTGCAAAAAAACCAGGAGTGCCTCGTTCTACTACAAAAGCGGTCATTCCTCGATTGTCTCCCTTTTCGCCATTTCTAGCAATCACTACTGCGATATCTCCAGAAATCCCGTGAGTAATAAAGTTTTTGGTGCCATTCAAAATCCACTGATCTCCTTCTTTCCTGGCTGTAGTGGACATTCCTTTGGCATCTGAACCGGTATTGTGTTCGGTAAGTCCCCAGGCGCCAAGAGCGCTTCCTTCACAAAGTTTAGGAAGCCATTTTTTTCGTTGTTGCTCCGTTCCAAATGAGTAAATATGATTGACGCACAAGGAGTTATGTGCTGCTATGGAGAGACCTATGGAAGGATCCACCATTGAGATTGTTTCGATGAGTGTGACGTATTCATGATACCCCATTCCAGAACCTCCGTAGGTTTCTGGGATCAACATTCCCATAAATCCAAGAGAACCAGCCTGTTCGAAAATTTCCGCCGGAAAATATTGAGCTTCATCCCAGTCCATGACATTGGGTTTGATGAATTGTGCAGCAAAATCTCGAGCTGCTTCAAACACCATTCGCTGAGTTTCGGTAGTTTGAATTTCAGGACGTAATTCGAAATCAATCATAAACAATTTTTAATGCAAATATAGTTTTATTCTTTGTAGTTTGTTTGGGGAATTTACGAAAAGTTCAGACAAAAAAGCTTCGTTTATCCCTTTATTTCGGGTTCTGTGCGCGATAATTTTTCGTGCATCTTCTCGATTTAAATAAGGGGTGTTTTCAAGCTCCTGGAGAGTCGCCCTATTGAGATCCAGACGATTGATATTTGGAGGTGATTGAATTTCAAAACGATCTAAAAGCCGCTTCACAACAAGACTGTCTAAGCCATAGACTTCGTAACATTGGGCCAAAACGGAAAAGCCCGAGAGGTACGTCCTGTAGTTGACGATACGTTCTGAAAGTACAGAACCAATCCCCGAAATCTCGGCAAAATCATTTGCTGTAGCCTTGTTGATATCTTTCTTTACTAGAATTCTAACTTTTGGTTTTGTCTTGACAAAACCTTTGGGAAATTTGAGTTGCGGAAGTACCTTTTCCATAAGCGCATCCGTGAGTTCTGTAACCGCTTGAAATTCCTTTGGTGAATTTACAAAGCGGTTTGTCTCCCTGAAACGCAGTAGCCTGTCGAATGCTTCGGGTGGAATCCCTATAGCATAGGCGCGGTAATCAGAAAGGTAATTGGGATTGTATTGATAAACGATTGGTGTAGGTTCCTTTTCTCTTATTCGTATAGAGTCTAGCAAGGCTTGATACTGATGAGTTTCTGTCATATCCAATGGAACTTCTTCAACAGACTGAGTAAATAACCGAAAAAGTTGGACTACACTCATCACTAATAACAGGATAATAACAGCCCCTCTTTGAGGTCGAGACAACACAAATCGAAAAGGTCTTTGGGGCATTAAGTTTTATTTTTTCAATCCTGTAATTGCTTGAAGATAGGAGTTCAATTCTTCACGTACACGTGGGAAAAGCAACAATAGTCCGATCATATTTGGGAATACCAAAGCGAGAATCATAGCGTCTGAAAATGCCCAAACAGAAGACATATCTCCAGCAGCACCAATTACAATAAAAATCAAAAACAAAGATTTATAGGTCAACTCGGACACTTTGCTCTTTCCAAAAATGTACATCCAGGATTGTAAACCGTAATAAGACCACGAAATCATGGTAGAGACGGCAAATAAAACGACTGCAATAGTCAAAAATGGTCCAGAAAATGCAATGTATTTTGAAAATGCAGCAGCTGTAATTCCGGCTCCCTCAGCAGGGACTCCATCAATCATCACAACACCACCTACACCTCCGTAGTCAAAAACTGTATTGTCACCATTAAAAATAATAATTACCAAAGCGGTCATAGTACAAATCACTACCGTATCAATGAAAGGCTCTAGTAAAGCCACCAAACCTTCAGATGCGGGATACTTTGTTTTTACTGCAGAATGGGCAATAGAGGCAGAACCAGCTCCTGCTTCATTGGAAAATGCCGCACGCCTAAATCCGGTAATCAAGACACCAAGTAAACCTCCCAGTCCAGCTTGAGGGCTGAAAGCTTGTTTAAAAATCATAGCAAAAGCATCATCTACAAAACTAAAATTTGTGAAAATAATATACAGACAAGCAAGGATATACATCAATGCCATCAAAGGGACTACTTTTTCTGTAACAGAAGCTATACGTTTGATTCCCCCAATAATTATGACACCCACTACTATCATCATTATAACACCAATAATAGTACGGGCATTACCTCCAGTCATGCCAAAAGAATCGACAAGCTGCATTGCAGCTTGATTGGACTGTGCTGCATTACCTCCACCAAAGGAAGCTCCAATACATAAAAAAGCGAAGATTCCCGCCAGTACTTTTCCTAAAGTGACAAATCCTTTTTCTTGAAGTCCTTTGGTCAAATAATACATAGGCCCTCCATATACGGTTCCGTCTTCTCCTACATCGCGGTACTTTACACCTAGGGTACATTCTACGAATTTGGTGGACATTCCCAACAATCCACAGAGAATCATCCAAAAGGTGGCCCCAGGTCCTCCTACTGCTATCGCAAGAGCAACTCCTGCAATATTTCCATTTCCAACTGTACCAGATACTGCTGTGGCTAAAGCTTGGAAGTGGCTTACCTCACCTTCTTTACTTTCATCAGCAATCGTTCCTTTGACATCCCCGTCTATGGCCAGCTCTGATGGGGCTGCACTGTGATGGTCAATACTGTCAAATTTCCCCCGGACTGTATTGATGGCTGTTATAAAATGTCGAATGTTGACAAAACCAAAATAAAAGGTGAAAAACAATGCCCCTCCCACAAGTAGAAATATAATGGTCGGAATCTGAGTGCCCGGAAAATTGTGTAAAATTAAACCCTCCCACCAATTGGCAATCGGAGTGAATGCTTCATTTATACGCTCGTCCAAACCCCGATCTTGGGCAGCTAGTGGAATTGATAGAAATAGAAATGAAAAAGTGAAAAGAATAGGTTTTGATAGTTTTGAAAACTTTAGCATCAGAAAAAAGATTTAAGGGTTCAATATCTTAAAAAGGATTAGAAAAACAAACTATTCTAACTGAAAGATTGTGTTTAATTTTTTAATGCTTTTTCTTGTACCCAACACAATGAGTTTCCCCTGGACTGATAATGAGGTGTTTGCATCGGGATTGATGTGTTGATTTCCCTCTGCATCTTTATATCCAATCACGTTACATCCGGTACGTTCTCGTAGTTGCAACTCTGCTAAGGACTTATTTTGATATTTTTTAGGTAACTGCCTCAAAACTACCTCTTCTACATTGGGACTGGTATCGTCTTTCCACCAATCCAGATTTCCCAAAAAATTTATCAAGTCGGGAACAGTAAGCAATGCTGCCATATGGTCTCCCCCAATCTTATCCGGCATGATCACATGATTGGCACCAGCCCATTCCAGTTTAGATTGGTTTCGTTCTTCAGAAACTCGGCTGACAATGACAATATCGGGTTGTAATTTTCGGGCAGACAAAACCACAAAAAGATTGTCTGCATCATCAGGTAAGGAGCAAATTAGGTTTTTGGCACGTTGGATTCCCGCTGCAAGTAACACCTCATCGGAAAGTGCAGTGCCTTTGTAAAAAAGAATCTCTTTCTCATGGGCCTTTATAAGTTTTTCATCCTGTTCTATTACGATATATTGCTCTTTGTGGTGTTGTAAACGTTTTACGGCTTGTCGCCCATTACGGCCAAATCCACAAACCAGTGTGTGCCCGTTTAAATTTTTTGTCATGATCTTATTTTTTTTTGTTTCCAGTAATTCAAATTCCATTGACTAAATAGCGATTCTACAATAAAGCGAATGGCAATGGCAACCACCACAAAAGCCACAAGTATAAAGGCAACAGCAAAGCTGCGTCCTTGATCTGAAAATCCCTCCACTTCAGTATAACCCACCGTACTCAGGGTAATCACAGTCATGTAAAGTGCATCGAAAAAAGAGAAGTCGGGTGTGGTTATGTAAAAACCAGTAATCCCAAACAGCAGTATGAGAACTAAAAGTAGTAATGCGCGAAAGAGAGGATTTTGTAACAGGGACATCGTTATAAATCAAATACAGAGGTACGTTTGGTATAGATTAAATCTTTCAGCTTTAACCAAAAAGCTAATGTGAGGTATAGCACAAAACCTCCGATCAATGTGGTGAATGATGCATACACAAAAAACAATCGGACGCTTTTGACTTTCATACCGAGTAATTCCGCCAAACGAGTAGATACAGCAAACCCGTTTCGTTCAAAAAAAATTCGTAAACGTTGCGATTTTATCATAGTACAAACATACAGGTTTAAAAGAAATTAGCACTATGATTTCATCAGATGAAATCCTACATTACAAGTTAAACATTGGTGTTTTTGACAATAGTTTTTAAACAGATGCATAAGACCTTGACTATCCCCCGCATGCTGAATTGGCACCTTCAATTGATCGAATATTTTCGTTACCCTATTGCGCTCCATAGGGATTTTCTCGACCCAATGAAACAAGTCTTCCTCTCCTGATTCTCCCAAATATCGAGCATAAGCATAACGAACTGGAAGTAGTGCATTGATTGCTATCAAATCAAAAAAAGAACGGCTAAATTTTTTGATTCTGGACGGACTTTTGGATCCAAAATTATAATGGGTTTTCCAATAGCCCTGAAGCGATACCGCAAAGGTTTTAAAAGAGGCCTCAGGATCTGAATGCCGAATGACTTCTTGAAAAAGGGCAGACTGTTTGGCATAGAGTCCAGCCAATTGTGCAATTCTAAGAGTGGGAAAGTTGGAAGGACGCAGGCGTGCAAATTGCACCCGGACCCCTTTGGGCTGAACCAAATTAAATTTGGATTTTAAATAAACATAACGCTCCTTTAATTCCTTTTGATAGGCATCTTCACCTGCACCCTCCAGAAGTGCAGCCTGCCCCATGAATAGGGCTTCCATATCCAAAGGCTTACCCAACAGTTTTCGGATTACAGTAATCGGAATACTTTGTGCATTTTCAAAAAAAGCAGTTCCATTGACATTCAAACCATATGCTTTAAAAAGCAAAACAAATAAAACCGACTCCCAGTCTCTTTTATAGATTTTTAATAAAGACTGTATCTCAGACACTCGTTGTTCAACACGTGCAACGTAAAGACGCTCCAGCCAATGTTTCCAATGAAAATTTGAAAATCGATGAATTTCCGATTCGCAAGGAAGCCGTTGATGCAACGAAAGGAATAAAGATTTATGGCGATCTAAAACAGCTTGATCAACAACGTCTTGGAGCTGAAGGGTAGGAATTTTTCTTCCGTTGGAATAAGCTATGTCCATATCGTGTTCCCACACTACATGCAAAATTACATTTTCATAATTTGGATCTAGATGGTGATTGTGTCTATACCAGTCAGAGGCTTTACGATGCACCTCAACAGGACCATTCCACAACAGAGCATCAAAAAAAAATTGAGCTTCCAAAAAATCAGAACCTCCTCCTGCATTTGGGTTTCCAGGTCGGATTATACTTATCTCTTTTCCCTCTGTAGTAACTAAAGAAGCACTTGAAAATTTTTAGTACCGCCATAGGTAATGGAGTAAAACTTCTTGCATCGTAAAATTTGGGGTGTTTTAATAAAGCTAGGTTGTGACGGGACCCTGCCACTCCATTATTCCCCCTAACAGGTTGAAACAATTCACAATGCCATGCTGTTTCATTAGCTGACAGGCTTGTGCACTTCGTGCACCAGAGCGACAATAGACAAAATAGGTTTTCGAATCATCTAACGATGCCAAACCTTCCATAAACCCTTGTGGGTTTCGTATGTCCAATAGTTGTGCCTCTGGAAGATGTCCTGCTTCGTATTCCTCTGGGGTACGGACGTCTAGTATAATACTATCCGCTGCGGCTTGTTGGTCGGTTGTCCAGTCCTTTTGTGATAAATCCATGATTGCTTTTTTTGCTAAAATACAACAGTCCGTAACTGAAAACAAATTCAAAATAATTTTGTGCATTCAAAAATTATTGTACATTTGTACCAACAATTGTTGTAAGTACATATGTCAATCGATTCGAAGCAGATTATTATTTCAATTTTAGAAACAAATTGCAAAGTCCTTGAAATTTTAGGACAAGCGTTAAAACCTTATGAAATTTCGCTTCAACAATTCAATGTATTGCGGATCCTAAGAGGTCAAAAAGGGGTTCCTGCCAATTTATCTACAGTTCAAGAACGCATGGTAAATAGGATGAGTAACACTACGAGAATTATTGACAAACTGATTGATAAAAATTTTGTACAACGCAACATTTGTGAAAAAAACAGAAGGAAAATTGAATTGTTCATTACAGATGAAGGCATGTCCTTATTAAAGGTGGTAGATCCTGTTGTAGATAAAGCAGAAAAACAAATCACCCAAGCACTTAGGTCTGATGAACAAGAAAATCTTTTTGAGCTATTAAAAAAAATTAATCTTTAATTAAAATTGTTATGAAAAAGAAATTACTAACTCTAACCTTAACTATCTTCACATCACTACTTTGGAGTCAAAGCAGCCTTGTAAAAATTGATGCTGAAAAAAGTAATATCCATTGGTTTGCAAAGAAAGTTACAGGAGAGCACGACGGTTACATTAACTTAGTTGATGGCTCTCTAGAGATGGATGGCACCCAACTCACAGGAGGGTCGTTTGAAGTAGATATGACCACTATCAATGTAGCTGATCTCACTGGAGAATACAAAAACAAACTAGAAAAACACCTCAAATCAGATGACTTCTTTGGAGTGGAAAAGTTTCCAAAATCACACTTGACATTTACTGAGGTTGTTCAAAAAACAGAAAACCATTATGAAATCGTTGCAGATCTTACAATAAAGGGGATCACAGCACCCGTTTCATTGGAAATGCATTTTGAAGGAAATGAAGCCACAACTAATTTCATGGTAAATCGTGCAAAATACAATGTACGTTATGGTTCCAATTCTTTTTTCGACAACCTTGGGGATAAAGCGATTTACGATGAATTTGAATTAGAGATAACTTTAAATTATTAAAAATGAAAGCGAACAGAAGACCCAAATGCGGTTGTGGAAACACGCAAAATTCTGAGGGATATTGCGATGGATCTCATTTAAATAAATAATTATTGTTCGGGGATTGGGGTTATAAAATTTATACTATATTTGATTTAATGAACCGAACAATAATTTTTTTCAACTGGTGGCACGAGGATCTACACTGATTTGAGTGAAACAGCTGAATATATATTATCCAAAAGGCTTGTCATCACGACAAGCCTTTTTTAATTTTGTACACTATGAAAACATTTGCCCTTAAAACGGAGCATAAAAAAATACTCGCAGACACCATTACACCGGTGAGCGTTTACCTTAAACTCAGGGATCGTTTTCCCCATTCATTATTATTAGAGAGTAGTGACTACCACGCCAATAATAAAAACTTCTCTTACATCTGCTGCAATCCCATTGCCTCCATAGCCTTAAAAGAAGGAATTTTGACTACCCATTTCCCAGATGGCAGTTCCACTACTGAAAATGCAGACACTCAAATGGATGTCCCCGAACGAATTCATCAATTTTCTCAACAATTTAAAAGCGAACGACTTCCTCATAAATTTATCAGCAATGGAATATTTGGCTACATCGCTCATGACGCAGTGGATCGTTTTGAAAATCTTAAACTGGACAAAAGCAAACCAGGACAGGACATTCCCGATATGTATTATGCTGTATATCAAAACATCATCGCTATAAGTCTCTTTAATCATGAAGCCCATTTATTTTCCCATTGCTTTGAAGGGGATTCTAATTTGGAAGAAATAGAAATTCTGATCAACTCCAAGGAAAGCACTCTATTTAATTTTGAAAAAGTAGGCGACAAGTCTTCAAATCTAACAGATGAGGAATTTCTTGAATTTGTACAAAAAGGCAAAGCACATTGTGATCGAGGGGATGTATTTCAGCTGGTTCTTTCTCGTCGTTTTTCACAAAAATTCAAAGGAGACGAATTCAATGTATATCGTACGCTCCGTTCAATCAACCCTTCACCCTACTTGTTTTTCTTTGACTATGGCGATTTTAAAATCTTTGGAAGTTCTCCCGAGGCACAACTCATTGTGCAAGATGGAAAGGCTGAAATACACCCCATTGCAGGAACCTTCCGAAGAACTGGAAACGATGAAAAAGATACCCTCGCCGCAGAACAATTGGCAGAAGATCCCAAAGAAAACAGCGAACACGTCATGCTGGTGGATTTGGCACGAAACGATTTAAGCAGAAACGGCTCCCAAGTGGTTGTAGAAAAAAATAGGGAGATTCAATTTTATTCCCATGTCATTCATCTGGTTTCCAAAGTAACTTGTACTCTAAAAAATTCAGTGAAAACCTTTCGTGTAGTGGCCGATACTTTTCCCGCAGGAACCCTGAGTGGTGCACCCAAACACAAAGCACTACAACTCATTGATCGTTATGAAACCACCCGACGTAATTTTTACGGTGGGGCCATCGGGTATATGGACTTTTATGGAAATTTCAATCACGCCATCATCATTCGTTCCTTTTTGAGTAAAAACAGAGAATTGCATTATCAAGCAGGAGCAGGTATCGTGGCCGATTCGGTTCCCGAAAGCGAATTACAAGAAGTGTATAACAAGTTAGGAGCTTTAGACAAAGCTTTAACCCTAGCAGAAAATCTTTAGAAATGAAAAAAGTATTTGTGATTGATAATTACGATTCCTTTACTTACAATTTGGTTCACTATCTTGAAGAATTGGGATGCGAGGTTAAGGTGAAGCGAAACGATCAGTTTGATCTGGACGAACTGGAAGACTACCCTCTTCTACTTCTTTCCCCGGGTCCAGGAATTCCTGAAGAATCGGGATTACTCAAAGCTGCAATTAAGCGTTTTGCTCCAACAAAAAAGATTTTAGGCATCTGTCTAGGACAACAAGCCATTGGAGAAGTATTTGGCGGAAGCCTAGTCAATCTAGACAAGGTCTATCACGGAATTGCCACACCTGTAAAGGTCATTGAGAAGGATGTATTATTTAAAGATCTACCCCACACATTCGAAATAGGACGTTACCACTCTTGGGTGGTTGCTATGCCACTACCTGAAGCGCTGGTTGCAACCTCGGTAGATGAAAATGGACAACTCATGTCACTCAGACACAAAAGCTATGATGTACGTGCCGTACAATTTCACCCCGAGTCAATCCTTACCCCGCAAGGAAAAAAAATATTAGAAAATTGGATCAATAGTTAAGCATGAAAGCCATACTCAACAAACTGGTTCAACACCAGCAACTCAGTAAAGAAGAAGCCCGAAGGATGATTCACAACATTGCAGAGGACAAGTACAACACCTCGCAAATTGCCTCATTCTTAACGGTCTTTATGATGCGCAGTATTAGCCTTGAGGAATTGGAAGGGTTCCGAGCCGCCCTTTTGGAACTTTGTATTTCCATTGATTTAAGTGAATTTGACACCATTGATCTTTGTGGTACAGGAGGAGATGGAAAGGATACATTCAACATTTCTACTCTTGCCTCTTTTGTAACTGCAGGTGCGGGTATCAAAGTAACCAAACACGGAAATTATGGAGTCTCCTCAGGTTGCGGTTCAAGTAATGTTTTGGAAGCTTTAGGAATACAATTCACCAATGACGCTGATTTTTTAAAGCGGTGTTTGGATCAGGCAGGAATTTGTATTTTACACGCACCTCTTTTTCATCCAGCTATGAAAAATGTAGCCCCAGTACGACGTGAATTAGGTGTGAAAACATTTTTTAATATGCTGGGGCCATTGGTCAATCCTGCTTTTCCTAAAAATCAACTAACGGGAGTATTCAATTTGGAATTGGCACGTTTGTACCACTACCTATTTCAAAAGACAAATACCAATTTCACCATTCTATATGCGTTAGAAGGATATGACGAGATTTCATTGACCTGTCCTACAAAAGTTTTTCGCAACGCGAGCGAACAAGTATTGACCCCCCAAGATTTTGGAGTATACCCTTTAAAGCCAATAGAAATAGCAGGGGGAAATACCGTTGATTCCTCAGCAAAAATATTTATGGACGTCATTCAAAACCGAGGCACCGAAGCGCAGCAAAACGTTGTTTGTGCCAATGCAGGTATGGCCATTGCCACTGCCTTAGATTTATCTCCTATAGAAGGCTTTGAGAAAGCCCAAGAATCACTGGTCTCTGGCAAGGCATTCGAAGCATTAACAAAACTTCAAAACCTAAGCCAAGTATGAGCATTCTAGACCGTATTGTTGCCGATAAAAGAATCGAAGTTGCCCTACGAAAGCAATTTTTTCCGATCACCTACTGGGAAGCCTCCCCTCTTTTCGACGGTCCTGCTAACCCATTGGCAGATCGTTTGCGAGCCAGTAGTTCGGGTATCATTGCCGAACACAAACGACGATCCCCATCCAAGCAAAACATCAATAGTTCACTCTCCGTAATCGAGGTAGCTAGAGGTTATGAACAAGCGGGAGTCTGTGGAATGTCGGTTTTAACCGATAGCAAATATTTTGGTGGTTCACTAGAGGACCTCACCCTAACTCGTGCCGTCACGGATTTCCCCCTTTTACGTAAAGAATTCATTGTGGATGAGTACCAACTCATCGAAGCAAAAGCCCATGGAGCTGATGTCATTTTATTGATTGCTTCCGTTTTGAGTAGAACAGAAATTCAACAATTCTCCAGCACAGCAAAAAGTCTAGGTTTAGACGTGTTACTGGAAGTACACAACTTGGAAGAGTTGGAAAAATCCATCATGCCAACCTTAGATCTGCTTGGGGTAAATAACCGCAATCTGAAAACCTTTGAAGTTTCGCTAAATACCAGCAGAACTTTAGCAGAAAAAATTCCAAATGATTTTGTAAAAGTTTCAGAAAGTGGAATAAGTGATGTTACCACAATTCAAGATTTAATGACCTATGGTTATCAAGGCTTTTTGGTGGGAGAAAATTTTATGAAAACAACTGATCCTGGAGCAGCAGCCCTTGATTTCATCCGAAAACTAAAGACATGAAATTAAAAGTATGCGGTATGCGAGAACCTGAAAATATTGCAGCGCTAAGCGCCTTGCAACCCGACTATATGGGCTTTATTTTTTGGGCACCTTCAAAACGCTATGTAAGCCAGAGAACTCCTGAGCTAGATAAAAGCATCAAAAAAACAGGAGTTTTTGTGGATGCTTCAGTGGATTATATTCAAAGTGCCATTCATACGCATCAATTGCAGGCAATCCAACTGCATGGCAAAGAAACACCCGAGTACTGTCAACTCATTCGAGATTTTGAGGTAGAAGTGATCAAAGCCTTTTCCGTCAAAGATGCTTTTGACTTTTCCAGCCTTACTCCCTACGAAAACCATTGCGATTTCTTTTTATTTGACACAAAAGGAGCCCTTCCTGGAGGAAACGGATATGCGTTTAATTGGACCCTTTTGAGTAACTATCCATCCCAAAAGCCCTTTTTTTTAAGTGGTGGCATAGGGATAGAAAACGTATCCCAGATTAAAAAATTATTAAATACAGATGTACCCCTTTATGCTATTGATGTAAATAGTAAATTTGAAAGTGCTCCTGCGATAAAAAATGTGGAGGGAATAAAACAGTTTAAAAACGAATTGTATGAATTATAATGTAGATGAAAAAGGCTATTATGGTGACTTTGGAGGTGCCTTTATACCCGAAATGTTATATCCCAATGTTACGGAATTGAGGGAAAGCTATCTCACTATTACTGAGCAACCTGAATTTAAAAAAGAATTTGACGATTTACTCAAAGTCTATGTAGGACGACCCACTCCCTTATACTTTGCCAAACGCCTCTCTGAACGTTATCAGACCAAAATCTATTTAAAACGTGAAGACTTGTGTCATACGGGAGCTCACAAAGTAAACAACACAATTGGACAAATTTTGTTGGCAGAACGTTTAGGCAAAACACGCATCATTGCAGAAACGGGCGCAGGACAACACGGTGTGGCCACGGCAACTGTTTGCGCCTTAAAAGGTATCGAATGTATTGTTTATATGGGTGAGTTGGATATTAAACGTCAAGCACCCAATGTGGCCCGAATGAAAATGTTAGGCGCCGAAGTGCGTGCGGCAGAATCAGGTAGCAAAACCTTGAAAGATGCCACCAATGAAGCCATACGCGATTGGATCAACAATCCCGTTGACACCCATTATATCATTGGTTCTGTAGTTGGACCACATCCTTACCCCGATATGGTGGCACGTTTCCAGTCCGTCATTAGTGAAGAAACAAAATGGCAATTGCAAGAGCAAGAAGGTAGGGACTACCCTGACCATGTCATTGCTTGTGTGGGCGGAGGAAGCAATGCTGCAGGATTGTATTACCACTATCTCAACGACAAGCGTGTCAATATCATTGCGGTGGAAGCTGCAGGAAAAGGTATTGACTCAGGAGAAAGTGCTGCGACCTCTGCTTTGGGAAAGGAAGGAATCATCCACGGAAGTAAAACCCTTTTGATGCAAACTCCCGACGGTCAAATCACAGAACCCTATTCCATTTCCGCAGGTTTGGATTACCCTGGAGTAGGCCCTTTACACGCTCATTTATTCCGTTCCAAACGCGCTGAATTTATTTCTATTCCTGATCAAGAAGCAATGGACTGGGGATTGACACTTTCTCAAATGGAAGGAATCATTCCTGCCATAGAAACGGCTCACGCATTTGCAGCACTAGATGTACGAAAGTTTGGTTCCGATGAGGTTGTGGTGTTCAATTGTTCAGGGCGCGGTGACAAGGACTTAGAAACCTATATTGACTATTTCAAATTGTAATGAATCGAATCGACCAAAAATTTCAAGAAGACCATAAACTATTGTCCATCTATTTTTCTGCTGGGCATCCAAGGCTAGAAGACACGGTTCCCATTTTAAAAAATCTCCAAGCTGCGGGTGTGGATATGGTCGAAATTGGTTTGCCTTTTTCAGATCCCCTTGCCGATGGACCCACCATTCAAAAAAGTTCCACAAAGGCACTTCGCAATGGAATGACCACCGATCACCTTTTTTCCCAACTGGAACACATTAGAAAAGACATTCACATTCCACTTGTCCTCATGGGTTATTTGAATCCTATGATGCAATACGGAATTGAAAAATTTTGTAAAAAGTGTGAAGCCATAGGAATTGATGGCTTAATCATCCCTGATTTACCAGTGGATGTATATCATGACGAATTCAAAACCCTTTTTGATCAATACGGATTGTACAATATGTTTTTGATTACTCCACAGACTCCTGAGGAACGAATTCGTTATATCGACAAAGTCTCCAACGGCTTTATTTATATGGTAAGTAGTGCAAGTGTAACCGGGGCAAAAAATACTTTTGGCAATACTCAAACGACCTATTTTGAGCGTATCGCAAACATGAAACTCAACACCCCAACTGTAGTCGGTTTCGGAATCAGTAATAGGGAAACTTATGAAACCGCTACCGCTCACTCCAAAGGCGCTATAATAGGTTCTGCCTTTATCCAATTTTTAGAAGAAAAAGGGGTCGCACAAATCGAAACCTTTATTCGGTCCCTTCGGGAGTAGTCTTAATTCATTAAAAGCTATGACAATTGCTTCTTTAAATGTTAAAACTACGCCTCCTTAACATTTTGGGTTAAGTGTTAAAAGCCACTTTATAAAACCAAATAAATTTTTTTAATTGACTTGAAATCACGTACTTTAAGTACAATTAAGAACAAGAATGACTTTAATTCAAATCGATAATAACTATTTTGGATTGATTGAGGATTATTTTCCTTTGATCATCTCTAATATTCTTGTCCTTCTGTTTTTTTTATTTTTCCAACAAAGCAAACAAAAGGCAAATTCAGCTCATAAAAGTCATATTGCAGAATTGGAAGCCCGATCGTTAAGGGCGCAAATGAATCCTCATTTTATATATAACGCCCTAAATAGCTTACAAAGTGTAATGATCCTAAAAGGGGAACGCGAATCCAATCGCTATATTGGCATGCTTTCCAAACTCTTGCGTTTTACCTTGGAAATGAGTACCACAGAACGCATCACTTTAGAAGAAGAAATAGATTATTTAGATTCCTACTTAGGGCTCCAAAAAATGAGATTAGATTCTAAGATGGAATATAAAATTGAAGTGGACTTGAAACAAAATATTAAAGAATATTCGCTCCCCCCCATGCTGATTCAACCTTTAGTAGAAAATTCCATTTTACACGGAATCAGCTCTTTAAAAGACCGTATTGGCTGGGTTATT
>JAFMLQ010000013.1 GCA_017852075.1 Flavobacteriaceae bacterium | reverse complement strand
CCATCTCTACCACTGTGGCTAAGACAACTTTACGATTGTCCTTTTGCCAGGCCCATGCTTGCACTACAAGTTGTTTTATTTCGTGTGTCATCTCAGGGAAACTTACACTATAAAGATATTAATTCACATGGATTTGATCCTTGTATACAACAGAAAACCTCATCTTATCAGGATTTCTGCTCGTGACGAAAAAATCGTATGAGGTTTTAAACAAAGTTATTATTTGATCTGTAATAAAAACTCCTCAGTTTAGGAAGTCAGACTTCAGTTCAACTGGTTCAAGGGGCAATGTTTCAAAAAGTTTATTCAATTTTCGCTTACTAATTTGAATGGGGGTTTCTTCCATTCGCTGCACAAAAAAAAGTTTTCTGTGTATGTATCGAGGGGGAAATCCAATCTCTATAGTAGTAGGAGAAAAAGTTGCCGGTCGAAAGGTCACTTCATTTTTCCCATAAATCTTGAGTGTGTCCAAATTCAAAAGTAAATTCAAATAGCCTACGTTAAACTGTTTTTTATTTTTGTAATAATAGGGGAGAAAAAAATAATTTAAAGAATCATAGGTCACTACCTTCGATAGCTCTCTTTCCAAATTTTGGGCTTCTTGTTCTTGTTGTCGTTTGGCTTCAAATTGATCTGCATACTGATCATATCTCAGGTAATACGATTCATCATTCACTTTTCCTAGGATAAAAGTCTCGTTATAATAACGTTTTCCTTTGATTTTTCCATCCCACATGGTTTTGAACCGTTCGGCTTTTAGTTTTGTACTTTTGTTTACACTATCTCCCAAAATTGTTCGCGTATACTGTTGGGCATGAACATTTATAGAAAATAATACAAGAAGTGCTAAAAAAAGACGTGTCATTTCTCTAATTCATCAAAAAGGGTAGTTCCATAGCTGTTGGTTTGGTTCCTTGTTTGGAATCACGAACCATTTTTTCGACCTCGTCCATTAACTTATCATTCTCGATCACTATGCCGTCTTTGATGGTGTGAAGAATGCCTCCTTTTCGCACCATTTCTCCAGAAGGTTCTGTAGTTAAAGCTCCAAAACTGTACATGTTTCTCAAATTGTAAAGGGGACTTTCATTGACAATAATTAAATCTGCTGTATAACCAGGACGTACCAAACCTAATTTTTCTTGTCGTAAAGTTTTAGCAGAATTGAGTGTTGCAGATTTTAAAACTTCAAGGGTGTGCATTCCTGTCTCACGCAAAAGCTGTAATTCACGAATATTGGAAAAACCAGGGGTAGCAAAAATGTAACTGTCATCGGTGCCATAGGCTACACGACCACCTTTTTTATTGAATTCAAAAATCAAATCTCCCCATAAATCAAAGGCTTTAGACCAATAATATTCGTCATCACTGGTCCAATCATAATGATAGGCACCATGATAGTTGGGGTCGGGTCCGTTACGTTGAATAAGTAAATTATGAGTATATTTTTTGTGCCATGGAAGACTTTGTGCTCGTAAAATATCCCTATTGGCCTCATATACAACACGTGTTGGCAGCATGGTAACTCCATAGTGAATCAACGAGTCTACTACTTCTGTGAGCAGCCTTTTTTCGTTGGTTTCTGACCATACCTTTCCCGCCTGTCGAAATCTTTCGTTTTCGTCATTGTAATTGTACGTAGGTTTAAAGTCTTGTACTTGACGATCCAAAGCAGATTCTGCATAGGCATAGTGGTGCTCAATCATGGTGACTCCTAACCGTGCTGCATCTACTGCTTGGGTTACTGCAGTAGTGCTGGGAGGAATGTGATAGGTGGTGATTCCTCCATTGGCGGTAACTTCTCGACATACAGCCTTGAGCAACTCTTGACTCCAACCTAGATTTCCAGCATTGACTACATGGGCTCCTTTAGCAAACATTTGTTTGACCACTTCAGGCGCATTTTTAGGATCATCTAAAGCGATTTTATCAAAATTGGTCATCGCTCCGTAGGACCAAATAGGAAATAATTTAGGCGCTAAAATTTTATTTTGTTTGCTCAGTTTTGCTTGTTCCATTCCCGATTTTAATCCGCGATCCGAACCTGGAACCATGGTGGTAACCCCATGGGCTAATTTTAAATAATATACATATTCCAGAGGCATGGGATCTGTTCGCAAGTGCATGTGCAGGTCTATCATTCCGGGCATGACATACTTACCTTTTGCGTCTATAACACGATCCCCAGTTTCTCGTTCTACAATACCTCTAGACTTTGCTGTGACTGGATCAAAAGGAATCATATCTGTAATTTTATCTCCTTGGATTACGATATCATAGGGTCCCACTGGAGGTCCGCCATGCCCAGGAATGACCATGGCTTCACGAATTACTAGTTTTTTATAAGGTCCCTTAGCAAGACCATTGAATTTTTCTTGGGCCGAAGTTGTATTGAAGCTCAATAAACTTGATAGGATTAGGACAAAAAAATATTTCATTTTTTTTATTTATGTTCAACAATGTACAAAATCTTCCAAGTTTAAAAATCGAAAAAACAAAATTAAATTTGGAGAACATCCATCTCATTAAATTTTATTAAATTGAGATTTAAATGTTTATTTATGGATCGGACAAAAAAAGAATTGACAAGCCTATTAGGCATACTATTTAGCATAATACTTTTTACAGGGTGCTCACCAACGGAAACCCACCTGTTTGAAATTACCTACAATGACGAATTGGGCGATGAGGGATTTGACGGACGTCTTTTGGTACTCATAACGAAGGACGACTCCAAAGAACCGCGTTTTCAAATCAACGATTCTGATGAAACGGGAATCGTAGTAGGAAAAAATGTTCAAAATTGGAATGCAGGCCAAAAAGAGACTATTTCCTCCAACACCTTAGCATACCCCATCGATAAATTAAATGATTTGGAGAAAGGAGACTATTATGTTCAGGCCATACTCCACAAATATGACACCTTCAACCTATCCAATGGACACACGGTTCAACTGCCTATGGATCAAGGAGAGGGACAACATTGGAATACCTCTCCAAAAAACATTTACAGCAAACCTATCAAGGTTACCTTAGACCCCTCAAGTCCAAATCCGATTCCTATTGTGATCTCAGAAGAGATCCCTCCTATTGCTCCTGTGGAAGACAGCAAATATGTTAAACATGTTAAAATTAAAAGCGAACTGCTTTCAGAATTTTGGGGACGGGATATGTACCTTCAAGCCAACGTATTGATCCCAGAAGGATTTGATAAAGACAAAAAAGCAGAGTACCCACTAATGGTTTTTCATGGGCATTTCCCCAAAACTATAGGTGGTTTTAGAACCACTCCTCCTACCGCTCCTAAAGAAGATACAATATTTAGTGATCGATTTGGCATCACAGGATACAAATACATTCAGGAAAAAGAGGCGTATGATTTTTATAAACAATGGACTTCGAAAAACTTTCCGAGATTTTTGGTTATAGAAATTCAACATCAAAATCCCTATTACGACGATTCTTACGCTGTAAATTCAGCAAATTTGGGCCCCTACGGCGATGCCATTACTTATGAATTGATCCCACACGTTGAAGAAATGTTCAATGGTGTAGGTGAAGGTTGGGGACGTTTTCTTTACGGGGGTTCAACTGGGGGCTGGGAAGCCCTTGCTGTACAGGTGTTTTATCCTAAAGAATACAACGGTTGTTTTGCGGCCTGCCCAGACCCAATAGACTTTAGAGCCTATACCGTGGTGGACATTTATAAAGATGACAACGCTTATTATAAAAACGGAACTTTTAAAAATACCCTTCGACCAGGAATGCGAGACGGAAAAGGACATATCAAAACCCAATTGATTGATATGAATCGTAGGGAATATATTCTAGGAGACAACAGCCGTTCAGGCGACCAGTGGGATATTTGGCAAGCGGTGTATTCCCCCGCGGGTGAAAACGGATATCCCAAACCCATTTGGGATAAATTGACTGGAGAAATCGATCGTGAAGTTGCTGAATACTGGAGAGAAAACTACGATCTGAGATATATTATGGAACGCGATTGGGATAAAATCGGGAAAGATCTGGAAGGAAAAGTGAATATTTATTGCGGCGATATGGACAACTACTATCTGAACAATGCCGTGGTACTAACAGAAGAATTTTTAGAAAATACTAAAAACCCCTACTACAACGGGGAAGTTGACTATGGCAATAATGCCGAACATTGTTGGAATGGGGATCAAGAAAATCCCAATTACATTTCAAGACTGCGTTACAACACCATGTATTTAGACAAGATTACAGAACGACTAAAAAAGACGGCTCCTAGGAACCACAAACTCAAAAACTGGGGCATTTAAACTAGATAATTAAAATCAAATACTGCGATTATGAAGAATTTAAACAAACTTTTTACTCTGCTGACGGGAGTCCTTTTTTTTACAGGAATCGATAATCAGGTCTTTGCCCAAAAAGCAGAACAACTCCAAAGCTATTCCTGGAGAGCTATTGGACCAGCCAATATGGGAGGACGAGTTACAGATATTGACGGTGTCCCGGGAGACCCCTCAACTTTTTATGTGAGTGGTGCCGATGGAGGAATCCACAAAACCATCGATGGAGGGGTGAGTTTTAAACCCATTTTTGAAAATCAAAGAGCTTATTCGATTGGTGCACTAACCCTTGCTCCTTCCGACCCTAATGTGCTTTGGGTAGGAACGGGAGAAGGAGATCCTCGGAACAGTGTGGGCTACGGATGGGGTGTCTATCGTTCTGATGATGCCGGTGACACATGGAAACATCTTGGACTTAAAGAAACGGAACGTATCAAGCGAATTGTTGTAGATCCCAACGATCCTGATGTAGCCTGTGTATGTGCTTTGGGAAAAGAATGGGGACCCAACCCGGAACGCGGGGTATTCAAAACCACAGACGGCGGAAAAAACTGGGATAAAATTCTTTATATCGATGAGGATACCGGTTGTGCAGACCTTGCCATGGAAAACGACAATCCCAGAATTATGTATGCAGGAATGTGGACCTTCAGAAGAAAGCCTTGGCGTTTCGACGATGGGGGGAAAAATACAGCCATTTATAAAACTTCGGATGGCGGAGCAACTTGGAAAAAAATCATGAAAGGGCTTCCCAAAACCGATATGGCACGTCCGGGAATTCACATTGCTCAAAGCGACCCAGACATTGTTTACTTAATGACTGAATTTGAAGGAGGGGGAACCGCTTTCCGTTCAGAGGACAAAGGAGAAAACTGGGAACTGGTCAATGACGACCCCAACATTAACTTCAGACCTTTTTATTACAGCGATGTTCGTGTAGATCCCAAACGCCCCAACATTCTTTTTTCTATTTCAGGAAGATTGAGCCGCTCCAAAGACAGCGGTCAAACTTGGGAACGTATTGCAACTACCGTACACGGTGACCACCAAGCCTTATGGATCGATCCTGAAAATCCTGAATACATCCTCAACGGAAGTGACGGTGGTTTTCAACGTACTTTTGACGGGGGAGACCATTGGGAAATAATCAACAATATTGAACTTTCTCAGTTTTATCAAATCCAAGTAGATAACCTAAAACCCTACAATGTTTATGGAGGATTACAAGACAACGGAACTTGGGTGGGACCCAGCAACTCGCTTTATGAAGCGGGTATTTTAAAACGACATTGGAAAGGGCTCGCTTATGGAGACGGCTATTACGCCGAACCCATCCCCGGAAATGAACATTTGGTTTACACCAATCTTCAAGGAGGAGTTCCCTTTTTAGTGGATAGTCGCTTTGGTAATGTACAAACGATACATCCCTATCCAAAAATTGTGGGATCTGCAGGAGATGCAATCGAAAAACACAAATATCGATTCAACTGGGATGCTCCCATTCACATCTCTCCGCACGACCCAGAAACAGTTTATGTAGGCGGGAATGTAATTTTTAAATCTCAAGACCGCGGAAACAGTTGGGAAGTCATCAGTCCAGATTTAACTACCAATGACAAATCCAAACAACGCACCTCTGGAGGAACCATCTATCAAGACAATACAGCAGCAGAATTTCACTGTACTGTACTCTACATTGCAGAATCTCCCGTTCAAAAGGGTGTCATCTGGGCAGGAACAGACGATGGAAATGTGCAACTTTCCCTAGACGGAGGAAAAAACTGGAACAAACTCAACGATCGGATCAAAGGACTTCCTGAATACGCTTGGGTATCTAAAATACACGCCTCTGAACACAATGCTGGAACTGCATTTGTGGTGGTAGATCAACACCGTATGGATGATTTTAAACCCTATATTTTCATGACAACAAACTTTGGAAAAACCTGGCAAAAAATCGTTTCAGACTTGCCCGCCGATGATTATGTCAAAGTAGTACGCCAAGATCCCCACAATCCCAATTTACTTTTTGCAGGAATGGAACACGGGATTTACGCTTCTTGGAATATGGGTAAAAATTGGGAAAAAATCAATGTCGATCTTCCCAATGTGTCGGTCAGAGATTTGAGAATCCAAGCGCGAGACCGAGACCTCATTGTAGGAACCCACGGTAGAGGTGCCTATATTCTAGACGACATTAGACCTTTAGAAGAAATGGAAGAAGCACAAGACAAAGACGTCCACCTGTTCCCCGTTCGCGAAGGAACCTTGTGGAATATGTTTTGGAGAATTGAAAATTTAGGTGACCGAACCTACAAGGCAAAAAATCCAGAATACGGTACCTATATCAATTTTAGCCTAAACAACGACGCGAAAGAACCTGTTAAAGTAGAAATCAAAGACCAGAACGGACACTTGGTAACGACCTTAGTTCACAAAAAAGCTAAAAAAGGAGTCAACCGCATTGTTTGGGATCTGGGGCATGAGGGTGCTAAAGCATTACAAAACAAAGTCGAAGAAGGTTTTAGCTATGGAGGAATTCGACCTCAAGTGGCTCCAGGCAACTATACGGCACACTTGGACTATATGGGCCAATCGTTAACTACAGAGATCCAAGTAAGTGGTGATCCTAGAATCAATATGTCCCAATCCGATTATGAGGCAAAAGTGGAAGCTTTACTCAATTTAAGAGATTTACTGAGTGAAACTCATGAATTGATTGACTATGTTAGTTCTGTAATCGATCAAACGGCTCTTTTAAAACAAAAACTAGAATCCCATAATCAGGGAGACACCAGTACTGTGGAAGTACTTCACAAGGAGCTCAGTGATATTAAAGACTTACACCTGATGCGTCCTTCTCCGTCTATGAATTACAGACAAAGACCAAGACTACGCGAAGAGATCCGATCTTTGATGCGCGCTATTGACAATACGACCAATCCGCCTACAATCCCACAATTAGAGCGTATTGAGAGTTTAAAAGCAGAATTGATCCAACACCAGAAAACTATGGAAACAATGGAGGTTCAGGTAAAAAAGATTAATACGTCACTCAGCGGCTTACAACAAATAATTTTGAACCCGTAATTAATGAAAAAAAGCTCTCTTTTACTTTATGCCAGTATTGCTTTATTCTTCTCCTGTTCTCAGGGACCTAAAGTAGATGTGGTAATTCAAAATGGAACCCTTTACGACGGAACAGGGTCTCCCCCGTTCATAGGAACCGTAGCTATAAAAGGAGACAAAATTGTATATGTAGGACCTCCAAAGTTTTTTCGAGCTGATCAAAACATCAATGCGACGGATAAAGCAGTTTCTCCAGGGTTTATTAATATGCTCAGTTGGGGAGTAGATAGTTTAATCGAAGATGGAAAGTCCCAAAGTGATATCTTCCAAGGCGTAACCTTAGAAGTTTTTGGAGAAGGCATGTCTTGGGGTCCGCTCAACGATCCACTCAAAGCCTCTATGAAAAAAAAACAAGGGGATATTCAATACGAGATCACTTGGACGACTTTGGGTGAATACCTTCAATTTTTGGAAGACAAAGGAGTTTCTACCAACGTAGCCTCCTTTCTAGGAGCCACCACGCTTCGGATTAATGCTGTGGGTTATGAAGACAGAGCGCCCAATGTGGAGGAATTAGAATTGATGAAGGACTTGGTGCATCAAGGAATGAAAGAAGGTGCCATGGGCATTGGGTCTTCGCTAATTTATGCCCCTGCTTTTTACTCCTCTACCGAAGAGCTTATCGAAATCTGTAAAGTTGCTGCCGACTATGGTGGTATGTATATTTCCCACATGCGAAGTGAAGGGAATAAACTACTGGAAAGCGTAGATGAACTTTTGACAATCGCAAACGAAGCAGGAATTCCCGCGGAAATCTATCACCTGAAACAAAGTGGAAAAAAGAACTGGGGAAAACTCGATAGGGTGATCCAAAAAATAGATTCTGCTCGAGCCAAAGGACTAAAAATAACTACCGATATGTACACCTACACTGCAGGAGCAACAGGCCTTGATGCCTCCATGCCTCCCTGGGTTCAAGAAGGTGGATTGGAACAATGGATTGAAAGGCTTAAAGATCCCCAAATTCGCAAACGTGTCATTAAAGAAATGAAAACTGATACCGACGAATGGGAAAACCTAATGCGTGCTGCGGAATCTCCAGACAAATTAATTCTGGTAGGTTTTAAAAACGACAGCCTAAAATATTTAACAGGGAAAACCCTTACCGAAGTGGCAAAAATAAAAGGAAAAAGCCCTGAGGAGACCGCTATCGATTTGGTCATCCAAGACGGGAGCAGAGTGGGTACCGTTTATTTTTTGATGGACGAGGAAAATATCAAACGACAGATTCAATTGCCTTATATGAGTTTTGGATCAGATGCGGGTTCCCTAGCTACTGAAGGGGTGTTTTTAAAAAATAGTACTCACCCTCGTGCTTTTGGAAATTTTGCGCGATTGTTGGGAAAATACGTTCGTGATGAACAGATAATCCCAATGGAAGAAGCCATTTATAAACTCTCAGGTTTGCCCGCTACCAACCTAAAAATTAAAGAAAGAGGGTTTTTAAAAGAAAACTATTTTGCAGATGTAGTGGTGTTTGATCCAAAATCCATTCGCGATTTTGCCACCTTTGAAAACCCCATGCAGTATGCTACAGGGATAGAACAGGTTTGGGTCAATGGAACACATGTCCTGGAAAATGGAACCCACACCGGTGCCTTTGGAGGTCGATTTGTAAAAGGCCCCGGTTATCAAAAACAATAAAACACTAACAATTTTCAGATGAAAACACTTTTTTTAATTTTCTTACTCCCCTTGGGAATGTATGCTCAAACCAAAGCTCTAGTAGGCGGAACCTTAATAGACGGATACGGAAATGAACCCCTAAAAAACAGTGTGATTTTGATTGAAGGGGAAAACATTGTCAAAGTAGGAACAGTGGACAATACCCCCATTCCCGAGGGAGCAGAGGTCATTTCTACAGAAGGAATGAGCGTGCTTCCAGGATTGTGGGACATGCATGTTCACCTAATGATCACGGGTCATTCCGATTACAGCTATTGGGATAAAACCTATTTACCCATTTTTGGAAATGTCATCATGCCCGCTTCTGCACATCAATTGCTTTTAGCAGGAGTCACCAGTGCACGAGATTTAGGAGGCCCTCTAGAAGCCAGTTTAGAGGTACGAGATGCAATCAACGCGGGCAAACTTCCAGGCCCTACTATGTACATGAGTGGTCCCTTTATCCAAAAAGAACCGTATCCAGGAACCGAGGCTTTCCGATGGGGAGTCAATGGAGAAAAAGACGCCAGGGCAAAAGTCAGAAAATTAGCTCAAGCCGGTGTAGATTGCATCAAACTGATAGACCAAGATCAAATGACGATGGAGGAAATTCGAGGAGTTGTAGAGGAAGCACATAAAAACAACTTAAAAGTCGTTGCCCATTCACATCGTCCTGAAGAAATCCGCTTAGGCATTAAAGCGGGAGTGGACAATTTTGAGCACACAGGACTTTCTTCCTCACCAGCCTATCCTGCTGATGTGATGGAACTAATCAAAGAGCGGACGGCAAAAATGAATTTAGGACCCTTGTATTGGACTCCGACGATCGAGGTTCTTTTTAACCACGATTATGTTGTCAATAATCCTGAAAGCTTAGACAATGATAGCTGGCATTTGGACTTACCCGATTCCATAGTTCAAGATATCCAACAATCCATCAGTAAACCTGGGGAACTTCCTTATTTTCAACTCACTTCGATCAGAAAGCCCACCTTAAAAACCAAATTCAATCAACTTAAAGAGTCTGGGGTAGTCCTACTAATTGGAACCGATAGTGGCGTACCCATGAAGTTTCACTCTCAAAGTACCTGGAATGAACTGGATATTTGGGTAAGAGAACTAGGTATACCTCCTTTGGAAGCGATAAAATCAGCAACCTATTGGCCCTCTAAATTTATGGGAGTCGAAAATAAAGTAGGCACCGTAAGTGTGGGAAAACAAGCAGATATCATTGCAGTAAAAGGAGATGTACTGCGTTACATTTCTTTGTTACAAAAAGTGGACCTTGTGATGAAAAAAGGGGAGGTTTACAAGAATAGCTTACAAAACTAAATCTCACTCGGATTCACAGGTGTCTGAAGTATCGATCAAATGAATGATTTTCCATTGGTTACCATTCCAAAAAAGGGTAAACTGATTGACCCCACAATGGGAAAATTTTCCGTCCAAATAGAAGCGAAACGGTACCCAAACGGTAGCCAGATTTGCCGATTGTTGCACTACCGGGGTTCCCAGGGCTTCTTTCCATACGGGAGTCTCTGGACGGTTGGCTACACGGTTGACAAAGTTTGAAATGTCTTGCTGAATTAGTACTGATTTTCCCTCTCGTTGGGAGGCTCTTTGCATCACCGCCTCTTCAGAAAACGCATTGTTTAGAACAGTAGCATCTTTATTGTGAAACGCTTCAAAAAAGTCTTCTATTGCTTCAAATGGGGGCTTAACCTGTTGCGCATTCGCATAAGAGATTGTCAGCCCTAAAATTAAAATTAGTATTCTCATGGTGAAGTTATATTAGGTTCATTTGCGATTTTGTTAGTTTACGCTTAACGAATACTAATCTAAGATACACAATAAAATGAATAGATTGACTTACAGAAAAAGGAGATTGGTGTCCATTCTTAATCGTTCCCTCTCTAAATCATTTTCTCTTTTTTCCAAAAACGTAATGTATTGCGGTCACAACACCTTTTTGACCGCTTTAGACTCTGCTCACCAAAAAAGAATTTCATCGACAAACAACCATGCCTCATTCCCAGCAGCAGGATGCCATTGAGGTAATTTCCCGACATTTTGAACGACCAATTTAATTTCAGTATGATCTTCTACCTGGATGGGTAGAGTAAAACTTTTCTTGGTAGTCTCCGTCGGGATTTTTTTAGGGCGGTAATCGTAGCTACCGATCTCTGAAAAAGAGCCTTCCCCTGACCTGCCATACACTCGAATACTTTTTGGATAGATAATCCAACCGCCTATGGATTCCATACAACTCACCGTAATGTTTTTAATCGATTCGGATGCTGAAATTTTTGTGGTGAATTCCAAATCATTCCCTGAAAAACCAAGCCAGTTCCCGTCAGCAAAATTGGTAGATCCTTCTTCAAAATCAAAGAGCTTGTGAACTCCTGAATATCTGTCTGAGGGGCGAGTCAACATCTCATACTTTACAACTTGTTTTTCTACCTTGAAATAATCTTCTGTAAAAACGTCACTCGGTAGCCAACCTTCTTTAAAGCTTCTCGCTTTAAGAGTCAACGAATTCTTAATTTCTATTGGACCGTCATACTCTTGAGAAGTAGAATTTGGTTCCGAACCATCCAGCGTATATCGAATCACATTTCCTTTAATTTTACTAAAGAAATCAACTGCTAAAACGGAATCGAATAAGGTTTTTTCTGTGGTAAGTTGAGGTGGCTTCAACTGTTGAGGTTTTGAAAAGCCTTCGAAAACTCCAAATACTAATTTGATTGAAGTTTGTTCTTGGAGTTTTTCTTCTTCACTAAGGTTCACCTTTGTATTCCATGCGTACAAATGCTCTAAAGACGAATGCGCAAATAAGCTACTTACCCCAGATGAAGTCACTTCTGTTTTTGCAATATTTAATGATTGTAAAGGCAGTTCCAATAGCTTTTGAAGGTGTTGATCTTGGATATTGGTTCCATCAATTTTTAATTTTAAAAGATTTTTAAATTCCCCTATTTTATCCCATAAACGTTCGGGTAGTTCCATATTGGTGAGTTCTAACTCCACCACATATTCTGCTGCGTCAAAAAGCGCGTTGAGTGCGTTGCGACCAAAATTCTGTCCTGAATATTTTACCTGTAAAAAAGGAGTGTCTGCAGTGTAAGAAGTAAGTCGAAAACCATTTTCCTGAAGTTTTATAATTGTCTTTGCGCTCAAAGGGGCTACATCTGGAAGCGTTTTAGGTAAAAATTGTGCGAAGGATTGTTGAACCTCTTCTGGAAAACTTTCTAAGGCTAAAGTACGCTCAAAATCAGCTCCCTGATCAATCCAATATGCCATAAGCTTGATCTCACTTGGAGTCAACTGAGGTCTTCCCTGAGGAGGCATATGTAGGTCATCTTCTAAAGGCAGTAGTGCATAGCTTATAATTCTACTCTCTACTGAATTTCCTGTTTCGTAGGGCATTCCACGCTCTCCGCCTTCCAATATTGCTACTGGCTGATGAAGGGCTAAACCACCCTTGCGTTTTGAAAAATTATGACAACTGACACATTTTTTATCAAAAATCTTAGCTACCGCTCTATCGTAAAGCTGAATCGAATCCAAATCAATTCGTTCTTCTTTTTCAGGAATTACGGGAAGTGCCAAATACTCTTGTCCGTGAGTGATTTGTCCCCCATAGTGGCCCGTTAGGGTAAGAACGATTACACTCACTACAAAAAATGGAAAGAATATTTTTTTATAAGAAACCCGTTCAAAAAGAACCCATAAGAGCCCAATACAAGATGTTGTACTCCACCCCAATACTAAATGGCGTTGTACACTGTCCGCATCATATCCTCCAGAATCATATAATAAGTACCCTAGAATACTTGATAAAAGTGCGCTAAAAAAACTGAATAAAATTCCTACTTTAATCGGAGTTCTGAACGGCTTTATCTCTTTCAATCCAATCAAAGCCAATACGAATGTAAACAATAGCGCCCCGATAGGCAGGTGTAAAACGACAGGGTGAAACTTCCCTAAATAATCAATCCAGATTTCCACAAGTATACTAGTTCAATTTAATATAAAATAAGTTCATCGAGAAAAAACCATGCAGGTGTTCCTGCCCCAGGATGTTCCTCTGGTAAATTTTTTGGAATAAAATCCAATTGTAGCTCATTTACTTCTTCTCCAATGTCAAAAGAAATAAAGGCATGCTTTTGTGCATTGAGGTTTCCATCAACTTGAATCTCAAATTCTTTTACTATTACTTTCGAATTTTCATTTTGGATTTTTATTTGCAATTCAGAGGTAGGATAAATCCAAGCTGAGGGATTGGAAAGTACACCAAGGGTAAGAGAATCAATATAGGTTACGTTATCCAGATAAATACGCAATTGAAAGGGAGTGTTTGATCCTGTCCACCCTTTGGAATGAAATGAAATTTCGGCACTTTTGCCATCAATTAATACGGAACTTCCCCCTTTAAAGTATTTCGGTTTTGGGTTCGTTTCCCAGCTTATCGAACTAATGGTCTTTCCTTTGGGGAGTACTTCAAGAGCAACCCATTCACTGGGTAAAAAAGGGGGGGCTATAGTCCTTATCTGATAGGTTCCAATTTGATTTAATACAATATTTTCCTTTGAAGTATAAATTTCTTTTTCATTCCCCTCCAGATAGTTCACTTCAAGATTTTGAGAGGCATTTAAAAAAGGAGCTTCAATTTGATTGAATTCGCTAGCAAAAAGTGAGGCGCTTTTGATCAGTGGAGTGGCAAGTTGAACGGTGTTGGATCTAATGTATTTGGAGTCCTGTTGACAGCCGAAAAAAAGAAGCGTTATGAACAAGCTAAGAATTCGTTTCATACCCGTTCTAATTTTATAGGGTAGGTGTTATCAGAATTCCACTGTGCAACGTAAATATTTTCGTCTTTATCAATGCAAACATCATGAGGATATTTGAATAGACGCAAATTTTGACTATAATGCATCTGTCCATTTGCAGTTTCCTTAAAGCTTGCCCCTGGACATGAAACCACCTCGTCCTTATCATTTAAAACCATAACAAAACCTGAATCCTCATTATTCACTCCTGTTGATTTGAGTACACTGAAATAACAATTGTCATTGTGAATCACAGGGCGACAAATATTTGCCCCAGGAAACGAAATTGTATTCAAATGCTCGCCTTCCAGACTAAACCGCTTCACGGCTTGTTGTTCCCGAGCAGTGATCAAAAGCGTAGGGGTTTTATCAAATCTCTGATCTAAACAAATTCCGTGAGCATTTTGAAATTGAGCCTGTGCTGTACCATAGCCTCCGAAAGCATTCACTAGGTTTCCCTGAGGGTCAAAATGAGTGATCATTTGGGCACCATATCCATCCGCAACGTATATACTTCCATCTGGAGCAATTGCAGTTTCTGTAGGCTTAAAGTTTGCTTTTTCTTTATAGACCTCTAGGTCTTGTGGAGCATTGATGGTCAATAAAATTTTTCCATCTAATGTGGTTTTGAAGACTTGATTTCTCTCATAGTCTGTTATCCACAAAAATTCAGTTCCATTCTCATCAAAGAGTGTCAAGCCGTGTGCTCCGGGGAATTGTGTTCCCCAACTTTTCTTTAGGTTTCCGTCCAGAGTGTAAACAAGGATGTTGTTTTTGGTGTGATTGGTCAATAGATACAAGTCTCCGTTTTGAGTCTGTACCATTTCATGACAATCCTTTACGGGTGTTTTTGTCCGATCTAAAACACCCCAATTTGGATCTACTTTATATTTAAAGTCTCCATGCCCAACGATCAATGGATCTTCTTGGGCACATTTCCAAAACAGTGAGGGTGAGAGTGATGCTGCTCCCAAAACCATTCCAGACTGTAAAAAGTTTCTTCTTGTGGTCATCTGTTAGCTCAATATGGAATGAATCACGTTACCTGCTACATCAGTCAGTCGAAAACGTCTTCCTTGATACTTGTAGGTCAATTTGGAATGATCCACTCCAAATTGGTTTAAAATCGTTGCTTGCAAATCGTGAACATGCATAGGATCCTTTACCACATTGTATCCGAATTCGTCAGTTTCTCCATAGGTAAAACCGGGTTTGATTCCTCCTCCCGCCATAAAGATGGTGAATGATCTCGGATGATGGTCTCTACCGTAGTTGGTATCGGTTAAAGTTCCTTGACTATAATTAGTTCTTCCAAATTCACCTCCCCATACCACTAAAGTATCTTCGAGCAGTCCGCGTTGTTTTAGATCCATGATTAGAGCTGCAGATGCTTGATCCACATCTTTAGCTTGTTTTGCAATTTGAGTAGGAAGATTATCATGTTGATCCCATCCCATATGGTATAGTTGAACAAAGCGAACGTCTTTTTCTATAAGTCGTCTTGCCAGAATACAATTGGCTGCAAAAGTCCCCGGAGTAAGTGCCTCGGGACCATACATTTGAAATACATGATCAGGTTCATCTTCAATATTCATGACATCGGTTACTGAGGTTTGCATTCGATACGCCATCTCATATTGTGCAATGCGATTTGCAACTTCTGGATCTCCGAAAAGTTTTTCTTGCTCTTCATTCATTTGAGCTAAATAATCGAGCATTTGACGACGCTCTTTTCGGGAGACTCCATCGGGATTTTTTAAATACAATACGGGATCTTTCCCTGCACGAAATTGAACTCCCTGATGCAATGAGCTTAAAAATCCGTTTCCCCAGAGTCTGGAGTATAGTGGTTGGCCGTTAGGACGTCCAGTACCCCTAGACAGCATGACAATAAAAGCGGGTAAATTGTCATTTAAACTTCCCAAACCATAACTCATCCAAGAACCAAAACTTGGTCGACCTGTTTGTTGTGATCCCGTTTGAAAAAAAGTAATTGCGGGATCGTGATTGATTGCTTCTGTATGCATAGATTTCACAAAACACAGTTCATCTGCGATTTTTGCGGTATAAGGCATCAAATCACTAATCCATGCACGGGATTCACCGTATTGTTTAAAATTATAAACACTTCCTGTGAGGGGAAAGTTGGCTTGTCCAGAGGTCATTCCCGTTAGGCGTTGTCCCTTGCGAATAGATTCTGGTAAATCTTGACCACGCATTTCATTCAATTTGGGCTTGTAATCAAACAAGTCCAACTGTGAAGGTCCTCCACTTTGAAATAGATAAATGATTCGCTTCGCTTTAGGAGCAAAATGCGGTAGGTGGACGGGGCCTGCTTGTAGCAAATCAGAAGCAGTTTGCCCGGAGTTTAGACCCATAGGATCCATCAAACTCCCTAGCGCTAAACCTCCAATTCCCAAGCCCATTTTTTGCAAAAAATGACGTCGATTTTTATTCAATAAATGTTCGTGTAGTGGATCCATATCGTTAACTTTTCTGAGTGGTTTCATCCAGGTTATAAATTAGTAGTGCCAGATCTACCAATGGATTTTTGGAAGATTGTTCCGAATCATTCAGTATGGCACCAAAATAATCGTTTAAGAGTTTTTGTTCTACCTCAGTAGGTGAACGCAAAGTGATTGTTCTAAAGAGTTTATGAATTTTTTCCTTTTCCGTTTGAAGTGTTTTTTCTTCATCAATTTTTTTAGCAATTGCTTCTGCAGCATTATAAAACTGTGGGTCATTTAGCAAAACTAAAGACTGTAATGGGGTACTGGTTTTCTGTCTTTCAACGGTACATAAATCACGTGTAGGAGCGTCAAAAGTAATCATATTAGGAGGTGGAACGGTTCTCTTCCAAAAGGTATATAAACTTCTTCTGTATCGATTAACTCCTCCGTCGGGTTGATATTGTGTCAACCCCTGTCCAGAGGTCGTTTCTTCCCAGAGCCCTTCAGGCTGGTGTGGTTTCACACTTGGGCCTCCAATAGTTTTATTTAGTAAACCACTGGTTACAAGGGCATTGTCTCGAATCATTTCTGCGGGGAGTTTTTGCCTTGGATAATGAGCTAAAAATATGTTTGTGGGATCCACCCTACTGGTCTCTTGGAGAGTTTTACTGGTTTGACGATAGGTAGCAGACATAACCACTCTTTTGATAAATTTTTTAATGTCCCAATTGTCTTCAGCTCTAAAGGTAACTGCAAGCCAGTCCAATAATTCTGGATGAGAAGGACGTGCCCCTTGATTTCCAAAATCTTCTGGTGTAGCCACCAAACCTCTCCCAAAAAACTGTTGCCAAAAACGATTGACCACTACACGTGAGGTGAGAGGATTTTTTTCATCGAAAAACCATTTTGCTAGCCCCAATCTATTTTGGGCATAGGTTTCATCAAACGGTAAAATCCGGTTTGGAGTCCCTGGTTGAACTTTTTGATCTGGTGCATCGTACTGGCCTCGGGCTAAAGTGTATGTTGTTCTCAAATTTTCTACTTCCTTCATCACCATGAGTTCTACTTTGGTGATGCTATCCGGAAGATGTAAGAAGGAAAGTTCTTCTGCTGCTATTTTTTTATCTATAGTTACAAATGGCGCAGGTGTTTCTCCGTATTCAATGCGACCTTTTTCATCTAAATTATTAAAGAAACTATACAAACTGAAGAATTCTTTTTGCGAAACCGCATCGTATTTGTGATCATGACAACGTGCACATTCCACGGTGATACCCATAAGTGCTTTGGAGGTGGTTATTGCACGGTCAGCTACATATTCTACTCGATACTCTTCATCAATGACCCCACCTTCTTGTGTAATTTTATGATTCCTGTTGTACCCTGTGGCTACAATTTGTTCTAAAGTGGGTTCGTCTAAAAGATCACCAGCCAACTGCCAGGTAATGAACTCATCATAGGGTAGGTTTTTATTAAATGCACTAATGACCCAATCCCTCCAAGGCCACATTATACGTTGGAGATCATCTTGATAACCATGGGTGTCTGCATAGCGTGCAACATCTAGCCATACCGAAGCCATCCGCTCTCCAAATTGGGGTTGAGCCAAAAGGTGATCTACCATTTTTTCATAGGCTTGTTCTGAATTGTCATTTAAAAATTGATCCATCAATTCCAGATTTGGCGGAAGGCCTGTCAGGTCAAAGGCGAGCCTTCTCAAAATGATTTCTTTTGACGCCAAAGGCGATGGCTCAAGTCCTTTATTTTCTAATTTTAAAGCTATAAAATGATCGATTTCGTTCTTTGCCCAATTCTTTTGTTGCGTGTCAGGAATGCCCGCTATTCGAGGCACTTGATAGGCCCAATGTCCTTCCCAAGGTGCTCCTTGGGCAATCCATTTTTCCAGAATTTGCTTTTGATAGGGTGCTAGTGATAAATTTGAATCTGGAGGAGGCATTTGGGTTTTGGAGTCAGTACTATTGATGTGAAAAACAAGGGCACTTCCCTTTGGATCTCCCCTTTTTATAATGGGCAAACTGCTTAAGTTTTGAGCTGTAGCAAAGGCTCCTTCCTCTGTGTCTAAACGTAAATTCGCTTGACGTGCTTCCGCATCAGGACCGTGACAGGTGTAACATTTGTCAGATAAAATTGGTTTTACATCAAAGTTGTAATTTATCGTTTCAGGAATCGATTCATTTACCGAAAGAGAGTCATTAGCATTCGTCATCTCACTTTTAGGCCCCGATATCAGAGCCTTGTATCCCCAAATGCAAAGAAGGGGTGTAAACAAGTATAGACTTAACTTGAAGTTTTTTGCTATTTTTTTATTCATTGCCCATCATTTTGAAAAAGTGTATTCACTTAAAATAGTCTCACAATTTAAAAAATGATTCCTAGAAAGGTGAATGATTCATTAATAAATTCATTTTAAAAATTATTCTAACTTAATGCTAAGGAAGTAAACATTAAGATCACAGGCTCTAAAGATTGAGCATTCCTAACATTAAAAGCATATTCGAGTATGAAGACTCTACACAATTGATTTTAATAAAGATCGGAAAGAGTGTTGGAATTTCTCACAACGAATTATTCAAATGGTTAAAAAATACAACACCTGAATAAGTATGATTTTTTCTAGCAAATGAAGACGGGCCCTTACTCATCTTTTAGAATCTGTAATAATGAATTATTGATCGAAAAATGTCCTGTTAGAAAAACCTATGCAAAATAAGGAAACCTAGAGTCAGGCAGCAGATCATCTAGCATTTGGATGACAGCATCCTCACAATCCCGTAACCTCACTAGCCCTAAGGGTTTTTATAAAGTTATTGTATGGGAGTTGCATAGCTCCATTTTCAAAATGCAAAAACCCCAGTAAATACTGAGGTTTTATACTTTTATAGTGTGCGGGTGAAGGGACTCGAACCCCCACGCCGTGAAGCACTAGATCCTAAATCTAGCGTGTCTACCAATTTCACCACACCCGCAAAAGGTGGACAAATATAATTAAGTTTTTCAATAAAAATTACCCTTGGAAAAAAAATACATGCGTTAACTTTGCGATTCAAGTAAAATGAAAAAAATGAAATTGAACCACGATCAACAACGGTTTTTAGAAGAATGGATGGATTTTTTAAAAATTCCTTCAATCAGCGCCGATCCTGCACATACTGCCGATGTTCAAGAAGCCGCCCAATGGGTAAAAAACGCACTCCTTCAGGCGGGTTGTCCGATGGTAGAGATCATCCCTACGGAAGGACATCCTATAGTTTATGGTGCGTACCTAGTAGATCCCGATCTTCCTACCGTATTGGTCTATGGTCATTATGATGTACAACCTCCAGATCCTCTGGAACTGTGGGATAGCCCACCTTTTGAACCGATAGTCAAAACCACTGCCCTCCACCCTGATGGAGCTGTATTTGCACGTGGGGCTTGTGATGATAAAGGTCAAATGTTTATGCATATCAAAGCTTTTGAGATGATGCGCTCTCAAGGACCCTTGTCTTGTAATGTAAAATTTATGATTGAAGGCGAAGAAGAAGTAGGTAGCGACAATCTAGAAGATTTTGTAAAAGCAAATAAAGAAAAATTAAAATGTGACATCATTCTCATCTCAGACACAGGTATGATTGCCAAAGATCAACCCTCTATCACTACAGGTCTAAGAGGATTGAGTTATATGGAGGTATGTGTGACAGGACCTAACCGAGATTTACACTCTGGACTTTACGGAGGTGCAGTACAAAATCCCATCAACGTTTTGTGTGAAATGATTGCACAGCTTAAGGACGAAAACAAAAAAATTACCATCCCAGGATTTTACGATAAGGTGGTCGAACTTTCAGAGAAAGAACGTGCCGAAATGGGCAAAGCCCCTTTTGATTTGGAAGGGTTTAAAAGTTCAATCGGAATCAAAGAAGTCCTCGGCGAAAAAGGCTATAATACCGAAGAACACCGTTCTATTCGTCCTACATTGGATGTCAATGGTATTTGGGGAGGCTATACAGGAGAGGGTGCCAAAACAGTGATTCCAAGTAAGGCTTATGCCAAAATTTCTATGCGCTTAGTGCCCAATCAAGACTGGAACGAAATCAGCGAACTTTTCACACAATATTTTAAGTCTTTAGCTCCTGTTGGAGTGGAAGTAGAGATAGTGACGCATCATGGAGGCTATGCCTATGTTACTCCTACTGATACAATCGGCTATCAAGCCGCACAAGAGGCGTATCTTGAAACTTTCGGCACCGCTCCAGTACCCAAACGCGGAGGAGGAAGTATCCCCATAGTACCTATGTTTGAAAAAGAATTGGGCGTAAAGTCTATTTTAATGGGCTTTGGACTAGATTCTGATGCCATCCATTCACCAAATGAACATTACGGTTTGTTCAATTTTTTTAAAGGGATCGAAACGATTCCGAAATTTTATGAGCATTACGTTAGACTCTGCAAAGAAGAGTAACTAAATTATAAATAGATCTGCAGCAATACCGTCGGTTAAAAACTTGGCTTCCTTCCTGATTTTGAGATGATCGCCATCCCAAAATAGATTCCTTGGGCTTAGATGTCTAGCTGTTTGTTCCTCAAGATAAGCGACATATGTTTTTCCGAATACATTTGCAACATGAGCAAGTGAAATCCCTTCCTTTTTTCGAAGTGAGGTCATGATGTATTCATTGTATCGATCTTTGGTATTCAATCGTTCAATGATTCGATCTAACTTTTTTTTATGTACCCCTATAGTGTATAGGTGGTTGTTAGAAACATTCCAACTCCGCTCTGCAACTCCATCGAAACTATGAGCGGAGGGTCCTAGACCAAAATAGGGTTTTCCGTTCCAGTAGTTCTGATTGTTGACTGAAAAGAATCCCGGCTTTCCAAAGTTTGAAAATTCATAATTGACATAAGCCTTTTGCTCTAATTGATCAACCAGCAAATTATATTGATCATTAACCGCTTCATCAGGCAAGAGTTTTACTTTGTTTTCTTTGACCAAATGGTGTAAGGCTGTTTTGTTTTCTATGGTGAGGGCATACGCAGAGATATGGGGTGGCTCAGAGCGCAAGGCTTGGATTAAATTATCTTGCCAATTCTCCATACTTGAATAGGGCATTCCATAAATCAAATCCAGTGAGAAATTATCAAAATATTTTCTGACTTCTCTCAAAGCGTCTTCAGCTTGCACTTTATTGTGTGCTCGATGCATCAAAAGCAAATCCTTTTCAAAAAAAGACTGAATCCCGAGACTTAAACGATTGATTCCTGCAGCTTTGAGACGCTGTAAATACTCTTCGTTAACATCATCTGGATTGACTTCTAAAGTAATTTCAACCCCCTTTACTGTATCAAATTGATTTTTTACTCTAGCAATAAAATTCTGCAATCTTTCGGTAGAAATTAACGAAGGAGAACCTCCTCCAAAGTAGATACTCTCTAATGGACTTTTAAGCTCACTAGCTCTCATATGGAGTTCTTCTTCGATAAGATCCATCATTTGATCTCTTCCCTTTGCGTTTGTAGAAAAATGAAAATTACAGTAGTGACAGGCCTGTTTGCAGAATGGATAATGAATGTAGAGATTGGCCATGGCTGAAAAAAAGACTAGGACTTTATTTTCTTGGGGTTTTGATTCACAAAGGCCCCCCAACCAGAATAGGACTTTTCAGAAGCAATTTTTCCCTTGTTGTAAAAATGACAGACGGCTGCTGCCAATCCATCTGTGGCATCTAAATGGGTTGGTAAGGTTTTGATCTTTAATAGTTTTTGAAGCATCTTTGCCACCTGTTCCTTTGACGCATTTCCATTGCCAGTAATGGCCATTTTTATTTTTTTTGGGGAATATTCGGTGATGGCAACTTCCCTTGAAAGTCCAGCAGCCATGGCAACACCTTGAGCTCGACCCAACTTTAGCATAGACTGTACGTTTTTCCCAAAAAAAGGAGCTTCAATAGCAATTTCGTCTGGATGAAACTCGTCTATCAATTCAATAGTTCGATTGAATATTTTTTGAAGCTTTAAAAAATGGTTGTCGTACTTTTTCAATTGCAATTCATGCATTTGAATCAATTCCATATCACTTTTTGTGGTTTTGATAAGTCCAAATCCCATTATGGTGGTTCCTGGATCAATTCCCAAAATGATGCTATGCTCGTTCATAAGCGCATCACTCTGCGAAAATCATAATGGGTAGAGTCAGTTCAGTGGAAACATATGTGCCAACATTAGTTTTTACTGCGGGCTTCGCTTGAGGCATTTGACTCACGGCTTGTTCTAGTTGCTCAACTAAATTAGGAATTGCAGCATCTATTGCATCTGATCGCAAAACTTCTTTTAAAGTAAAATTTCCTTCCTTGTCAATGAGTAGTTTCACATTGATTTGTTCCTCAAAAAAAACTTTAGATTCCCATGGGTTTTGAATGATATATTCACTTATTGAATTTGAAATAACAGATTCAAAACACTCTTGACGTTCCGATGCTACCTCGATGTCTTCACATATTGGGAAGGTGGGTGCAAGATCCTTTTGAGACCATGCTGAAGCAGCTTCAATTTCGGTTGTAGGCACTTGGGTAGATTCAAAAAGATGGCATCCTGAAAAAGAGAGTGTAAATAATGCTAAAATTAAAAGGGTATAAAACGATTTCATAAACATTAAATTCCTACTAAAAGTACACTTTTTTTATCTATTTAAGCTACCTAAAGTCGTAATAACACAAGAAAATGAATAATTTTACGCATGGACTTATTACTAATAGGGATTGCAGGTTTTTTTATTGTTTTGGGTATTGCAGGTAGTTTTTTACCTATTATCCCAGGGCCTATTACTTCCTGGTTGGGCTTACTCATTTTGAACTTTGCACCTTCTATCCATCTTGAAAATAGATTTTTAATTATCAGTTTTTGTATTGCCCTTGCTATTTTCATCTTGGATAATTTCATCCCCGTTATTGGTGCCAAAAAATTTGGCGGAGGGAGAGGTAGTGTTATCGGTAGTGCTTTAGGATTGCTAATTGGAATTCTTTTTTTAGGTCCTTTTGGTATTCTTTTGGGCCCTTTTTTTGGAGCTCTATTTGGTGAACTAATCCTAAATTTTGAAAATAAAAAAGGAGCCTTTAAAGCAGCTTTAGGAGCTTTAATTGGTTTTTTTACTGGGGTGTTCTTGAAATTAATTATTGGTTTGGCATTCGCCGTTACCTATTTCCAAACCTTGTGGAAATTCAGGGAGGTCTTATTATAATACGATAAAGCAGCTCCTTTCTCCAAAAATTCAATCAAACCATAACACTATATTTATTTAATGAATGTTGTTTATGCCATTGCATGTATTTTTATGCTTTAACAACAGGCCTTGGCTATTTAATTCAGATTGTTTATGGGATTGGGGCGTTAAGAACATTTCGTAGGTTAAAATTTAGTTTTGGGGCAAAAAGTTTGCTCTTCAAAAGTGAGAATAATTATGTTTTGATTGTTCTATAATTCAATCAAGTAGCTATTTAAAGTAATCTTAGGTAAGGTTTTTGTAGTAACAGGTAATATTAACTTATTTGGGTTTGTAGTCTTTTTCTTACAAAGGCTATGAAATAGAAGATTCCAATAAAGATTTAGTATTTTTGAAACAATAATTTGATGATCATGGAGCTTTTTTTAATTTCCTTTGTACTACTTATGCTTGCTTTTGCGGGTATTGCCATCAAAATCTGGGCAAAAAAAGACGGTGAGTTTGCGGGTACCTGTGCCAGTCAAAGCCCCTTTTTAAACAAAGACAATCAGCCTTGTGGTTTATGTGGGAAAATGCCGGAAGAAGCGGAATGTAAAAATCCGATACCTTTTAAAAATTGATCCTTCCCAGAATGGAATCTCAAGAAGAACTCAATTTGATTATAAGGGCAAAGGCTCAAGATCAAAATGCATACAATATCCTTTTTGACCGTTATTGGAACTCCATTTATTCATTTTTGTATCAAAGAACTTCAAATCCCAATATTGCGGAAGAACTTGCCATAGAATCTTTTGCCAAAGCCTTTGATCGTTTGGATGGTTTTGATGAACAACTCTCTTTTGGATCTTGGCTGATGACTATAGCCCGAAATCATCACATTGATCGTTTTCGCAAATCAAAACAGCAGATTGAAAAGCATAAAGATATTGACGCTACTTCGCACTTGGAACTGTCCAGTAAAGCCCCATCACCAGAAGAACTGATGATTGCTAATCAAAACTTAGATAATATTTTATTCCACATAAAGTCTATGAAGAAGGAATTTCGAACCCTTCTGAGAATGCGTTATTTTGAAGATTTGACTTTAAAAGAGATCGAAACTCTACTGGATGAACCACAAACTACAATCCGAGTAAAACTTTTTAGAGCAAAAAAAATGTTAGCAAACTTATTAGATCGAGATGCGAATTAATCTTTCAAAACTAGGGCCTGGATTACTGTTTGCAGGAGCAGCTATTGGGGTTTCCCATTTGGTTCAATCTACACGAGCTGGAGCAGATTATGGATGGGGTTTAATCTGGGCACTTCTTCTTATCAATTTATTTAAATATCCGTTTTTTCAGTTCGGCCCTCGCTATGCCCAGGCTACGGGTGAAAGCCTTTTAGATGGTTATCACAAATTAGGAAAAGGATATTTGTGGGCGTATTTTTTTGTTAATTTAGGAACCATGTTTACCATCCAAAGTGCAGTTACTGTGGTTACTGCTGGTTTGGCTTCTAAACTCTTCGGAATAACTGACGATATTGTCAGCTGGAGTATTATTATCACTCTCTTTTGTAGTATTATCCTTGTGCTAGGTAGGTATCATTGGTTGGATAAATTCATCAAAGTAATTATGGTCTCCCTCGCAATTAGTAGTGTCTTGGCAGTGAGTGTAGCATTTTTAAAAAATGAAACTACCCTTTCATTTCAACAGGTATTCCCAACCGGAAGTGGTTTACTTTTTTTAATCGCTTTTTTGGGCTGGATGCCTGCACCCTTAGATATTTCTATTTGGCACTCCATCTGGACGCTTGAAAAAAACAAAACACAATCCAAAAAATCTTCAATAGCCGAGAGTCTGTTTGATTTTAATGTAGGATATATTGCTACTACAATCTTGGCAATTTGTTTCGTTGGTCTGGGGGCACTGGTTATGTTTGGTACTGGAATTGAATTTTCCAATCAGGGTGGCACTTTCGCAAGTCAACTCATACAACTTTACACTTCAAATTTAGGAGAAGGTGCTTATTTACTTATTGCTGTTGCTGCTTTTTCAACAATGCTCAGTACCACCATTACTACCTTGGATGCTTCTCCACGTGCGATGTCCAAAACCATGCAACTACTTTTCAAAAGACAAAAGTCTTACTATACACCTTGGTTGATCATCTTAGGACTAGGAACAGGCTGTATTTTTCTTTTCCTCTTGTCCGAAATGGGACGATTAGTTCAAATCGCTACTGTACTCTCTTTTATTACTGCTCCTTTATATGCCTTCTTAAATTACCGATTGGTGATGAGCAAACAAATGCCCAAAGAGCATCAGCCTAAGAAAGGACTTCGTATATTAAGTTTAATAGGATTGATCGTTTTAACTGGGTTTACCCTATTTTATCTTTTGAGTCTGTAAGCATTCGATTATCTTTGCACAAAAGAATGAAGATGGAGGTACAAGAAAAAACAATTACACATAAAAAAAAGCCCGAGTGGATACGTGTGAAATTGCCTACTGGGAAAAAATACACTGAACTTAGGGGTCTGGTAGAAAATTACAAACTCAACACTATTTGTACTTCAGGAAGCTGTCCTAATATGGGTGAATGTTGGGCTGAGGGAACTGCCACTTTTATGATTTTAGGAAATATTTGCACACGTTCCTGTGCTTTTTGCGGTGTCCAAACAGGACGTCCCTCCGCCGTAGATTGGGCTGAACCTGAAAAAGTAGCAAATTCCATTAAAATCATGAAAATTAAACACGCCGTTATCACCTCGGTAGATCGTGATGATTTAAAAGATATGGGCTCCATCATTTGGGCAGAAACGGTCAATGCCATTCGCAGAATCAATCCCACTACTACACTGGAAACCTTAATCCCAGATTTTCAAGGTAACCATCGTAATTTGGATCGTATCATCGAAGTGAGACCAGAAGTAGTTTCTCATAATGTGGAAACGGTAAGTCGCTTGACACGGAAAGTACGTGTACAAGCAAAATACAAAACCAGTTTAGAGGTATTGCGCTATCTCAAAGAGCAAGGCATCAACCGAACAAAATCAGGAATCATGCTAGGTTTGGGAGAACGCGAAGAAGAAGTATTGGAAACCTTAAATAATCTTAGAGAGGCTAAAGTGGATGTAGTCACAATCGGACAGTACCTTCAGCCCAGTAAAAAACACCTTCCAGTTCATTCTTTTATTACCCCAGAACAATTCAAAGTGTATGAAAAATATGCATTGGAATTAGGTTTCCTTCATGTAGAAAGCGGACCCCTAGTTCGTTCTTCTTACAAGGCACATAAGCATATTGCTTAATTTTATTAAATCAAACTTTTTACAAGAAATTTAAATCGTTCTGCCTCCTTTTTTTCTAAAAACTCCATTTCGATCGGAAGATAGAAAAGCTCCTCTGGACTAAAAAAATCCTCCAAACGTCCAAAGTCTTTTTCAGTTGTAATTATAATCTGATTGCGTTTTAAATTTTGAAGCTCTTCTATTTCAAAAGTTTTAAACTCATGGTGATTGGGGTAATTGTAATGTTCGAAAACTTTGCCTTCTTCTCTTAAAAAAGAAACCAAAGGCTCAGGATTTGCCACGCCCGTGACAAGTAAAAAAGGAGAAGTGATTGAAGTGATTGCCTTTTCGTTTTTACGGTTAAGGACCTTACTTTGATATGCTATTTTGGTAAAAAAAACACTTTGGTCTTTGGAAGGATTTAATTTTTTAATCATTTGTTGCTGCACATCCAAACTCAAATTATCAGGACATTTGGTCACCAAAATAATTTGAGCTCTTTTTGCACCCAATTTTGATTCTCTAAGCCACCCCCAAGGAATCAAATGATCAGAATAATAAGGATTTGAAAAAGTTGTTGTTAAAATTGTAAGCCTAGGTTTCACATACCTATGTTGCAATACGTCGTCCAATAGGATCAAATTTGGCTGAGGATAGATTTGACTTAAAGCGTTCAACGCATCTTTTCTTTTTTCAGCAACAACAACTGCTACCCCATGTTTTGAAAAAAATTGATAGGGTTCGTCTCCAAGGCTCTGTACAGTACTTTTTTCTGAAGCAACAACCACCCCTCGGGATTTTCTTTTATAACCTCTACTTACTACAACAGGAGTAAAATGGTTTTTAAAATGTGTGATTAGATAATCTACAACTACCGACTTACCCGTCCCCCCTACACTCAAGTTTCCAATACCGATACTGGCCTGTTTTATTTTGTATGAGGAAATCCATTTCCAGTCGAATAAGCGGTTTCTTAGAGCAGTAATTACATTATAAATCCATGCTAATGGGAACAACAAGACAGACCACTGTTTCATGTCGATGAAGATAAATATTATATTTGTTTTTATTCTTTAGATTATGATCATTCAGGAACTCCTCGAAACCCTAGAGCAATGGGCTCCAAAAGCTTATGCGGAAGACTTTGACAATGTAGGACTGCTGGTTGGAAACCACAGAAGTGTCTGTACTGGAGTCATCATAAGCCTTGACTGTACAGAAGCCGTAGTGGAAGAAGCTATAACCGAGAATTGTAATGTAATCTTGAGTTTTCATCCAATAATTTTTTCAGGATTAAAAAAAATTACAGGAGCTACTTATGTGGAGCGCGTAGTGCAAAAAGTCATACAAAATGATATTGCTATTATTGCTTTACACACTCGCTTAGACAATCATCCTCAGGGAGTCAACCACGTGCTTTGTGAACGTTTAGGACTGGTCAACACTAAGGTATTAATCCCCAAAAAAGACAACCTTAAAAAACTGGTGACTTACGTTCCAAAAAACCATACAGAAACAGTATTAAAGGCCTTACATCTTGCGGGTGCTGGAAATTTAGACAACTACAGTGAGTGTAGCTTTTTATTAGAAGGTACAGGAAATTTTAAAGGCAACGAAATAAGCACCCCTCATTTCGGAAAACGTTTAGAAAAGGTATCCGTAGAAGAAGTTCAGGTCAATGTCGTTTTTGAATCTCATTTACTCCATCAGATTCAAAAAGCACTTCACGTTTCCCATCCCTATGAAACTGTGGCATATGAAATGTATCATTTGATCAATTCCTACTCTGAGATTGGTATGGGTCGTATCGGCTTTTTAGAAAAAGAAATGAATCTGAATGCTTTTTTAAGTTTTGTAAAAAAACAATTGAATACAGAATTTGTACGCTACAGTCCCGATCTGAGAAAACCCATAAAAAAAGTAGCGGTTTTAGGAGGTTCAGGGAGCTTTGCCATAGAAGAGGCTAAACGTCAAAATGCCGATGCCTTCATTACTGCAGATTTAAAATACCATCAATTTTATCAAGGAGAAGCACAACTTGTACTTATCGATGTAGGACACTACGAAAGCGAACAATTTATCAAAAATTTGATATTTGATTATCTTACCAAAAAATTGCCTAATTTTGCATTCGTTTTATCACGTACCAAAACAAATCCTGTTAATTATTCTTAGCTATGGCCAAAAAAACTGAAGTAACTGTCGAAAATAAACTTAGAGCACTTTATGATCTTCAACTCATTGATTCTAGAATCGACGAAATCATAAGTTTAAGAGGAGAACTTCCCCTAGAAGTAGAGGACTTAGAAAACGAAATTGCAGGGCTAAGCAGCCGTTCTGAGAAAATAAATGAGGAGATCCAAGAAAGTGAAAAAGGGATATCAGATCAAAAACAGATCATTGAAAACGCAAAGGAACTTCTAAAAAAGTACGAAGAAAAACTAAAAAACGTTCGCAACAACAGAGAGTATAGCTCGATCGTAAAAGAACAAGAATTCCAAGATCTAGAATCTCAATTGGCTGAAAAGAAAATAAAAGAGTTTAAAGAGCAAATCGAACAAAAACAAGAACGTTTAACCGCTTTAAATGAAAAAATAGAAGAACGGTCCAAACATTTGAATTCTAAAAAAGGAGAGTTGGATGCCATTTTAAAAGAAACGCATAAAGAAGAAGATTTGCTTCAAAAAAAGTCCAAAGAATTCGAAAAAGCTATTGAAGAACGATTGATTACTTCCTACAATCGTATTCGTGGAAGTGTAAAAAATGGACTGGCCATTGTTCCTGTAGAACGAGGAGCTTCTGGAGGCTCTTATTTTTCAATTCCTCCTCAGATCCAACTAGAAATTGCATCGCGAAATAAAATCATCATGGATGAACACAGTGGACGAATTCTAGTTGATGCAGAACTTGCTAAAGAAGAACAAGAGAAAATTCAAAAACTCATCGGAGGCTAGTTATTCCCAATAGTCGTAAACCAGAACAGATTTTGTATTTGGAACAAATAGTTCTACAAACTTTTGATGAATAGGATGGGGAAGGTATATGCTGTCTCGATCTAACGAACTGGCAAACTTCATGGTCAAACTGTGAGTAAATCCTTGTGTTAATCCCTCTGGAGAAACATTTTCGCCAAAATTTAATGCTTCTACACCAGGAATAGCCTGTAACCCATATGCCCCATCTGTGATTTTTTGAAAATCTTCCGGAGTTGTTTCGTCCTTAAATTGGATTAATACAAGATGGACTAACATTTTTCTATTATTGTTTTTTTCCTTGGAAGATGACGTGCCATCGATAAAAAAATAACCTATGATTAGGGTCGTCAAATAAAAAATGACAATAATTACAAAGGAAAGTCGATCTGTGATTCCAACTCTTGGCATGCTAAATTTTTATCCAATTTAAAGATTAATAGTTGAACTAGAAAAAGGAAAGTTAAAGACTTTAGTAAAAAAAACCTGCTCACTTTAAAGAACTCAATTGTAAACAAAATCAAATAATTATCAGAACGAATGAATAAGCGAGCAGGCTAACAATAAACCAATCTATAATAAAGACCGCTTTTTTTTAAAAAGTTACATGACCAAATGATAATAAAATGTTAAAACCTTTCTAAGAGCGATTCGCTTTAGAAGGGTATATACACTTTCTAAAATAGGATATGCTAAAGCTGTTTTTAAAATTCATTGCTTTAGTTTTAAAAAGGATTAGGCTTCCAATTTTCAATATAAAAAATTAGTTTTATTCTTAAAAAGGAAACTTATCAAAGGTTCACAATTTCACAATAAGTAAATAGATATACTAAAAAAAGAGATGTATATACTACATCTCTTTTTTGGAAGTGGGCGCTGAGGGATTCGAACCCCCGACCCCCTCGGTGTAAACGAGGTGCTCTGAACCAACTGAGCTAAGCGCCCCTAGAAAATATTGTTTCCTAAAGGTTCGCAAAGATAAAATTTATACTGCAATTCCAAACTATTCCTATTTATATTTTATTTCTGATGTTTACTTTTTTCAAACTCCAGAACCTCCGCAACTACAAAAGTACTCCCCCCTATATAAATAAGATCTTCAGGGGCTGCGTTTTTTAATGCCGTTTGGTAAGCTATGGTAATGCTTTCTTCATAATGAATATCCAATGGTGAGTGGGTCAATAGTTCTTTTAAGAGTGTCAAAGGAATCGCTCGCTCCAAACGGGGACTACTCAAATAAAATGTTGCGGTAGAAGGGAAAAGCCGTGTCAAATCAACAACGTCTCTTCCTTGAACAAAGCCCATTACCAGATGCAATTTTTTAAAAGATAGGGTTTTGATTTGTTTTGCAATTAAGCTCAATCCTTCCTTATTATGTGCCACGTCCAAAATTACCTCCGGAGCTTTTTTTATTTGTTGCCATCGCCCCATCAATTTTGTATTGGCTACGACACGCGAAAGGCCTTTTTGTATCGTTTTTTCATCCAATTCTATGTTTAGTTGTCCCAAAGCTGAAACTACGGTTCGAATATTATTTTTCTGATAAATTCCTGTCAAGTCAGAATTGAATGAAATTTTTTGTGGATTAGCAAAAAAAAGAGGTGCTTGTTGACGTTGAGCTACTTCTTCAAAAACCTTTCGAGTTTTAGGATCTTCTTCTCCAATTACAATAGGAGTTTTAAACTTGATGATCCCCGCTTTTTCTTGGGCAATTGCTGCATGAGTATCTCCTAAAAACTGAGTGTGATCCAAACCAATATTGGTGATTACAGAAAGTACAGGAGTAATAATATTAGTCGCATCCAAACGTCCCCCTAGACCAACCTCAACGACTGCAAAATCCACTTTTTCTTTTTTAAAATACCAGAAGGCAAGACCTACGGTCATTTCAAAAAATGAAAGTTGGGCAACCTCAAAATAGGGCCTATGGGACGTGATGAACTCAATCACATCCTTTTTCGAGATCATACGTCCGTCAACCTTGATCCGTTCTCTAAAATCCAACAGATGTGGTGAGGTATAAAGTCCTGTTTTAAACCCTGCTGTTTGAAGTATGGAGGCGGTCATATGTGCGGTTGACCCTTTGCCATTTGTGCCTCCAATATGGATGCATCGGTACGATAGATGTGGACTCCCTAGGTATTGGTCAAACTGATGCATAGCTTCCAAACCAGGACGATATGCAGCAGCTCCTTTTCGCTGAAACATTGGAAGCTTTGAAAACATCCATGCTATGGTTTCCTTGTAGGTTTCCAATGCTTATTCTCCTAATTTAAATTGAATTACGACGAACCCAATTTGTTGCTCTGGTGCTTGAGAATCGGGATACCACTTGTGCAATAAAGCTGTTTTTTTTGCTGGATCCATCAAGCAAGGGTGGGTATTGGTACTTCCTTTTACCCCTGGCTCTGCGCGAACTACTTCCCCTTGGGGATTGACAGTAATTCGAACCACTACAGTGCCTTCTTGATTACAGTCCTGTACTACTTTACCGTTGGTTTGTAAATTTCTTCCATTCAGTCCGTATCCCTTTCCTATTCCTCCCAAACCTGCGTTGTTGTAATAACTACTTGCGTAAGGATTTCCATCAACTTTTCCTTTATCTCCAGCTTCCTGATCATCACCTTCTCCTTCTATCTCTTCCCCTTTTTGGAGGTTCTTTTTCAGCAAATTGGATACCACACTTTTTGTTGCCTCAGAAACTTTTGGCGTTACTTTCTCTGGGGGCGTTTCTTTTACTTTTTCTTCTTCAACAGGAGGTTGAATTTCTTTTGTAGAAACATCCTTTTTTGGGACACTCACTTCAGATTCTTTTTCGGTAAGAACGGGAGGAGTTTTTTCAGGGGTTGTTGTCTTGGGAGTAGGTTGTGGTTTGATTTGCTCTACTTTTGGCTCATTTTGAACCGGTGTTGGTTTTGAACTAACGGGCTGCTGGGGTTGGATGTTTCCGCTCCCCTGAGCTAGTGTTCCAAAATTCACCTCCATTCCGTAACTAATAGGTGGATCATAATACGTCAGTCCCAGTACAAAAAAGAGGAATAGCAAAAGGACTGCTACCAATGCGGTAAGCCCTGCAGACTTTTTCTTATGTGGTGTATTTAGAAATTTCATTTTTACCTTTTATGGTGTCTCTACTGCCAAAACCACTTTGATGCCGTTTTTATTGGCGATGTTCATCACATAGACTACCTGGTCTATGGGTACTTTTTTTTCTGTTCTCAAGACGATAGATGGAGTTTTCATAGCAGAAAGACTTTGTATAAGTTGCCGTTCTAAATTTGTTTTCGAAACCCGATCAGCGTTGAGATAAAACTGATTGGCATTGGTTATGGTTACAGCTAGGGTATTTCGATTTTCTGTTTTGCCTTCCGCTTGTGGAAGCTTTACATCTATTGTATTGAGCTGTTTGGCTAGAGTGGAGGCAATCATAAAAAAAATCAATAATAAAAAAACCACATCCGTCATGGAGGACATGTTAAATTCTGGGCGAATTTGGTTCCTTCCGCGAAGCTTCATCTTAGGCGGGTTCGTTTAATAAGTCTAAAAATTCCAGACTTGTGGCTTCCATCTGATAAACCGCCTTGTTGGTCTTCACTACCAAATGGTTGTAAGTGATATACCCAATAATCCCAACAATAAGGCCTGCAACTGTAGTAGTCATCGCTGTATATAAACCATCTGCCAGTAATTGCATATCAATATTACCTCCAGCATTTGAAATTTCAAAAATGGATAAAATCATTCCGATCACCGTTCCTAAAAATCCTAACATTGGAGCCGAGCCAGCAATTGTAGCAAGAATACTGATGTTTTTCTCCAATTGATAAACCTCCAAACGTCCAGCATTTTCGATAGCCGTATTGATATCCTCTAAAGGTCTTCCAATTCGAGATAAACCCTTTGAAACCAGTCGAGACACAGGGGCATTTTCCTGAATACATAATTGTTGGGCAGCATCTATTTTTCCTTGCATTACGTGAGATCTGATTTGTGACATAAAAGTAGGAGTCACTTTTACTGCAGCCCGAATGGCAAAAAGTCGCTCAAAATAAATATAAACCACCATCAACAAAAGAATACTCAAGACCCCAATAATTATTTGACCTCCAAGACCTCCATTTTGGATTAATTCAATCAGCGAAAGAGTTTTTTCTGTTTGAAGAGGTGAGGGATCTTGAACTAGGAATAGCTTCATATCAAAGTTAGTTTAACATTAAAACGTAAATAGGGTCAAAAAATTCTATACCCCTTTATTAAATTAAAAAATTTCGCATGAGTATAAAGACTCCGAAACCTCCAATAAATCCTAAAAAGGCTAACCAGGCAATCTTTTTTAAATACCAGAAAAAATCTATTTTTTCCATACCCATGGCAACTACTCCTGCCGCAGAACCAATGATTAGCATACTCCCCCCCGTACCTGCGGCATAGGCAATTAAATGCCATATTGGATCGTCTATTGGTGCAGAGAACATTCCCATACTTGCTGCTACCAAGGGCACATTGTCTATCACTGCAGAACCAATTCCCAGCAAAGCAATTACGATATCCGTATTGGGAATTGCTGTGTTAAGTCCTTCTGCAAAATTGAACAATAATCCCAAAGACTCTAATGCTGCAACAGCTAATAAAATTCCTAAAAAGAATAAAATACTAGGCAATTCGATTTTTGACAATGATTGATGCACAGGACTGCTTGTTTGATGCGCGTCACTTTCTTCGTCGATAGAAGTGATATTAATTTTGGCTTTACTGAAAATTTCTGCAAATGTGGCCACAATAGCTAATGACAGCATCATTCCAACGTAAGGAGGTAAATGAGTTATGGTTTTAAATACTGGAACAAAAACAATTGCCGACAGACCTAAGTATAACATTCGAGCTCCATGCTTGTGAAAACCCACATCGCCCTCATCTACTTTGATTTCTTCAATCTCTCCCTGAAATGCAGGTAAAAAGGAAGCAATCCCAATAGGAATGATTAAACAAATTATGGAAGGCACTAAAACATAACTAATCAAACTTAGAGTAGTTACTTTGTCGCCAATCCACAACATGGTTGTGGTCACATCGCCAATAGGAGACCAAGCCCCACCTGCATTGGCAGCAACAATAATCAATCCCGCAAACCATAATCGGGTATCTCGAGCAGAAATGACTTTTTGCAAAATTGTGATCAATACTATAGTAGCAGTGAGGTTATCTATAATTGCGGAAAGGATAAAAGCTAAAATGGCGAAAATCCATAGCAAACCCTTTTTACTTCGAGTTTTTATAAAGTTTTTAATCGTGTAAAAGCCATTGAAATAATCAATAATCTCCACGATGGTCATCGCTCCTAAAAGAAAAATAATGATCTCTGCGGTTTTTCCTAAATGATGTAAAAGAATTTCCTCTAGGTGTGAGGGTTCTAATTGTTTTAATTCTGTATTTACCTCAAAAACAGGGAGGTGGGCTAAGGACATAATCGCCCAAATCAAAGCCATCATTGTTAAGGCTGGAATCAGTTTATCTACCTTGAGGTTGTGCTCTAAAGTGATTGCCAAGTAACCCAAAACAAAAATCGTTATTATGATGGTTTCCATAAAGTTTAACTTAATTTGATTCCTTAAAAATATAAAAATCTACACCCCAATAACCATGGAATCCAACAAAAATTTAACCTCGGAAAATTATACCAGAGCTATGATCTTGAGAAGCCCCTGTGACAGAGGCCAAACAATTGTTTTCTCCTCGCAATCGCAACACTCCTAATAAACCGAAAATCAGAGCTTCCTTAAAGTTAATAATATCAGAACTTGGAATGTGAATTCTTGCAGCTGTATGTTTTCGAATTTGGTACATCAAATAATCATTCATTACCCCTCCTCCACTTGCCAAAACTTTTTGTTGTGAATCAAAACATGCCCCAATTTGTTTACCAATGTGAAGTGTATAGGTATGGAGTACATCTTCGGTTGGATGTGTATCGTATTTTTTTAAAAGAGGAAAAAGAGTGGCATTAACCCATTCTATCCCCAAAGATTTTGGAGGTAATTTGGTGTAAAAATCTAGTATTTCTAAGGCTTCAAATAATGGGTCAATACGTCTTCCTTTTTGAGCTAATCCACCCCCAAAATCACATTCCAATCCTTCTTTTTGAGCTAAAAAATTTAAAACAGTATTTACCGCACAAAGGTCAAAAGCAACTAAGGTTCCTTTTTGGGTCAGAGAGGCATTGGCAAAGCCTCCTAAATTTAAGCAAGCTTCGTATTTACTGAAAAGTAACTGATCACCAATGGGAACCAATGGTGCACCTTGTCCTCCAAAAGCAACATCTTGAGTTCTAAAATCACAAATTACTGTAAGACCCAATCTTTTGGCCAATTTTTCTTGATTTCCCAACTGAAAGGTAATGCCCTTTTCAGGTTGATGAAACACAGTGTGTCCATGAGAACACACCCCATCGATCTGTTCCAATTTATGCGTTACAATAAATTGGTTGATGACTTTGGCTAACAGCTCAGTATAATCACTATTTACTTCTCGGATACGGTCGGGAGCTTCATTGTGCAGCCCACCAAGTATTTCCTGCCAAGCTGTTGTGTAGGCTACTGTCTTTGCCGCTTTGATAGAGAAATTCCATTGGCCATCCCAAGTAAAGTGTGAATAGACCAAATCAATACCATCCAAAGAAGTACCAGACATGACCCCAATAACTTTGTAATCCTGCTTTTTCAATAAAATCTAATTTAGATGTAAACAAAGGAAATGAAAATTAACATTTATTCAGTTTTTTGACTAATAAATAAAGATTTCCATATTTAAAGAATAAAAATTTAGGATATCGCAAAACCCTGAGATTTATATTTTGATTCCGACATGCTTTCCCTTAAGGATTCTTAATTTTATTGTCCTTAAATTTATTTTATGTTGCCAGCAAAACAGGGACTTTACGATCCTCAGTACGAACATGACAATTGTGGAGCAGGATTTATCTGCAGTCTTCAAGGAAAAAAAACCAATGACATCATCCACAAAGCGTTAGATATTTTAGACAAACTAGAACACCGTGGAGCTGTAAGCGCCGACGGTAAAACGGGTGATGGAGCTGGAATATTGATCGAAATTCCACATGATTTTCTGGAAACCCAATGTGACTTTACACTTCCAGAACTACACCAATATGCTGTAGGAATGGTCTTTTTGCCTAAAAAAGAAAACCAACGGTCTTATTGTATAGGCGTGCTGGAAAACGAAATTATAAAACAAGGGTTGGAAGTCTTAGGCTGGCGTAAGGTACCTGTAAATAATGAAGTGGTAGGTAGTATTGCAGCCCAAACCGAACCTCATATCATGCAAATTTTTGTGGGAAGAGGATCGGATCCTCTAACTGATCACGCATTCAACATCAAACTATTTAGTGCCCGTAAAATCGCTGAACATACCATTTTAAATTCCAAACTCTCCGAAGCCTCGTATTTCTATCTTCCTAGCCTTTCTACACATACATTGATTTACAAAGGGCTTTTGATTCCTGAAGACATCAAAGGATATTATCAAGACTTAAGAGACCCTGCTGTTGTGACCCGTTTGGCTTTGGTTCACCAACGTTTCTCTACCAATACTTTCCCTACTTGGGATCTAGCTCAACCTTTCCGATACATGTGTCACAATGGAGAAATCAATACATTTCGTGGTAACCTCAGTCGAATGGAGGCTCGAGAAGAACTCCTTGAAAACGACCTGTTTGGTCCTGAAATAAAAAAGATTTTACCTGTAATTCTCCCTGGAAAATCAGATTCTTCATCTATGGACATGGTCGTTGAAATTCTTTTGGCAACCGGAAGATCTCTCCCAGAAGTGATGATGATGCTAGTCCCAGAAGCTTGGGAAAAACACGCATCTATGGATGAAGATAAGAAGGCATTTTACCAATATAATGCTTGTATTATGGAGCCTTGGGACGGACCTGCATCCATACCATTTACGGATGGAAAATACATCGGAGCCCTATTGGATCGAAATGGCTTACGTCCCTCCAGATATTCGGTAACTAAGGACGGTTATGTAGTCATGTCTTCAGAAACTGGGGTACTCGATATTTTGCCTGAAAACATTGAAAAACACGGACGTTTGGAGCCTGGGAAAATGTTTTTGGTAAATATGGATGAAGGGCGCATCATAGAAGATGATGAAATCAAAAAAGAAATTACTACTAAACGACCGTATAAAAAATGGCTCGATAAAAATTTACTCCCTTTAAAAAATGTTCCTTATACAGGAAATAAAACTCCTGTGGAGGAAGAAGATTTTGAAACCCGTATGCGTATTTTTGGTTATACTCAAGAAGACTTAAAAACCTTAATTACACCTATGAGTGTAGATGGCAAAGAAGCTATTGGGTCTATGGGAACAGACACCCCTTTGGCTGTTCTGTCCGATCGTCCACAACTTTTGTATAACTATTTTAAACAACTTTTTGCTCAGGTCACCAATCCACCTCTTGATGGAATTCGAGAAGAAATTGTTACCGATACGAGTTTAAGCATAGGAAGCGAATTCAACCTCTTTGACATTACCGCCGATCATGCCAAAAAATTAAGTATTCAAAATCCTGTCATCTCGAATGAGGATTTAGACAAAATTAAGTTTATAGAAAGTGATAATTTTAAATCGACTACAGTTTCTACATTATATGAAATTCAAAGTGGCTTAAACGGTTTAGAGTACGCCTTGGAAGAAATGATTAAAGAAGTTGAAAAGGCTATAGACCAAGGGGCAAACATCATAATTCTTTCTGACCGCGGAGTGTCGCCCTCCCTAGCTCCCATCCCCATGTTGTTGGCTACTTCTCATACCCATCACGCATTCAAAAGATTAAAACAACGTTCAAAGTTTGGAATTATAATTGAGTCCGCAGAACCCAGAGAACCCCATCACTTCTCCCTTCTTTTTGGATACGGTGCCAGTGCAATAAATCCCTACATGGTAAATGAAATCATCATTCATCAAACACAAGAAGGTATTATTGCTCTGGAGGCAGACAAAGCAATAGAAAATTTTAACATCGCCATTGCTAAGGGAATTGTCAAAGTGATGAATAAAATTGGAATCTCCACCCTACATTCCTATCGTGGGGCTCAGATTTATGAAGCGTTAGGCTTATCCCAAAATTTAATTGATCGTTTTTTCTCCAAAACCGCAACCCGTATTGAAGGAATTGGACTGTATGAGATAGAAAAGGAAATAAGTAAACGACATTCCAAAGCATACCTTCACGAATCCAAATTGGGATTGCCCTTAGAAATAGGAGGAGATTACCGCTGGAGAAGAGATGGAGAGGCACATGTGGTCAACCCTTCTACCATTGCAACCTTACAACAAGCCGTTCGGCAAAATAAACCTGAGAGCTATGAGGCCTTTTCAAAAATGATCAATAATCAAAATGAAAAACTCATGACCCTAAGAGGTTTATTTGAGTTTTCTAGTTTTGATCCCATCCCAATAGATCAAGTAGAGCCTTGGACAGAGATCGTAAAGCGCTTCAAAACAGGTGCCATGTCCCTAGGATCCATTAGTCAAGAAGCACATGAAAATTTAGCCATTGCGATGAACCGAATTGGAGGGAAAAGCAATTCTGGAGAAGGTGGCGAAGACCCGAAACGTTTCCAACCTGATCAAGAAGGAAATCTGAGGAACTCAGCAATCAAACAAGTTGCTTCTGGACGTTTTGGGGTTTCCAGTCACTATTTAAGTTCTGCTAAAGAAATTCAAATTAAAATGGCACAAGGAGCCAAACCTGGAGAAGGTGGACAACTCCCAGGGCCTAAAGTCAACCCTTACATTGCTTCGGTAAGAAATTCAACTCCCTATGTAGGGCTAATTTCTCCTCCTCCCCATCACGACATTTATTCCATTGAGGATTTAGCTCAGTTGATTTACGATTTAAAAAATGCGAATAGAGAAGCGCGAATAAACGTTAAACTAGTTTCTGAAGTAGGAGTAGGTACCATAGCCGCCGGAGTTGCCAAAGCAAAAGCAGACGTCATACTTATTTCAGGTTATGATGGAGGAACTGGCGCTTCACCTCTTACTTCATTAAAACATGCTGGACTTCCTTGGGAACTCGGAATAGCCGAAGCGCAGCAAACTTTGGTTATGAATGACTTGAGAAGTCGTATCGTATTGGAATGTGACGGTCAGATGAAAACAGGAAGAGATGTCGCTATTGCCTGTTTATTGGGTGCTGAAGAATTTGGGTTCTCTACAGCTCCCCTTATCGCTTCAGGCTGTATCATGATGCGCGCGTGTCATTTGAACACCTGTCCCGTAGGGATCGCAACCCAGGACCCCGAACTACGGAAAAACTTTAAAGGAAAACCCGAACATGTAATCAACTACATGTATTTTGTGGCCGAGGAATTACGTCAAATCATGGCAGAACTAGGCTTTAGAACAATTGATGAAATGGTGGGTCAGTCTCAAAAGTTAAATACGAAAAAAGCCTTAGAACATTACAAAGCGCAAGGCATAGATTTGTCCAATATCTTGTATAAACCGGAAGTGCCAATCCAAGTAAAAGAATACAATACTGAAACTCAAGACCATCAGTTGGAAAATGTATTGGATTTTGACATTTTGAGTCAGGCGCATCCTGCTTTATATCGAAAAGAAAAGCAACATCTGGAGTATCGTATCAAAAACACCAATCGTACTGTTGGTGCCATTTTAAGTAATGAAATCTCAAAAATTCATGGTGCTGGTGGATTGCCCAAACATACATTGAGTTTAAAATTTACAGGCACAGCAGGTCAAAGCTTTGGAGGTTTTGCAACCCACGGACTTTTTATGAAGGTAGAGGGAACCGTAAATGATTATTTTGGCAAAGGGCTTTCTGGAGCAACACTAGTCGCTCAAGTACCTGAAAAATCTACATTTATCCCTCATGAAAATGTCATCATTGGAAATGTCGCATTATATGGGGCAACCCAAGGAGAGGCGTATATCAACGGTATTGCTGGAGAGCGTTTTTGCGTACGAAACTCTGGAGCTAAAGCTGTAGTAGAAGGAATTGGCGATCACGGTTGTGAATATATGACTGGCGGAATTGCAGTAGTTTTGGGTGACTTTGGAAGAAACTTTGCCGCTGGTATGAGTGGGGGAGTTGCCTATCTATACGATGAAAAAGGTGTTTTTGATGAAAAAAAATTCAACCTAGAAATGGTGGAATTGGAAGCTCTTCAAAACAACGATCGAGATACCGTTCAGGAATTACTTCAAAATCATTTCGACTATACTCAAAGTCCAAAGGCTCAATCAATATTGAAAAACTGGTCTGAGTTGAGCAAAAACTTTATCAAAGTAATGCCAACCGATTACAAACGTGCCTTGGAAATTTTGGCACAACAAGAACTTGAAAAATCAATTTAAACCATGGGAAAAATTAAAGGTTTTATGGAATACGACCGACTCAAAGAACCGGTCGTTGATCCCAAAAAAAGAATTAAAAATTACAACGAATTCACTCTTGCTCCCAAAACTGAGGAATTGCAAGAACAAGGAGCTCGTTGTATGGACTGTGGTGTTCCGTTTTGTCATAGTGGATGTCCATTAGGAAACTTAATTCCCGACTTTAATGATGCCGTATATAAAAATGAATGGGAACGGGCGCTGATGATTCTACACAGTACCAACAACTTTCCAGAGTTTACAGGAAGATTGTGTCCTGCACCTTGCGAAGAAGCTTGTGTATTGGGAATTGTAAACCCTCCTGTTTCTATAGAATTAATCGAGAAATATATCGTTGAACGCGGTTTTAATGAGGGTTGGATTCAACCTGACCCACCCAAAAATAGAACCGGTAAAACAGTTGCGATTGTGGGATCAGGGCCTGCAGGCCTAGCAGCTGCACAACAGTTGAACCGCGCCGGACATTCAGTTACCGTTTTTGAACGTGACAATAAAATAGGGGGTCTATTACGCTATGGGATTCCTGATTTTAAGATGGAAAAAAAGATCATTGATCGTCGTTTGGAGATTTTGGAAGCGGAAGGCATTCAGTTCCAATGCAATGTCGAAATTGGCAAAAAAATCACTGTAGAAGCCTTGGAAAAAAAATACGATGCCGTTGTTCTTGCTACAGGCGCTACAATCAAAAGAGAAATGCCCATTCCAGGAGCAGACTTAGAAGGAGTTGTACAAGCTATGGACTTTCTTCCACACAACAATAAAGCGGTGGACGAACAACATGAACGCGATCCAAAATACCTTGCCAAAGACCGTCATGTCATCGTCATTGGAGGGGGAGACACAGGATCCGATTGCATAGGGACTTCCAACCGACACGGAGCGAAAAGCGTAACCAACTTTGAAATACTGCCCAAGCCTGCAGAGGGGAGGACGGAGGAACACCCCTGGCCCTACTGGCCCTTCAAACTCAAAACTTCTTCTTCGCACGAAGAAGGAAGTCACAGAGAATGGAGTATTCTAACCAAGGCCTTTGTTGGAGATGACAAAGGTCATGTCAAGGCCCTAAAAACGGTAGAAGTGCAATGGAAAAAAATTCCTGGCGAACGTCCTAGACTCATCGAAAAAGAAGGTTCTGAAAAAGAGTGGCCTTGTGATCTGGCTTTACTTGCGCTCGGCTTTACTGGTCCTGAAAAAAGTTTGCCAGAACAGTTTGGACTCATTTTTGACGACCGTGGAAACATCAAAGGTGAAAACGACTACCAAACAAACAAGAAAAATATTTTTACGGCTGGAGACTGCCGTAGAGGACAATCCCTCATTGTATGGGCTATCTCGGAAGGTCGCGAAGCTGCCCATCAAGTGGATGCCTATCTGATGGGAAGTTCTGTCCTACCTCAAAAAAATATGGCAGGTGATTTGGTAGCTGAATAAATCTTGAACTCAAAATCCTAAAAAAACCTCACCTCAGTGAGGTTTTTTTATACAACTGTAACAAATTCAGAATAAATGAGTCATAAGATAAAATACCCCAAATGTATAAACCCCTTATTTACCTATTACTCCTTTTTCCTCTATTTATTCAAGCCCAAAAAGTACTACCAGAATTCGATGGAATAGTAAGTCCCGAAGAATGGGAAGGGGCAGAAACTTTTAAAATCAATTATGAAATTGATCCAGGAAACAATATCCCCTCCCCTCATTTGACTGAAGTGTTTATTACCTATTCCGAAACGGATTTATATGTTGGATTTATTGCATATGCCGATATGACCAATTTGCGCTCTTCAGTGCGTAACCGAGATGAAGGCTTTAGAGACGACAATGTTTTAATTGGAATTGACACTTACGGAGATGGACGCTATATGGTCAGTTTGGGTGCCAACCCGGAAGGAAATCAACTAGATCTAAAATTACTTTCTACAGGTCAAGATGACATTTCTTATGATGTCAATTTTGACTCCAAAGCTAGCAAACACAACGACAGTTACCACGTGGAACTAAAAATTCCCTTTGGTGTATTGCAATTCAAACAAGCTCCAGAATTGAAATGGAAAATTTTACTTTACCGTTCTACATTTACAGAAAACAACCGTAGTCAAAACATCAATTTCCCTATAGATTTAAACAATCCTAGCCTCCCTTGTCAAACTCCTACAGAGATTACTTTAAAAAATATCAAATCTAAAAATCGAGTAAACTTATTGCCCTATGCTTATGGAGGTTTGGAAGGAACTGCTCCAGAGGGAAGCTTAGTTTATGGAAATCCCAAGGGCACCGTGGGATTGAGCGGTTTGTTTGATCTGAACAATATTACCTCTTTGGAATATGCCATAAATCCTGACTTTTCACAGGTAGAAGCGGATGTTTCCCAAATCACAGCCAACAATACCTTTGCGATTTTCTTTCAAGAGCGACGTCCGTACTTCAATGAAGGTAATGACATCATTGAAACAAGTTTAAACACCGTTTACACCCGTTCCATTAATAAACCCCTTCTTTCAACTAAATTGATCAGTCAGGGGGAAAACCAACGGTTTTACTGGCTGACTGCTTATGATGAAGCCTCACCCTATTTAATTGCAGGTGAAAACCGATCCTATTTTGGCGAAGGGACTGCATCTTTTTCTAATATTTTCAGATATCAACGCACCTATGACGAAGGAAATAATATTGGTTTTTTAACCACCAATCGTATTTTTAAGTCTAGAGGCTATGGGCATACTTTTGGTGTGGACGGACGTTATTGGTTTAAAAAATCTTATACTGCGAGTTTCGAGTTCAATAAAAGTATTCTCCTAGAACCCACTCAAGATTGGATTGAGGAAACAGATCGCATTCGCGATAAAAACACCCAATTAGACGGTGAAAAACTGAATGGTGACGCCCTGTATTTTTCATTACAACGCAATACCAAAGATTGGAATACAGAAATTGAATACGAACAATATTCTCCGCATTACCAAACACCTCTGGGTTTTGTGACCCAAAACAGTGTTCGTTTCTTCGATGTCTTTCACGGGTATCAGCACTTTTTTGACAAGGAGAATTTTGTCAAACAGTTGGGGGTTTATTTGGGAAGTGAAATCAATTTTAATTACGACAACTTAAGGAAATATTTAGATTTTGGAAGTGCAATGTACATCCAATTAAGTGGAAATATTGAAAGTGAAATCAGTTATAATTATGTCATTAATGAGGAGTTTGAAGGTTTTATTGGAGAAAATATGCCAGAATTTAGTGTCTTTACTTCCTACAATCCTTCAGAGGCAGTTCGGCTCGGAGTTTTTAGTCGAGTTGGGGAAGCCTTGCGCTACGATTCTGATAATCCCGCCGTAGGGAACAATTTTTTTATCGGAACTTTTAATAACTTCCAGATTACACCCAAACTTAGAATTAGTCCTTCCCTGAGGTACTCGCAATTGAAAAACAAAGAAGACGGGAGCCTTTACTTTTCAGGCTATATTGCACGTTCCACGATTAATTACCAATTCAATCCGAACTTTTCCTTTCGCCTTATCGGGGAGTTTAATGATTTTGACAAGGCTTTTTTCTTACAACCCTTGCTCAAATGGAATCCCAATCCTTTTACCATTTTTTATATCGGGGGAACCAATGGGTATTCTAGAATCGATGAAAGAAACCAGTACAGTATTGAAAATAGCCAATTGTACATGAAATTTCAATATTTATTTGATTTATAAAAAAATATACTTGTTTTAAAAAAAATACTAATTTCGCTTAACGTCTCAACAAACGTTTTGACATTACGCAGTGAATGAATTTTTTAAGTTCGGGCGAAGTGGACGAAAGAAGCCTGTCCACCTAGCTGCCTTAGGATTAAGGATCCGAGCTCTACGGCTGGCTTCTCGAATTCATTGGCTCCCTCAGTTTTGGGAGAAAATTTCACTTAACTTTTTTCCTCGGTTTATTATTCGAATTTGAATGATTATAAGGCCCTTAATCGCTTTTTTAATCACTCATATTCTAGATAATGAAAACAAAATACATCGATTTAATCGAACAAAATTTCGATTTCCCGCAAGAGGAATTTAAATTGAATCAAAAACATCAACTCGAGTTTCACGGTATTGACCTTATGGATTTGGTGGACACCTATGGAGGTCCACTAAAATTTACCTACTTGCCTAAAATTTCTGAAAACATTCAAAAGGCAAAAAAATGGTTTGGCGATGCCATAAAAGACCACCAATACAAGGGTAAATACAATTACTGTTATTGCACAAAAAGTTCTCATTTCAAGTTTGTACTAGACCGTGCACTCGAAAATGATATCCATATAGAAACTTCTTCCGCCTTTGACATCAATATTATTGAAAATCTTTTAATGCAAGGGAAAATTCATCCGCACACTAAGGTGATTTGTAATGGATTTAAGCGGGCGCAATACATTGAAAACATTAGTCGGCTGATGAATAATGGATTTAAAAACTGCGTCCCCATTATAGACAACTATGAAGAGATCAATTTACTTACTGAATCGATCACAAACCCTTTTGATATCGGCATTCGAATTGCCTCTGAAGAAGAGCCTAAGTTTGAGTTTTACACCTCTCGTTTGGGTATTGGTTACAAGAATATTATTCCTTATTACAAAAAACATCTTCAAAAAAACAAGAAAGTACAATTGACCATGTTGCACTTTTTTATCAATACAGGCATTCAAGATCAGTCCTATTATTGGAATGAATTACTCAAATGTATGCGGGTTTATGTAAATCTTAAAAAAATCTGTCCAAGTCTGAACAGCTTAAATATTGGCGGAGGTTTTCCTATTAAAAATTCATTGGGTTTTGAATATGATTATGCCTATATGGCTCATGAAATTATAGGTCAGATCCAACTTGCTTGTCATGAATCAAAAGTAGAAGTTCCCGATATTTATACCGAATTTGGAAGTTTTACTGTGGGTGAAAGTGGGGGTGCTATTTTTGAAGTCTTGTATCAAAAGCAACAAAATGACCGGGAAAAGTGGAACTTGATAAACTCCTCATTCATCACTACCATGCCAGACACCTGGGCAATCAACAAACGTTTTGTCATGCTATCAGTCAATAGGTGGAATGATGAATACGAACGTGTTCTATTAGGTGGTTTAACCTGTGATAGTGACGATTATTACAATAGTGAGCAGCACCTCAATGCCATTCACTTACCCTATTTTGACGAAAAAAAACCACTGTATATCGGATTTTTTAACACCGGAGCCTATCAAGAATCCATAGGGGGTTTTGGAGGCTTACAACATTGTTTGATTCCGCAACCCAAACATATTTTGATCGATCGGGATGCGGAAGGTCAGTTGACCCACAAGCTCTTTGCAGCCCAACAAACTGCTGCTAATTTTTTAACCCTTTTAGGCTATTTATAATCTTATGGAACAAAATTCAAACTATGCTGGAATTCCCGATTCTTATGCAACTTCAGAAAAATCAAAAATTGTATTAATCCCTGTTCCTTATGACGGAACAAGTACCTGGAAAAAAGGCGCCGACAAAGGTCCTGATGCCTTTTTAGCAGCTTCAAAAAACATGGAACTCTACGATATAGAAACGGAGAGTGAAGTGTATAAGCATGGTGTATTTCTCAGTGCACCCATCACTGAAAACAATTCTCCAGAAGCTATGGTAGCCGCAGTTACTGAAAAAGTAAAAAGCTACTTGAACCGAAATAAATTTGTGACCCTATTTGGAGGGGAGCATTCCATTTCTATTGGAGCCATTAGAGCTTTTTCGAAATACTATGAAAATTTAACAGTTGTACAAATTGATGCACATGCAGATTTGCGTCAATCTTACCAAGGCTCCACTTGCAACCATGCCTGCGCTCTTTACGAAGCAAGCCAAACTACCCAATTGATTCAAGTGGGGATTCGCAGTATGGAACACAATGAAAAAAGTGTGATGAACCTTGACAATGTATTTTTTGCACACGAAATGGTTTCTAATGAATATTGGGTCGAACAGGCCATCGAACGAATGACAGACAATGTCTATATTACTTTTGATTTAGACGCCTTGGATCCTTCAATCCTTCCTGCTACAGGAACCCCTGAGCCCGGAGGATTACTTTGGTACGAAACCTTAGCCTTTTTGCGTGAAGTATTTAAAGAAAAAAATGTAGTTGGATTTGATATCGTAGAACTTTGTCCAGACCCAGCTTTATATGCGTCTGATTTTCTGGCAGCAAAACTTTACTATAAAATGTTGAGTTATAAATTTCATTTAAAAAGCCTCGATTTCATTGAAGACTAAAATGCATTTTAAAATAAATCACTTTCATTAAATCTAATAAAATGAGTACACCAAAAGGACCTATTTCCCAATTCATAGAATCGCACTTTTTACATTTTAATGCCGCAGCACTAGTCGATGCAGCCAAGGGCTACGAACAACAGTTGGAGCAAGAAGGTAAAATGCTGGTCTCTCTTGCTGGCGCTATGAGTACTGCAGAATTAGGGAAAATTTTTGCCGAAATGATCCGACAAGAAAAAGTACATATTATTTCGTGTACTGGTGCCAATCTGGAAGAAGATGTGATGAACCTTGTAGCTCACTCCCACTACAAACGAATTCCAAACTATCGCGACCTTACCCCACAGCAGGAGTGGGACTTATTACAACAAGGACTGAACCGAGTGACCGATACCTGTATTCCAGAGGAAGAAGCGTTTCGACGGTTGCAAAAACATATCTTCAAATTGTGGAAAACTGCCGAAGAAAAAGGAGAGCGCTACTTTCCTCATGAATTTTTATATCAATTACTTCTTTCTGGTGTATTGGAAGCGTATTACGAAATAGATATTAAAAATTCTTGGATGTATGCTGCTGCACAAGCCAACCTTCCTATGGTAGTCCCTGGGTGGGAAGACAGTACACTTGGTAATATTTTTGCTAGTTATGTCATCAAGGGTGAATTAAAAGCAAACACCGTAAAGTCAGGAATTGAATACATGACTTTCTTGGCAGAATGGTACCACCAAAATGCAAAGTCAAGTATTGGATTTTTCCAAATTGGAGGAGGTATTGCAGGAGATTTCCCTATTTGTGTAGTGCCTATGCTTTCTCAAGATTTGGAGCACGAAGACATTCCCTTTTGGGCATATTTTTGTCAAATAAGTGATTCTACGACCAGTTATGGATCCTATTCAGGGGCTGTTCCGAATGAAAAAATAACCTGGGGAAAACTCCATATAGATACACCAAAATTCATCATTGAGTCTGATGCCACCATCGTAGCACCTTTAGTCTTTGCTTATGTCCTAGGACAATAAGCTAGGGTTGATTTAATGCCTTTTCAATTAAAGTAGCCACATCAATTCGTGCACCGTGTGGAATGGAATCCGTAACCGTAAGGATTAAAATACGTTTGCCGTTGAGATCAAGAAAAACCTGTTGTCCATTGGGCAAATCGACGCCACTCCTTGAAAACGGACTAAGGTTAGGATTCATTATACCAGGAATACGTAAGGGAATACTTTGCGCGGTATTATTTTCCAAATAAAATGCGCGTTGCGGAGTGAGGGGTTTTGAAGATTTCT
>JAFMLQ010000065.1 GCA_017852075.1 Flavobacteriaceae bacterium | reverse complement strand
TTACGGAAACCTTTCAGCTTGGCAGCGGGTACAACTCTCGCGCCATCCCTCAAGACCTTATACCTTAGATTACATCAATGCGTTAACCCAAGGCACATTTTTGGAATTGCACGGTGATCGCAATGTGCTAGATGACAAAGCCATGATTGGAGGTTTGGGTAAAATTGAGAATCAATCTTTTATGTTTGTAGGGACCCAAAAAGGATACAATACAAAAACACGACAGTATCGAAATTTTGGAATGGCAAACCCGGAAGGATACCGAAAAGCCCTTCGTTTGATGAAATCTGCAGATAAATTTGGAATTCCAATTGTTACTCTTGTAGATACTCCAGGTGCCTTTCCCGGATTGGAAGCGGAAGAGCGTGGACAAGGAGAGGCAATTGCTCGGAATATTTACGAGATGATGTCTTTGTCAGTTCCTGTAATTGTGATCATCATTGGAGAAGGAGCCTCTGGAGGAGCCCTCGGAATAGGGGTAGGCGATGAGATATTCATGTTAGAAAATACCTGGTACTCTGTAATTTCTCCTGAATCCTGTTCTTCGATTTTATGGCGCAGTTGGGAACATAAAGAAGCTGCTGCAGAAGCTCTGAAATTGACTTCTAAAGACATGCTCAAGAACAAGTTAATTGATAAAATTATTAAAGAACCTTTAGGAGGAGCACATTTTGATAGAGAAGCTACTTACACCAATGTCAAAAAAGAAATCCTCCGTGCCTTTAAGCGTATTCAAAAGTTAAATCCCAAAGAGCGCATTGATCAACGTCGTGAGAAATTCATTGCAATGGGAAGAATTTCAGAATAAATTTTAGGTTTTTAACAAAACAAAACGACTTATGAACACCCCTTTCTTTACAGATGGGGGATAACGATTTTGCAATTGCATTATTAAACTGTGTACTTTCGTTTGATGGAAGAAAAGAAACCTTTAGGATTGAAAAAAGTACAGTCTACTGCAGTGATTAATCTTCAGCAAGGGAAGATTCCTCCACAAGCATTAGACCTTGAGGAAGCGGTATTGGGCGCTATGTTGATCGATAAAAAAGGGGTGGATGAAGTTATCGATATACTTCAACCGGAGGCATTTTACAAAGCAGCCCACCAATATATTTTTGAAGCCATTTATCAACTCTTTCACGACTCACAGCCTATTGATTTATTGACCGTTTCTGCAGAATTGAGGAAAGTAGGAAAGTTGGAGGCCGTAGGGGGGGAGTTTTATTTGGTACAACTTTCTCAGCGTGTGGCTTCTTCTGCTCATATTGAATTTCACGCACGAATCATCCTTCAAAAGTTTATACAGCGTAGTTTAATACGAATCTCTAGCGAAATTATTGAAACGGCCTACAAAGACAGTACTGACGTTTTTGATTTGCTGGACGAAGCCGAATCCAAACTCTACGATGTCACCCAAGGGAACATTAAAAAATCTTCCGAAACCGCGCAAAACCTAGTGTTGGAAGCCAAAAAACGCATCGAAGATATTTCCAAGCGTGAGGGATTGAGTGGAGTCAGTACGGGTTTTGAAAAACTCGACAAACTTACCTCAGGATGGCAACCTAGTGATCTGATCATTATTGCTGCCCGACCAGGTATGGGTAAAACCGCATTAACGCTTTCTATGGCACGGAACATTGCCGTGACCAAAGAAATTCCCGTAGCTTTTTTCTCGCTTGAAATGTCTTCGGTTCAGTTGATTACACGATTGATTTCTGCCGAAACAGGCCTATCATCAGAGAAATTGCGTACAGGTAAACTCGCCGACCACGAATGGCAACAACTCAACGTAAAAGTTACAGATTTAGAAAAAGCTCCTTTGTTTATAGATGATACCCCTTCCTTATCGATTTTTGATTTGCGCGCTAAGGCACGACGTTTGTCTTCCCAGCATGGGATAAAGTTGATCATCGTAGATTATTTACAATTGATGACAGCGGGTGCTAGTAGTAAAACAGGGAATCGAGAACAAGAAATTTCTACCATTTCGAGAAACTTAAAAGCATTGGCAAAAGAACTTGATATTCCCGTAATTGCACTTTCCCAGTTATCCCGTGCTGTGGAAACCCGTGGAGGGACCAAACGTCCAATGCTTTCAGACTTGAGAGAATCTGGAGCGATAGAACAAGACGCAGATATTGTTTCTTTTATTTACCGTCCAGAATACTATAACATAGACGAATGGGATGATGAAGAGCGCTCCCCTTCTCAGGGCCAAGCAGAATTTATCGTAGCCAAACACAGAAATGGGGGCTTGGATAACATCCGCATGAAATTTGTAGGACATTTAGGTAAATTCGAAGATCTAGATACCTTCGACGCTCCTTTTGAGTTTCAATCTAAGATGAATCCCGATGACAATCAAATTCCAAATAGTAGCCTTCCTAATCCTGATGATGTTTTTGGAGCCTTGGATGATGATGACGAGGATGCTCCATTTTAAACAATTTTAAATCTCGAGTTGCAACAGCAAATCGGTTTGTGGGTCACTACCTAATAAAAAAATGTGTTGGTCAAAAATTGTCAACCCTAGTTTTTTATAAAATGCCAAGGCAGGGGTATTATGCTCCCAGACGCCTAAGGTTAGTTTTTTATAGCCTTTAGATTTTCCAACAGTCACCGCCTTTTCAAAGAGTTCTTTCCCAAAACCACGCCTTTGAAATGCCTTTAGGAGATAGATTCGTTGAATCTCAAAGGTTTTTTCTTTCTCTGTTTTTTCAAGCTTTACGAGCGGATAATTCAGCTTTAGATAGCCCACTAAGGTATCGTTGAAGTAAGCAAAATAAAAATCAGAATTTGCACTCTGAAGTTCTTTTTTCAATTGAGTTACACTCATTTGAGACGCAAGATAATGTTGAATGTTTGCTTCTGTATTTTGAGCACCAAAGGTTTCTATAAAGGTATTGATGGATAAATTTCTCAGCAGATTCAATTCCGATAAGGTTACAGGTATGATTTCTAAGAATGCCATTCTCTAAATACGAATCCCTTTAGAGATTAAATCCGCTTTGAGTTGATCTGGGTTTTTAAAATGAATGGTTTGAATTCCTAAAGCCGCTGCGGCTTTAATATTTCGGGCATTATCATCGATAAAAAGAGAACTCGTCGCTTCTAAATTAAAACGTTGCAGTGTGGTTTGGTAGATTTCGGGAAAGGGTTTACGTGTTTTTTCAGTACCTGAAACTACAATGCCTTCAAACCAATGCAAAAAATCAAATCGTTGTAGGGCTATGGGAAAGGTCTCCGCACTCCAGTTGGTCAAAGCCCACACACCATAGTCGGGATGGTGGACTAGTTTTTTCAACAAAGCGACCGTACCTTCAATAGGACCGCCCAACATTTCTTCCCAGCGGCCGTAATACATACGAATCAGAGCTTCGTATTCTGGAAACAAGGCCACTCGCTCTTCGGTAGCTTGTGCGAGAGGGTACCCTGCATCTTGATTTTCGTTCCAATCGAAGGTGCACACCTCATCGTAAAAAGTTTGCATTGTTTTACGGTTTCCTCCAAACTCATTCAAAAAAACATAGTCGGGATTCCAATCTACCAATACACCGCCCAAATCAAAAATAATATTTTTTATTTCCATGATTATTCGGTTTTGTCTTGTTGTCCCATAGTCATCAGGTAGGCCTTTAAAAAAGAGTCTATCTGTCCATTCATTACTGCATCTACATCGGTTACCTCGTGCTGGGAGCGTACGTCTTTCACAAGTTTATAGGGATGCATCACATAATTTCGAATCTGTGAACCCCATTCTATTTTCTTTTTTGCGGCCTCAATTTCTTCACGGGCGGCTAATTTTTTTTGCAATTCTATTTCATACAATTGTGAGCGCAACAATTGCATGGCCTTGTTTTTGTTTTCCAATTGGGATCGGGTTTCTGAGTTTTCGATGATGATCCCTGTAGGATGGTGGCGAAGCCGTACGGCAGTTTCCACCTTGTTTACATTTTGTCCTCCAGCACCACTAGCACGCATGGTTTCCCAAGTATAGTCC
>JAFMLQ010000064.1 GCA_017852075.1 Flavobacteriaceae bacterium | reverse complement strand
TTGAACAAACCTTTTCCCTCGATTTACACCATTGGGTTGTAACGTTGTAGCCCAAAAGTAATTTGTATTATCATTTGGACGCCCAATATCATTATTACAAGGCTGGGCTACTTCAAAAGGTGAGGAAGACCAACCGGGGGGAAGAGAATTTCCATTGAAATCAAATTCGGTAACACTAGTTTCACTTGGTATATACTCAATGTTAAATTCAACAAGGGTACCACTACAAGAAGTTGAAGAGGTTACAGCCGTAAACTGTACCTGCTGGCTGTAAGAAAAATTAAAAAACAATACTAAAAAAAGTGCCTTAATAAACTTCAACTGCAGAGATTGTGTTTAAATTAAATGGAACGATACTTCCCTTTGCCTTTTTTGAGCTTTCACTCCGAAATAGTCTTAACTTGATAGGCTGATAGTCACAATTCCCTGTTTTAACTTCCAACGGATTCAAAACAAAAGCAACTTTGTTTTCTTCACTCCTTTCTTCCAAACTTCCCAGGTAGAAGTTGACTACTAAAGTTTCATCAGTCTTATTTTTTACTTGTATAAGATAATATTCAAAAGAAACTCCATTTTGAATGTCTTCACACAGTGAAGCTTTATACAAAACCGCTATTTCTTTATTTTCAAAATACGTATTCCAATCTTCAGTAGACCATGAAAAAAATAAAGTCAAAACAGAAAAAAAACTGATCATTTAGTAAATATAGTAACTAAATAATAAAAGGGAAGCTAAACACTTCCCTTTTAGATTCCAATTAGCTTACCTTAATTTAAGCTTTGGGCTTTTGATTATTCCGTTTTAATATTTTACAAAGTGAAACCTCGTGTTCTTGTTACTCTATTTCAAAGCGTTGTATTGGTTTAAATTCAGAAAGGGCAACTTCTTCGATTTTAGCTTTAAGGTTCTCCCAATTCTTTTCATAGAAGGCGTTCGTTTTTTCTAAAGCCGTTTTAAGATCGTTATGAACATGCTCTAGAAGTTTTTCTTCAGTAGATGTAATCCCGAAAGGACGTGAGCCTATGTAACGACTGGCATTTGAAATTCTTCTTATAACGCTGCTGTCAGGATTTCTGACAATACCTTGACGCTTATCTTCTTTTCCAATAAAACCATCCAAAAGCATTTCTATTTTTTTGGAATGTTCCGCTAACGTTTCAAGAAGTTCTTTGAACGTATCCTTATCCTTTTGCTCTATTTTATTTTTATAAAAATCCAAGGTCTTTTTACTAGCTTTGAGTTGGTTGACCGCTGCCGTAGTTTTCTCTATGTACCCTTCAATTAGTTTAGCATAAGTATAACGTTCCTCAATTGCTTTTTGAGAAATCTCAATCCTCGGATCGGTGATTACTGTGACTTCAGTTTCAGAGGTTGCTTCTTTGCTTTCTAAAACAACTTTATACGTCCCTGGTTTCACTGTGACACCTCCAGGTTCACTTTTTCGCTTTTGGGTGGATCGGCTGGGACGATCTACTCCTTTTTCATTCATAAACCAATACCAACGATAAAACCCTGTTTCCTTGGGTACTTTTCTTTTTAAAGTTCTAATTTGTCGATCACCGTCATAAATTTTTAAGGTCAACGAGTCTTTTTCATTTTCTTTTTGAGCCTTATAAAAATAGGTGAGCATACTCCCCGCTTTTCTATTTTCGGCATTAAACAAAGCATCTCCTCCAAAACGAGAACCTGTGGGCTGTTGATATTCTGCCAATATTGCATGTGGAGGATCAAATAAATAGGATTGCTTCGAGGTGATTTCAGGGTTATTGGCAATCGCCCTTAGAGGTCTAATATCGTCCATTACCCATGCTGCTCTTCCAAAAGTTCCAATGACTAAATCGTGTTCTCTAGGATGAATTACCAAATCTTTTGTAGAAACAGTGGGAAAGACTTTAGGGTCGAATTTAGTCCAGTTTTCTCCTGCATTGGTTGAATAATACAACCCATCATCCGTACCTAAAAACAACAAACGATCCGTTTCTAAATCTTCAACTATACTGAGGGCATAACCAAACACATCTTTTTCATCTACTATACGCTCCCAAGATTTTCCATAATTTATGGTTTTATACACATAAGGGGTATAGTTGAATCTGCGATAATCGTTGGCTACCAAGAGCGCTGTCCCCGGTTGTTTATTGGATGCCTTGATTTGTGTAATCCAACTCCCCTCTGGAAGCTGCTTTAGGTTTTTTGTAACTTCTTGCCAAGTCTCACCTCCATCTTGCGTGATGTGAACTCTCCCATCATCAGAACCTGTCCACAATAAGTCTTTTTGAAGCTCAGAAGGTTCTATGACCAGTAAGGTACAATGATTTTCTGCTCCAGTTGCATCTAGGGTCAAACCACCGCTTTCACTTTGTTTTTGCTTTTCAGGATCGTTGGTTGTTAAATCTGGAGAGATCACTTGCCAGGTGAGGCCTTTGTTGGTGCTTTTGTGTACAAATTGACTTCCAAAATAGACTGTACTATTGTCAAAAGGATCTTGTCCAATAGCAGCATTCCAATTAAATCTCAATATCATATCAGGATCTGGGTGAGTGGGTTTGACACCATAATTATTGCCCGTTTGCCAATCGTAACGAGAAACATTTCCTTGCTGACTCATTGCGTATCCAAAACGAGAATCTTCTTTATCCGGCACTACATCAAATCCATCTCCGAAGGCAATTTCTTGCCAGTAGGAATTTCGAATTCCTTGGGCTTTCCACACATAGGCTGGCCCTCTCCAAGAACCATTGTCTTGCATCCCACCATATACATTATAGGGGTATTCGTTGTCCACACTGATATGATAAAATTGACCCACGGGAATGTTTCCTATAAAACGCCAAGAGGCTCCCCCATCTCGTGTGATATTGAGTCCCCCATCATTACCATCGATCATAAAAGATCCATCTTCTGGGTGAATCCACCATGCATGGTGATCTGGATGAACTCCATTGTTTGCATTGTAGGCGGGCATCAATTCTTGAAAACTTTTCCCTCCATCTTCAGAAACATTGACATAGGTAAATACAGTATAAAGTCTATTTTCATTTTCAGGATCTACAAAAAGATCAGAATAGTAAAAAGGGCGATTTCCTATACCTGCTTTATCATTTACTTTAACCCAACGGTCTCCACCATCTGTGGATTTGTAAAGTGCATTCTTTTTGGCTTCAACTAAAGCATATATGATGTTAGGTTTATTGTGTGCAATTGCAAGACCAATTCGTCCAAGTTCTCCTTCGGGAAGTCCGTCTTTGCTTGTTTTTTGAATCCAATTTTTTCCTCCATCGATCGTGATATATAGCCCACTACCTTTTCCTCCAGATTTAAAAAACCAAGGATCGCGTTTATGTTCCCAAAGGGCCGCTATTAATTTATTGGGGTTCGAAGGATCCATAATTAAATCAGCCGCTCCAGTTAACGGATTTGCAAATAATATTTTGTCCCAACTCGCTCCTCCATCTGTAGTTTTATATATTCCACGCTCAGGGTGTGCTCCCCACGGGGAACCTATCGCTGCTACATAAACTACATTTGGGTTTGTAGGATCAATGATGATGCGATGAATATGGCGTGTTTTTTCAAGCCCCATTAGCTCCCATGTCTTACCAGCGTCTAAAGAACGATAGACCCCATAACCTCCATTTAAGCTGTTCCTTGGATTTCCTTCCCCAGTTCCCACCCAAATCACATCGGGATTTGACTGTTGTACAGCTAAAGCACCAACAGAAGCTGTGAGCTGATCGTTAAAAATAGGCGCCCAACGTACACCCCCACTGGTAGATTTCCAAATACCTCCAGACGCTGTACCTACATACATAATATCCCTATCATTAGTAACAACATCAATGGCAGTCACTCGTCCACTCATACCTCCAGGGCCAATATTCCTGGGCGCTATACCCTTCATCCATAGAGGGTCAATGTGTTGCGCAGTAAGAATTTGAACTATAAAAAGAGAAATAAATAGGTGTCTATTTTTCATCTGTCAATTTTTGATTATATAATTTGTCATGGACTTGATCTAGCACAGGAATTTTGTACGTGTTATATTCCCAATTTTGATGTATTCGGCGTATGAATATAATAAATTGATTCTCTTTTAATTAAATTACATTC
>JAFMLQ010000012.1 GCA_017852075.1 Flavobacteriaceae bacterium | reverse complement strand
TGGGCCTGGCAAAAGGACAATCGTAAAGTTGTCTTAGCCACAGTGGTAGAGATGGTTCCTACGAGGTCTAGATGGTCTCTCAAAATCCAAAGTAATGGAGTGGTGGGATCTGCATCTACTTTGTGAACCTTACCGTTGATGTTAAGATTAAATGTTGACATGGTATCGATTTTAATTCAATAGGTTTGACTTTAAAGTTAATATTTTTATCTGAATTTAAGAATCTTTATGAGAACTGTCACAAAAGGGCATTCGTTTGGATTTGCCACAGCCACAAAGGGTGAAACGATCTCCATGCGGAAGTAGGTTTCCATCTTCGTCCGTGAGTTTTACTGGACCGTCAATTACGATTTGACCTTTTGATTTTCTAAAGATATGTACTTTGTTTTCGTTCATTTAATTTTAGTTTTTAGATGCGATATATTGATTAATTCGTTCTTCTAAAAGAGGAAGAGTTACAGTTCCTTTTTCTAAAATAACCTCGTGAAACTCACGAATGTCAAATTGATTGCCTAGCTCCATCTCTGCTTTTTGGCGTAGTTCTCTGATTTTAAGCTCTCCTATTTTATAGGCTAATGCCTGTCCTGGCCAAGAGATATAGCGGTCAATTTCAGTGTTGACTTCATGAAGGGAAAGGGCTGTATTTTCTGCCATAAAATTTACTGCCTGTGCTCTAGTCCACCCAAATGCATGGATGCCCGTATCGACTACCAGACGGCAGGCACGCCACATTTCATAAGTGAGCTTGCCGAAATGTTCGTAGGGAGTGGTGTAAATTCCCATAGCTTCGGCTAAGTATTCTGTATAAAGTCCCCAGCCTTCTCCATAGGCAGAGAGGTATAGGTTTCTTCTGAATTGAGGAATGGATTCGGGCAGTTCGTTGTTTAAAGCTCCTTGTAGGTGATGCCCTGGAACCGCCTCGTGAGCCGTAAGTGAAGGAATCACGTAGAGAGGCCTGCTGGGTAGGTTGTAGGTATTAACCCAGTAGTAGCCTGGATCTGTGCTTTCTGGAGAAGTACCTACATAGCGACCTCCTGTATATTTTGGTGCAATGGCAGCAGGTACAGGAGCTACCCCGTAGGGTTTTCTAGGGAGGGTTTTGAAATAGCGAGGAAGTTGTTCATCTAATTTTTTGGCAATATTTCGAGCGTGTTTGAGTAACTCCTCGGGAGTAGTAGCATAAAACTGTGGGTCGGTTCTTAAAAATGCAATAAAGGCTTTTAGGTCTCCTTTAAATTTGACTTCTTTGACAATATCCTCCATTTTTTTTCGGATTCGTGCAACTTCTTGGAGTCCTTTTTGATGAATGCTTTTAGGGGTTTCGTCTAGTGTGGTAAAATAGTTGATCCTGCTTTGATAATAGGAGGCACCATTTGTAGTTTCTGAAACTCCTAACGTGGTTCTTGTATTGGGATAATAGGTTTCTTCAAAAAAGCGTTTTACAAATTGAAAGGCAGGAATCAATTGTTCCAATACGATTTCTTTAGCTGCCTGGCGTAAAGAGTCTTTTTCTTTAGATGTAAGTTGTGGAGGAAGCTTCAAAAAGGGGGAGTAGTAAAAATTTTCCTCAGCAGTTTTGGTGATGTGTTGCTCATAGGTAGATTCGTAACCTTTAAAAATGACCAGTGGTTGTCCCATCCCAGCATCCAATCCTTTTTTTATTAAAACGGACTGTTGTTCAATATAGGTTGGGATGGCTTTGAGAAGTTTAAGGTATGCTAAAGCACTTTTTTTATTTGTAATGGGTCGAACACGGTAGGTTAAACTGGAGTGAAACCCAGCATCAGATAATATTGGATTCCAATGGGTTTTAAAATCGTATTTCACCACAGTTTCATTGAGAACGAAGTGAAGAAGGGTATGAGAAATTCGATCATCAGCACTCAATTTGTTGGGATCTATCGCTCCAAGTACTGTTTTAAGTGAATCAGAAAACTTGGCATAGGCTTCAAAGCGCGCTTCGGTATAATCTCCAAGGGGGGAATCTTCCTTTTTGCTTTTACCATAGTTTTCATAGGTAGCGATGATCTCGTTGAGTTGGTCTTTTGGTTTAGAAACGTTACAGCTGATAAGCAATAGCGAAAAAACAAAACAAAGTATTTTATTCATTTTTTTGAAATTTAAAATAATAAACAAAAACCTAATTAGGAGTGTCGTAAATTAAAGAAAGCTAAAGAAGTGCTCTTCAGAAAATCAATTAAAGTTAATCCGGATTTTGTTCGTGTTAAACAATATACAGATAAATATTTATTTTCTGTCGATTTTAAACAGGTTGAATTTGATATCATCCAAGCCTTCATCGTCAAAGGGATATTCCATTTGATCTTGAATATTGTATAATGAAATCAAAATAAATTCACTTAAAGCAACAATGAAAAAAGTGAGCCAACTAGGATTATCATATCCAATTTTATTGATGATGGTAGGGGTGTAAATTACGGGGAAAATGTAAATAAAAATTAAACAATAGGCTTTTAAGCTTACAGGGGTACGATGGGAGTGAATGGCAATCAGATTATCTGAACTTTCTATGATGTCTTTAAAAAACCGAAAGATTTTTCCTTGAGTTCCTCCGGAGATAGATTCTTTATTTTTATCAATAAATCCGAAAAATTCGTTGATTTTAGCATCAAAAATACTGGTGTCCTCACTTTTCGTGCTCAAATGACTGAAGAGTTTATCATTTATTTCATGAACCAATCGGATACTTTCTTTTCGAAGAGAGTCTTCCATTTTGGAGTGCTGAAAAAAGTTTTCTACGGTTTTTAAGCTAGCTCTAAAACGACTCAAATGCTCCAATGCTTTTTCTCTTCTGCGGAAGGCACCACGAATGGTAAATACCAATGGGAAAATAATCGCGATACTCATCAAGGTTAAATCAATATTGTACACCACTTTAAATTGGTAGGCAATAACTGGCACGAACAAGGATAACGCCATTGTGATGGCAGTTCTAAAATTGATTATGATGAGATATCTAGACATAAAAATCTATTCTTATATTTGAGTAAATTTATTAACTATAATATGAAGAACCAAGGAATATTAATATTCATTTTTTTGATCTCTGTTGTTGCATCTGCACAAAAAGAGCTAAAATCTGATCTACTTTACAACGATCAAGTGCCTTTAAAAATAAAGTTGAATTATTCCAACAAAGAGATGAATGCTAAAACCGACGATTCTACATTCATCGAAACCACTATGGAATATCTTCATGAGGGGAAATGGGTTTCAATGGAGGTGCAACTAAGAGCGCGTGGAAATTTCAGACGTTCTCAATGTTATTTTCCTCCCATTAAAATGAAAATCAAAAAAAATCAACGCGAGGGAACTCTTTTTGACGGAAACAAAACCTTGAAATTGGTTATGCCTTGCAAGATTGAGTCTGAAAACAATGACAATATTCTTCAAGAATTTATTGCATATAAGATATACGAAAAAATATCTCCTTATCATTTTAAAACCAAGCGAGTTGATATTGATTTTGGAGAAATTAAAAAAGATAAAATCAAAAATTTTCAACTCAAAGGTTTTTTAATTGAAGATGATAAGCGCGTAGCTCAACGTCATGAAGGCAAATTGTATGAACGGTTTGTTCATCCCTTGCGTCAGGAACACCTTACCTCAGTTCAAAATGCGTTCTTCCAATTTTTATTGGGGAATACAGATTTTTCTGTCGCATACCAGCACAACGGAAAAATGATGTTTAAGGACAATCAATTCATCCCATTACCTTATGATTTTGATATGACTGGCTGGGTCAACCCCAGTTATGCTACAGTGAATACTTCACTGGGAATCAACTCTGTAAAAGATCGTATCTATCGGGGATTCAAAAGAGATCAAACTTATTTTGATCAGGTTCGGGAGCAGTTCCTTGAGAAAAAAGATGAATTATTGGATATGGTAGCAAGTTTTGAATCTGAGTTTTCAAATCCCGATGAATACAATACTATGATTGATTTTTTGAACGATTTTTTTGAAGTCCTAGAAGACAAAGATAAGTTTGAAGAATCAATTGTTGCAAAAGCAAGGACAAAGTAATTTTTATTCAGAGGCGCCTTGGACAGTAAACCACATTTTGTCAAAAATGGCCGTATTTTCATAAATTCCTTTAAACAATTCTGAATTGGGACCATAGCTAAAGACAGGTACCATTGAGGCAGAATGACCTTCTGTGTTGAAATCTCCTTTTACTTGAGCATGATCTAGATTTCCTCCAGTAATTGCGAATCCACCTGTTTCATGATCTGCAGTCACAATGACAAGTGTATTACCATCCGCTTTTGCATAGTCCAACACCTTTTGTATGGTAAGATTGAATTCTTGAAATTCTGTAATCACATAGTTTGTTTCATTTGCATGTCCACCCCAATCTATCTGAGATCCCTCTATCATCATGAAAAAAGGAGCTCCAAGGGATTCCATTTTCTGTAAGCTAGTTTCTACCAGTGATTCCAAATCAGGAGTGCGTCCCTCCATTTTCCTTGGAGGTTCTTCATTATAGGTTAAAAACCCAATTTTTTCAGCAGTAGCATTTTTAAATTCTCTAAAGTTTTTTACAAACTTGTATTGAGACATTTCCTGAATTAAATTTCTATCGTCTGATCGCTTTGAAAAATACTTTTCCCCTCCACCCACAAATAAATCTACATTATGTTGACTAAGCTGTAGAGCAATCTCTTCATATTGTTTTCTCGAGGGTACTTTAGCATAAAAAGAAGCTGGGGTGGCATGGACAATGCTTGAGGTTGCAATCAGTCCTGTAGCATATCCTCTTTCTTTACACAATTCTAAAATGCTGCGATGTTGCTGGTTTTTATCGTCGATTCCTATAGCTCCATTAAATGTTTTCACACCACAGGCCATGGCGGTCCCGCTGGCTGCTGAGTCAGTAATCAATTGTTTTATGGCATGAGTTTTCGAAAGGCCTACATATTCAAACCCTTCCAATGCTGTAGAATTGTCATTGGCATACATTCCTGCACTGATCTGAGTCAGTCCCATACCGTCACCAATCAGAAGGATGATATTGGGAGTTTTGTCTTGACCCAAAAGGGAGTTGAGGGTCAATAAAGTAATAAAAAATAATAGTTTACGCATGATATAGGTATTAGATTTTAAAGATACAATACCTTTTCAATTGAAAAATCTACATGTGGTAAAATATTTCTAGGATGTGCCAAATGCCTATCTTTGATACACCTATGGATTCAAAAACAGTTCCTATAGACATTGTTGTAGCTTGGGTGGATGGAGCAGACCCCATTCTACACAAAAAACGAATGAGCTATCTTAATTTAGATAATGGAGCACATCCTGGAGCTTCGGCTACTCGATTTCATTCCTTAAATGAAGTCCACTTTTGTGTGCTTTCCATTTTAAAATTCGCGCCTTTTGTCAGAAATATCTTTGTCGTGACCGACCAACAAGATCCAAAGATTCATGATACCATTAAAGAATATTTTCCAAGCAGAATTTCAGATATTAGAATTGTAGATCACACCGAAATTTTTGAAGGATTTGAATCGTATCTCCCTACTTTCAATAGTATTTGTATTTCCAATATGCTTTGGCGTATCAAAGGCTTGTCAGATCAATTTGTTTATTTCAACGATGATATTTTCCTTACTCGCCCATTGAATCCAGAGGATTGGTTTAAAAACGGAAGACCTGTATTGAGAGGTAAATGGGTCTTACCTCCGTACGAAAGATTGTTGTGGGATGAAATAAAAGCAGGTTTTCAAAAGTTATTTTTAAAACAAAAAAAGGAACGTGTTTCCTCTTTTCAAGTCAATCAATGGAATGCAGCCCGTAGGCTGGGTTTTAAATATCGATATTTTAGATCGGGGCACACACCATTGGCCTTAAACAGGCAAACGCTAAAGGCTTTTTTAGAGGCCTATCCATATATTTTAAAAGAGAATATCAAACATCGTTTTCGAAATTATGAACAGTTCAATACAGTGGCCCTAGCCAATCATTTGGAATACAATATCGGAAATCGAAACTTTGCCTCATCTCAAGCAGTATATATGCAGCCCCACAATCGAGGAGACGGTTATGTAAATCGAAAATTCATGGAATGTGAACAGGATAAAAACATCTTGTTTCTTTGTGTGCAGAGTTTGGATTTAGCTACAAAAAAAGATCAAGAATACGTTCTTAAAAGAATGAATGAATTATTAGAAACTCAACTTTAAGAATTATGGAAAAACTTATAGCTGCGGTATCTATGGTTCGAAACGATACTATTTTTGCCGATAAATGGATTTCCTATTACGGAGCACAATTGGGCTTTGAGCACTTATATCTTTTTGTGGATGGGATGGATCAGCCCTTACCCAAAGGAGCAGAAAAAATCAATTGTTTTCAAATTCCCCACAAACCATACCCAAGAGCTCAAGGTGATAAAATACGAGCTAAAAAAATTTCCAACTTTGCCCAAAGTTTATATCCCAAATACCATTCAGTTTTAGCGATGGATATTGACGAGTTTTTAGTGGTCGATCCTAAAACGAACCTCAGTCTTAAAATGTATTTGCAACAAAAATTTACAACCTCTTCTCGATCGGCTTTGGGTCTTGATGTGGGACAACACCTCCAGTACGAACAAGCAATCGATGTACAAAAACCGTTTCTTTCTCAGCGTTCATTTGCTCAAGTTTCAGATCGTTATACCAAACCTGTAGTCAGTTTAAAACCATTACAATGGGGTTCGGGATTTCATCGGGTTAAAGGGAAAAATTTCACTCTAGATCCCAATCTGTTTTTATTTCACTTTGGATTGGTAGATTGGCATCAAGCTCAAGAAAAAACAAAAGAAAGTGAACTCCTCAGATCAGGTTGGAAGGGGCATTTTGACCGTCGGTTTGAACTGTATAAGGCATTAGAAAAACAACGCCCTCAGCCTGGAGATACCTTTTTTGAAAAAGCACGGAACTATTTCATCAAAACCCGAAAATGGTATGCTTGGAACAAGCCCGCTCCTTTAAAAGGTCCTAGCGTAATAAAAATTCCAAAAAGATTTCAAACGCTAGTATAAGTAAGCGCTTTATCTTTGTAAAAAAAATAACTGATGGATCCAATTCAAATGGTGGACTTGAAAAAGCAATACAAATTCATTAAAGATGAAGTTGCTCTTGCGATGCAAGAAGTAATGGACACCTCAGCTTTTATCAATGGGCCTATGGTGCAGGCTTTTCAAAAGGATTTGGAACACTATTTGAATGTAAAACATGTCATTCCCTGTGCCAATGGGACGGATGCTTTGCAAATCGCATTGATGGGATTGAAGTTGGCACCTGGGGACGAAGTGATTACTGCAGATTTTACCTTTGCCGCAACTGTAGAGGTAATTTCTCTTTTAAAACTCAAACCTGTTTTGGTAGATGTGGATATGCATACCTTCAACATAGACCCCAAGGCAATTGAGAAAGCCATTACTCCGAGAACGAAGGCCATCATACCTGTTCACCTTTTTGGTCAAGCCGCAGCAATGGAAGAAATTTTGGATCTTGCCAAAAAACATAATCTTTTTGTTATTGAAGACAATGCTCAAGGAATTGGAGCAGACTACACCTTTTCAAATGGATCTAAAGCTAAAACAGGAACCTTAGGGCATGTTTCCGCAACTTCGTTTTTTCCCTCAAAAAATTTAGGAGCCTATGGTGATGGAGGTGCCATTTTTACCAATGACGATGATCTCGCCCATTTCATCCGTGGGATTGTCAATCACGGCATGTACAAACGATATTACCATGATGTGGTGGGTGTCAATTCTCGACTGGATGCCCTTCAAGCTGCAGTGCTCAAGGTAAAATTACACTACTTGGATTTTTATAACGAAAGGAGAAAGGAAGCTGCTTTGCGTTACACTAAGTTACTAAATGGGCATCCCAAAATCGTAACTCCTTTTAGAGTAGGAGATTGTAATTCTCATGTGTACCATCAATATACCCTACGTATTTTGGAAGAAAATCGAGATGGATTAGCACAAGCACTAAATGCTAAAAAGATTCCCTATGCGATTTATTATCCCGTACCCCTACATCAACAAAAAGCCTATGTCGATCCAAAGCTAGACACCCTTACTTTTCCGGTGACCAATCAGTTGGTAAATGAAGTTATCTCTTTGCCGATGCATTCAGAGCTATCTGTAGATCAAATTGAATACATCTGTTACGAGCTACTTGATTTTTTGGACAAAAGCTAAATCCAAACTTATTTTTATGATTATAAATGGAGTGGTCTATAAAGATGAATAAGGTTTAACTACCAGATTCGGTTTCCATACTGCGATCTATTTTTTTGACCAAACCTTGCAGTACTTTTCCTGGCCCAACCTCTGTAAAGTGTGTCGCACCATCTGCGATCATCTGTTGTACGGTTTGTGTCCATCGAACAGGTGCGGTAAGTTGTTCTATCAAGTTAGTCTTAAGGGTTTCTGGATTTTTAATACCCGTGGCACATACATTTTGATATACGGGACAAGTAGGTGTTGAAAATGGAGTGTTTTCAATGGCTTTTGCCAACCGCGCTTTTGCTGGAGCCATTAGTGGAGAGTGAAAAGCACCCCCTACAGGAAGTACCAAAGCTCTTCGTGCTCCTGCTTCGGTCAGTGCAGCACAGGCTTCATCAATTGCATCGATAGCTCCAGAAATCACTAATTGTCCAGGACAGTTGTAGTTTGCCGCAATGACTACACCAGAGATTGCTTCGCAAACTGACTCTACCACTTGGTCATCCAATCCTAAAATGGCAGCCATGGTTCCAGGTACTTCATCACAAGCTGCTTGCATTGCCAAGGCTCTTTCTTGTACTAGGCGCAATCCATTTTCAAAAGGGAATACCCCAGCAGCGACTAAAGCTGAAAATTCTCCCAGAGAATGTCCGGCAACCATTTCGGGTTGAAATCGATCACCCATAACTTCACTCAATAAGGTAGCGTGTAAAAATATCGCAGGTTGAGTGACTCGAGTTTCTTTTAAAGCCTCTGGATCTTCTCCAAACATGATATCGGTAATCGAAAATCCAAGGATTTCATTGGCTTGTTCAAACCTTTTTTTAGCCAAATCGGAATTTTCATAAAGGTCTTTTCCCATTCCTGGAAACTGAGCACCTTGGCCCGGAAATACATATGCTTTCATCTGTTAGTGTTTTTTGTAGGTTAAATACGAAAAGTCATAAGGCTGCCCTTCGCTAGCTTCGTTTCTTTCCTGATGGGATAGGATCCATTGTGAGGAATCAATTTCAGGAAAAAAAGCATCTCCTTCAAAGTGATGGTGTACACGAGTCAACTCTATGGCGTCTGCCATAGGGAGGAATAAGGAGTAAATTTCACCCCCTCCAATAATAAAGGGTAAGGGATCAGTGCCTGCAAGCTTCAAAGCGGCATCTGGTGTATGAGCAACAAGTGCATCTTTTGCTTTGTAATCCCGATTTCGCGTTAAAATAATATTGGTGCGGTTGGGTAGTGCCTTTGGCATGGATTCAAAAGTTTTTCTTCCCATAATGATCGCGTGACCTTGAGTAAGACGCTTAAAACGTTTTAAATCTTCGGATATGTGCCAAATGAGTTGATTGTCTTTCCCTAAAACATTGTTTTCCGATGCTGCGGCAATAAGGGTAATTTCTTTTGATGAATTTGAGTCGCTCATCTATTGAAAAGATTAAATTTACGCCAAAAATACACTTTTCTTTTTCACCTATGGACCCTCATTTTTTTCCATTATTAACAAAAGGTACTTACCTAAACACGGCCTACGTAGGCCCTCTTTCTACTTCTTTAGCCAAATTTAGAAGCGAACACGAACAACTCTATGTTGAAAACGGAGTCTATTACAAAATTAACTCCCATGCATTATTGGAAAAGACACACCACTCTATGGCGCGTTTTTTTGGTTTAAAGTCTGAAAGAATTTTTGCTGTTCCCAATTTCTCTATTGGTATTAGGCAGGCGCTTTCTTTTATACCCAAAAACCAAAAGGTACTTTTGATGGAAGAGGAATATCCTTCCCTTGCTGCTGCATTTGAAGAAAGAGATTTTGTGATTCATAAGATTTCAATGGAATCAGAAATTGAAATTGCTATCGAAAAAAGATTGGCCAAAAACGACATTGACATCCTGGCGTTGAGTATAGTCCAATACAATACGGGACTTTTAATTGACATTGATTTTTTAATACAACTCAAACGAAAGCACCCCAATTTGATTATTATAGGAGATGGAACCCAATTTTTGGGAGCTCATTCGTTTCATTTTGATCGTAGTCCTTTTGATGTGGTTGTGGGTTCTGGATACAAATGGCTGTTGGCAGGTTTTGGAAATGGTGTGATGATGGTTTCAGAGACTTTTTTGAATCATTTTCAATTAAAGCCCCAAGTCATATTCGAAAGGATTTTCATAGGACATTTTAGTATTTTGGCTTTGGCGAGTCTTCATTTTGCAATTCAGTCTCTCGAAGAGCAAGGATTTGAGCAATTAATGCAAAAAAAAGAAGCATTAGCGGAACAAGCAAAACATAAACTTGGTGAAGGTAAATGGATTGGTCCATGGGTGTTAAAACGAAAGCAACACAGTAGTATTTTTGTTTTGGAGGGAGCAGTGGGTTTGTATGAACATTTGATCCAAAACAATATTAATTGTGCCCAACGTGGTAAAGGTGTTCGCGTTTCATTCCATTACTACAATACAGAAATGGATCTCGATCATTTGATGGAAGTTTTGGAACAATTCTCTTAAATTGCTACGGCACCTCGGATGAGTGGGTGTGGATCGTAGTTGAGTAATTCAAAATCTTCATAAGAGAAATCAAAAAGAGAAGTCACCTTAGGATTTAATTTCATTGTAGGAAGCGGTTTGGGAGTTCGAGACAATTGTTCTTTTACTTGGTCCTCGTGATTGGAGTAGATATGTACATCTCCAAAGGTATGTACAAAGTCTCCAGCTTCATAGCCACAAACTTGGGCCATCATTAGAGTTAGTAGGGCGTAGGAAGCTATATTAAAAGGAACACCTAGAAAAACATCTGCACTTCGTTGATACAATTGACAGGAAAGTTTGTTGTTTGCAACATAAAATTGAAAAAAAGCATGACAAGGGGGGAGTGCCGCTTTTTGGTTAGCGACATTTTCAGCAAAGGAAACTTTGGTATCTGGTAGAACACTTGGATTCCAAGCCGAAACGAGCATTCTTCTAGAGTCGGGATTGGTTTTTAGAGTTTCTACGACATGTTGAATCTGATCCAATCCTTCACTATTCCAATTCCTCCATTGGTGACCGTACACGGGACCTAAGTTGCCATTTTCATCTGCCCATTCATTCCAAATACGCACCCCGTTTTCTTGCAAATAACCGATGTTTGTATCTCCTTTTAGGAACCAAAGTAGTTCATGGATAACAGATTTTACGTGAATTTTTTTTGTGGTCACAAGAGGAAAGCCTTCTGCGAGATCAAAGCGCATTTGATACCCAAAAATACTTTTGGTACCCGTACCAGTACGATCCGATTTTTCTATCCCTTTACTTTGAACGTGTTTGAGCAGATCTAAATATTGCTTCATGAAATGACTTTATTCAAAAATAGGTGCATTTCTTCTATATAAGAATCGAAATTCAAGAAGGTTATCAAAAAAAATTAACAATAAAAAAAATCAGCTTTTTCGTTTGGATAATTCGTCTCTAACCTTTGCTGCATTTTCGTAATTTTCTTGATTGACAAGTTTGGTCAGCAAGCTTTTTAGTTTGGCCACAGACAATTTTTTAAGGTCTCCAATTTCTTCATTTTGATTACTTTGTTCTTTTACAAAGTTTTGAATCCAGTTGTCTTCAGACAATTTTTTTGATTCTCCAGAAACGGCTGCCGTAAACCCCGCTTTTTTAAGGATGGAGTCATACGTATAGATGGGTGCATTGTAGCGTAGGGCAAGTGCAATGGCATCTGAAGTTCGAGAGTCAATGATCTCTTCTATTTTGTCACGTTCGCAAATCAAACTGGCATAAAACACTCCATCAACCAATTTGTGAATGATGACTTGTTTTACATAGATTTCAAATCGTTCGCCAAAACTTTTAAACAGGTCGTGGGTCAAAGGACGAGAGGGTTTTACCTCTTGTTCTAATGCAATTGCAATGGATTGGGCCTCAAAGCCTCCAATAATGATAGGTAGCTTACGATCTCCTTTTTCTTCACTTAAAATCAGTGCATAAGCCCCTGTTTGAGTTTCACTATAGGAAATTCCTCTTACCGACATTTGAATTAACTTCATCTTATTTAAATATGTTTTGTTTCATTGGAACGTATTTTTTCCTTTTTTATTGAGTGGAATAAATAGATAATTAATGATTAAATTTGCACTCAAATGTAATTTAAACGATGAAAACCATTCAATTTAGAGAAGCCATCGCTGAGGCCATGAGCGAAGAAATGAGAAGAGACCAAAGCATATATCTGATGGGAGAGGAGGTTGCCGAATACAATGGCGCTTACAAAGCTTCCAAAGGAATGCTAGATGAATTTGGAGAAAAACGCGTGATCGATACCCCAATATCTGAGGCTGGATTTTCAGGAATTGGTGTAGGATCTACGATGACGGGAAATCGCCCCATCATTGAGTATATGACCTTTAATTTTGCCTTGGTAGGCATCGATCAAATTATCAACAACGCAGCAAAAATCCGACAAATGTCGGGAGGACAGTTTCCTTGTCCTATCGTCTTTAGAGGTCCCACTGCTTCTGCTGGCCAGCTCGCAGCCACCCACTCACAAGCTTTCGAAAGTTGGTATGCCAACTGTCCTGGACTTAAAGTCATTGTTCCCTCCAATCCTTATGATGCCAAAGGACTACTAAAATCCGCTATTCGAGATGATGACCCAGTCATCTTTATGGAATCTGAACAAATGTATGGGGATAAAGGCGAAGTTCCCGAAGGAGAGTACACGCTCCCAATAGGTGTGGCAGACATTAAACGTGCTGGAAAAGACATCACTTTGGTTTCTTTTGGAAAAATCCTTAAAGAAGCAATGAAAGCCGCAGAAGAATTGGCAAAAGAAGGAATCGAAGTCGAAGTGATTGATTTACGAACCATACGCCCGATGGATTATCAGGCTATTTTTGAGTCAGTGAAAAAAACTAATCGTCTGGTTATTCTTGAGGAATCTTGGCCTTTTGGAAATATTTCAACAGAAATCACCTACCAAGTTCAAAGCCAGGTTTTTGATTACCTTGATGCACCTATAGAAAAAATTAATACCGCAGATACTCCAGCTCCTTATTCTCCAGTACTTTTGGCGGAATGGTTGCCTAATTATCAAGATGTGATCAAGGCGGTAAAAAAAGTCATGTACCATAAATAAATTGAATCAAAAAAACATCAGAATTTAAAGGTGACCTTGGCTTGTATTCACAAGTTTTAATCGTTTTGTATTCTAGATTGTTTTACTATTTTTACGCACACTTACAAACAACACACAAACATGGAATTATTCATACAATTTTTACCCGCTTTTGGAGTCTTAGCATTAGTCTTTGTATTTTTCAAAAATAATTGGGTTTCAAAACAAGAGGTAGGAAATGAAAAAATGGCACGTATTGCAAAAAATATTGCAGACGGAGCGATGTCCTTTCTAAAGGCGGAATACAAAATACTATCGATTTTTGTCGCCGCAGTTGCGGTATTATTATTCTTTAAGGGTCAGGCAGAAACTGGTTCTAATGGGATGGTAGCCGTTTCCTTTATCGTAGGAGCCATTTGTTCTGCATTGGCTGGATTTATTGGAATGCGAGTAGCGACCAAAGCCAACGTCAGAACAACCAATGCCGCTAGAACTTCTTTAGGAAAGGCACTAGAAGTTGCTTTTGCAGGAGGAGCCGTAATGGGTTTGGGCGTTGTAGGACTTGGAGTTTTAGGACTTAGTGGTCTTTTTGCCATCTACAGTGGTCAAGGCTGGGAAATCACCGAAATATTGAATGTGCTTTCGGGATTCTCTTTAGGTGCTTCATCCATTGCTCTTTTTGCTCGTGTAGGAGGAGGAATTTATACTAAGGCTGCTGATGTAGGAGCCGATTTAGTAGGAAAAGTAGAGGCAGGAATTCCTGAGGACCACCCGTTAAATCCTGCTACAATTGCAGATAACGTTGGGGACAATGTTGGGGATGTAGCCGGAATGGGTGCAGACTTATTCGAATCTTATGTTGGATCTATCATCGGGACAATGGTCTTAGGGGCTTTAATTGTTACTCCAGACTTTGATGGTCTCGGAGCGGTATATCTTCCCCTTGCTTTAGCAGCGATAGGTATTGTGATGTCTATCATTGGAACCTTTTTTGTTCGAGTTAAAGAAGGAGGTTCTCCTCATGCTGCATTAAATCTTGGAGAGTTTGGCTCTGCAGGCTTGATGTTAGTAGCCTCCTATTTTTTGATCCATGCTTTTATTCCAGAAACCGTTGAAGGACTTCCTTCAGGAGCTTTAGGAGTTTTCTTTGCTACCATAGCAGGTTTAGTAGCAGGACTAGCAGTTGGAAAAGTTACAGAATACTATACAGGAACAGGGACCAAACCCGTAAACTCAATCGTAAAGCAATCTGAAACGGGCGCAGCAACAAATATCATTGCCGGTCTTGGAGTAGGAATGATGTCTACAGCTCTTCCGATTATCCTTATCGCAGCAGCGATTTTGGTTTCTCACCATTTTGCAGGTCTTTATGGTATTGCCATTGCCGCTGTTGGAATGTTAGCCAATACAGGAATTCAGTTAGCTGTCGATGCCTATGGACCCATATCTGACAATGCAGGAGGAATAGCAGAAATGGCAGAGTTGGATCCTGAAGTAAGAGAACGTACAGATAAATTAGACGCAGTAGGAAATACAACAGCTGCCATCGGAAAGGGATTTGCTATTGCCTCTGCAGCATTAACTGCTTTAGCTTTATTTGCAGCCTTTATGAAAACCGCTGGTGTTGCTGCAATTGATGTGTCTCAACCCAAGATTATGGCGGGACTACTTGTCGGAGGAATGTTGCCTTTTGTGTTTTCAGCCTTATCTATGAATGCTGTAGGAAGAGCTGCTATGGCGATGATTGAAGAGGTACGACGTCAGTTTAGAGACATACCTGCTCTTCGAGCTGCATTGGATGTTATGATCAAATACGATTCTGACATGTCCAAAGCTTCGGCTGCAGATCGTAAAATATTTGATGCCGCAGATGGTGTTGCAGAATACGACAAATGTGTTGCCATTTCTACAACGGCTTCAATTAAAGAAATGGTTTTACCTGGTGTTTTAGCAATTGTGGTTCCCGTAGCGGTTGGGTTTATAGGAGGTGCAGAAATGCTTGGAGGACTTCTCGCAGGAGTAACTACTTGTGGGGTATTGATGGCGATTTTCCAATCTAATGCTGGTGGTGCTTGGGACAATGCCAAAAAAATGATTGAAGAACAAGGAAAAAAAGGTACAGATGCGCACAAAGCCGCAGTTGTGGGAGATACCGTAGGAGATCCCTTTAAAGACACTTCTGGCCCTTCGTTAAATATTCTACTGAAACTTATGTCCGTAGTAGCATTGGTTATTGCACCAAGTATTGCTATGAATAATGATGCGGTAGCTGCTTATGTTGACGCTAAAGTAGAAACCAACCTTGTGGAAGTAGTAGTTACGGAAGACGAATCCGATGAAAAAAACTACACCGTAAACGTTACTTCACAAGACGATCAGAAAATGGTTGTTGAAGTTACGATTAACGAAAATCAGTCTTCAACCGGAGTCAGTTCTAAAGAATAGATTTTAAAGCAAAATAAAAAAGAGGCTCTTTTGAGCCTCTTTTTTTTGCTTTTATTTCACGCGAATTCTTTACGAAAGTGGTTAGCAGACTTTAAATTAGTTCCTTTATATCTTAATGAGGTTTAGATTCTAAAGAGCTTGGTCAATTTTCGATATAATGATGTTGAGGTCTTCTTGATTTTCTACAAAATCAAGATTGTCCACGTCGATTATGACCATTTTCCCCTTGTCATAAGTAGAGGACCAAGCTTCATAACGTTCGTTTAGGCGACTGAGGTAGTCAATACTGATCGAATTCTCATATTCTCGACCACGCTTGTGGATTTTGTTGACCAAATTGGGAATGCTACTGCGTAGGTAAATCAATAAATCTGGGCCTTGGATTAGCGATTCCATCAATTCAAAAAGTTCCTGATAATTTTTAAAATCTCTTTGGTTCATGAGCCCCATCGCCTTGAGGTTGGGTGCAAAAATATGGGCATCCTCGTAGATGGTTCGATCTTGAATTGTAGTCTTTTTTCCATTCTTAATCTTGAGCAATTGCTGAAAACGACTTTTTAAAAAGTAAATCTGTAAATTAAAAGACCAGCGCTCCATGTGATTATAAAAATCATCGAGATAGGGATTGTCAATCACGTCTTCAAAATGGGCCTCCCATTTATAGTGTTTGGCTAAAAGTTCAGTAAGGCTGGTTTTACCTGCCCCAATATTCCCGGCAATGGCGATATGCATAATACTTTATAGTTTGTTTATGGTATTGCAAAGTAGTTTCTTTTTTTAAACAATAAAAGGGGTGGGAGATAAAAAGTAAGGCTTGGCTTATATCCGATACTTAAAATCAATTAACCAAAAATTTGCAAATTCAAAAAAAGCTGTACATTTGTACAAATAACGAGGAAGGATTTGACTGATTGCAAACCTCGAAAAAAAAATGCTAAAGCAGTGTTGCTTTTCAAAACGCACCGTTTGAATCCTTCCACAAAAGCAACAAATAAATGTCATATTTTTTTACCTCAGAATCTGTAAGTGAAGGACATCCAGATAAAATTGCAGATCAAATTAGTGATGCATTGTTGGATCACTTTTTAGCTTTCGATCCCGAAAGTAAAGTGGCCTGTGAAACCCTTGTAACCACGGGGCAGGTAATTTTAGCTGGAGAAGTCAAAAGTGCTACTTACTTAGATGTCCAGTCTATTGCCAGAGAAACAATTAATAACATTGGATACACCCAAGGAGCGTATCAATTTAGTGGAGACTCTTGTGGTGTCATTTCTTTAATTCATGAACAGTCACAAGATATTAATCGTGGTGTGGACCGTGAAGAAAAAGAAGCACAAGGAGCAGGAGACCAAGGTATTATGTTTGGTTATGCTTCTAATGAAACGGAATCATTGATTCCCCTAGCGCTTGATATTTCGCATAAAATCTTAATTGAGTTGGCAGCCCTCAGACGCGAAAATAAAGAGATTACTTATTTACGTCCCGATTCTAAATCGCAAGTAACCATTGAATACGACAACAATAACAAACCTTTGCGTATAGATACGATTGTAGTTTCAACTCAACACGATGATTTTAACGCAGATGAAAAGGCGATGCTAGAAAAAATAAAATCGGATGTGATTCACGTTTTAATTCCTCGCGTAATAGCCAAATTACAACCTGATATTCAAAAACTTTTTGGTGCAGATATTACCTATCATGTCAATCCAACGGGAAAGTTTGTCATTGGAGGTCCACACGGCGATACAGGTTTGACAGGACGAAAGATTATTGTAGACACCTATGGAGGGAAAGGAGGTCATGGAGGAGGTGCTTTTAGCGGAAAAGACCCGAGTAAAGTAGATCGTAGTGCGGCATATGCGGCACGCCATATGGCCAAAAATTTAGTTGCTGCAGGAGTAGCAGATGAAATTTTGGTACAACTTAGCTATGCCATCGGAGTAGTAGAACCAACTTCAATTAATGTTAACACTTTCGGTACTTCCAAGGTAGATTTAAGCGACGCAGAAATCGCAACCAAAGCCGCAACCTTATTTGATATGCGTCCATATGCTATAGAACAAAGACTGAAGTTGAGAAATCCAATGTATTTGGAAACAGCTTCCTACGGACATATGGGGCGCCAGCCTCTAACTGTTACCAAAACGTTTGAGTCCCCGTACAACGGAAAAGTATCGAAGGAAGTAGAGCTTTTCACCTGGGAAAAATTAGATTATATCGAATCCATCAAAAAAGAATTTCAAAAATGAGTACACATATAGCCACACAAGCATTGCATGCAGGTCATGATGCTAAAAATACGCAAGGTTCCCAAGCGGTTCCTATTTATCAAACCACATCTTATGTGTTTAAAGACTCGGATCATGCAGCGAATTTATTTTCTCTCGCTGAACCTGGGTACATTTATACACGTTTAAACAATCCAACCAATGATGTTTTGGAGCAACGTCTAGCTGCTCTTGAAGGAGGTGTCGCTGCCGTAGCTACGGCATCGGGAACTGCCGCCATAGCCACTACGCTTATGGTGATCCTTAAAACAGGAGATCATATCGTAGCTTCAAATAGTTTGTACGGAGGAACGTATAACCTGTTGGCAAATACTTTACCGCGTTTTGGTATCACTACTACTTTTGTAGATCCTGATGATCCGATCGAATTTTCTAAAGCGGTCAAATCTAACACACGTGTTTTCTTTGCAGAATCTTTGGGAAATCCCAAATTAGATGTCCTTGATCTTAAAGCCATCTCTGAAGCTGCTCAAAAAGCAAAAGTTCCTTTTATTGTAGACAACACAGTAGCCTCACCAGCCTTGTTAAACCCTATTGAGTATGGGGCCAACATAGTGATTCATTCCTTAACAAAATACCTCACAGGTAATGGAACTTCTTTAGGGGGGGTGATCATAGACGCAGGTACTTTTGATTGGAGCAATGGAAATTTTCCAGAATTTACATCGCCCAATCCTAGTTATCATGGATTGAATTATCATGAAGCACTGGGAAATATTGCTTTTATTGCCAAAGTACGGATTGAAGGTTTACGTGACTTGGGAAGTGCCCCTAGTCCGTTTAACAGTTTCCAAACCATTCAAGGAATAGAAACCCTGGATATCCGAATGAAAAAACATTCTGAAAATGCTTTGAAGTTAGCTGCCTGGCTATCCACACGAGAAGAAGTAGCCTGGGTGAATTACCCTGGCTTAAAAAGCTCAAAGTACAATACTTTGGCACAACAATACCTTCCTAAGGGGCAAAGTGGTATTGTAACCTTTGGTCTGAAAAAGGGCTATGAGGCAGGAAAAAAGGTAGCCGATCATACCCAATTGTTTTCGCTTTTGGCGAATATTGGAGATACCAAATCCTTGATTATTCACCCTGCAAGTACCACCCATCAACAGTTGGATGAGGAAGCTCAAAAAACCACAGGTGTGACCCAAGATTTAATTCGACTCTCCGTCGGTTTAGAAGACATCAACGATTTAATTGCTGATTTAGAATCCGCTTTTTCGCAGATATAAAACCTATGGCAGGGATCCAAACGATTTCCATACCTGATTTTAAAACCCACTCAGGCGCTGTTTACCCTTCTATCGATTTGCATTTTCAGCAATTTGGTTGTGAGATTGGTACAGCCCCTGTAGTGTTGGTCAACCATTCCCTTACTGGAGATGCACGCCTGACAGGAGATGGAGGCTGGTGGAACGAAATTATCGGTCATGGCCGAACAATCGATACCCAACGATATACCATAATGGGATTTAATATTCCTGGAAATGGCGTATTGGGTCAAACTTTTTCAATCCCAGAAGATTTTCACGCGGGCGATATTGCTTCTCTTTATCTGTTGGGTTTAAAGGCCTTAAATATTGAAAAGCTTCACGCCCTTATTGGAGGTTCTATTGGAGGCGGAATAGCCTGGGAAATGGCCGCACTGGCTCCCCAAATAACCAAATATTTAGTCCCTATAGCTGCCGATTGGAAAGCCAATGATTGGATCATCGCCAATACATTTTTACAAAAACGCATTTTACAAAACTCGAAGCAACCCCTAGAAGATGCCCGTATCCATGCTATGTTGACCTACAGAACTCCACAGTCTTTTGAATTTCGTTTCGGAAGAACCAAAAATGAAGAACTTGGGATATATAACATAGAAAGTTGGTTAATGTATCATGGGGATAAACTCGCAAAACGTTTTCAGTTGGATGCCTACGTGATGATGAACCACCTTTTGGCTTCGATCAATATCGAAAGACATGGACAAACTGTCCAAGAAATTATTAAGCGTATTACAGCTGAAATCCATTTGATTGCTATTGATAGTGACTTGTTTTTTACTCCGGCAGAAGATCGAAAAACGATGGATTTCACTAAAAAATTTAAAAAAGATATTTTTTATCACGAATTGAGTTCCCTTCACGGACACGATGCCTTTTTGATCGAAAATGAGGACATGATTCGAATTTTATCTCCAATTTTTAAACCCTAAAAAACCATTACCTGATGAATGTTTCACTAGAACGAATTAATGAAGATTACCTCTTTGAAGTAACCAACGCCAATGGAATGCGAGTTCGATTGGATAACAACTCAAAAACCACAGGAGAAGTGCAGGGAGTAAGCCCAATGGAGCTCCTTTTGATGGGTGTAGCAGGTTGCAGTAGTATTGATATTGTTGCAATTTTAAACAAGCAAAAAATTAATCCCAAGGTGCTAAAAATGGAAGTGCATGGACACCGTCATAAAAATGAAGTGCCCTCATTATTTTATCAAATAGATATTGACATCTATTTGGAAGGAGATTTTTCTCCAGAAAAAGCAAAACGTGCGGCTCAGTTGTCTTTTGACAAATATTGTTCTGTTTCCAAAACCCTTGAGCATACCGCAAAAATTAATCATAACGTAATTTTAAATGGCAAAAAAGTATGAGTTTTCAATTTGAAACCAAGGCCATACGAACGCAAACTGAGCGTTCTCAGTTTTTAGAGCATTCTACGCCTTTACACCTTACCTCTAGTTTTGTCTTTGAGGATGCTGAAGAAATGCGAGCCTCTTTTGCGGAAGAAAAAGAGCGCAATATCTACAGTCGATTTTCCAACCCAAATACATCAGAATTTATTCAGAAAGTATGTCAAATGGAAGGGGCTGAAGAGGGTGTTGCTTTCGCAAGTGGTATGGGAGCGGTATTCGGTACTTTTGCCACTTTTTTAAACACAGGAGATCATATCATTTCTGCACGTGCCGTGTTTGGTTCTACGCACAGTTTGTTTACTAAATATTTTCCCAAATGGGGCATTCAAACTTCCTATTTTGACGTAAATCAGTTAGATACGGTCGAAGATTTGATTCAAAAAAACACCCAGTGTATTTATGTGGAATCTCCAACCAATCCGGGTGTGGATATTTTGGATTTGGAGGTTTTGGGTACAATTGCCAAAAAGCATAAGCTCCTTTTTATTGTTGACAACTGCTTTGCGACCCCCTACCTGCAAAATCCAATTCAATTTGGCGCTGATCTTGTAATTCATTCTGCGACCAAACTCATGGACGGTCAGGGAAGAGTATTAGGTGGGATCACTGTTGGTAAGAAAGAATTGATCCGGGAGTTGTATCTTTTTGCACGAAATACAGGAGCTTCCCTATCTCCGTTCAATGCTTGGGTACTGTCTAAAAGTTTAGAAACTCTTTCGGTTCGTGTGGATCGGCATTGTAAGAATGCGTTAATACTAGCTCAAAAACTAGAGCAATTGGAAGAAATTAACTGGGTGAAATATCCTTTTTTACCCTCCCATCCCCAAAATAAATTGGCCCAAAAACAGATGAAACAAGGGGGGACAATTATCTCTTTTGAGCTTAAAGGTGGGGTAGAAGCTGGTCGAAAATTCATCAATCAAATCCGAATGTGTTCGCTATCTGCCAATTTAGGCGATTCCAGAACGATTGTCACTCACCCTGCCTCAACGACTCACAGCAAGTTGTCAGCTGCAGATCAGCTAGCGGTAGGAATTACAGGCGGTATGATTCGTTTGTCTGTAGGCTTAGAACATCCGGAGGACATTTGGAAAGATTTAAATCAAGCGATAACACATTGATATGAGTATTCAAAAGGATTTAGAAAAGCGCTTGTTGGTTTTGGACGGAGCTATGGGCACCATGATTCAAAACCACCAATTAGAAGAGGCTGATTTCAGAGCCAAGCGCTTTGAAAGTCATCCATGTTCACTCAAGGGAAATAATGATTTATTGTCCATCACCCAGCCCGAAATTATAAAAGGCATTCATCGTGCCTATTTGGAAGCGGGAGCAGATCTTGTAGAAACCAATACCTTTTCCTCTACTTCTATTGGGATGGCTGACTATCAGATGGAAGATTTGGCCTATGAGCTCAATTATGAAAGTGCAAAGATTGCCAAAGAAGTGACCCAAGAATACATATCAAAAACTCCCCTACAAAAACGCTATGTTGCAGGATCCATTGGACCGACGAACAAAACTGCTAGCATGTCTCCCGATGTCAACGACCCAGGTTTTCGCGCCGTTACTTTTGATGAATTGGTGCATGCCTATCGGGAACAGGTGTTGGGTTTAATCGACGGAGGTGCGGACGTACTTTTGGTAGAAACCATTTTTGATACTCTTAATGCCAAAGCGGCTTTGTTTGCTATAGACTCTGTTAAAACAGAAAAACAGGTTGACATTCCCATCATGATCAGTGGAACCATAACCGATGCCAGTGGAAGAACACTTTCAGGACAAACTGTAGAGGCTTTTCGGATTTCATTGAGTCATCTTCCCATTTTGAGTATTGGGTTCAATTGCGCCTTAGGCGCAGATCAGTTACTTCCTTATGTAAAAAGACTTTCAAATCAAAGTGATGCTTATATTTCTGCCCATCCCAATGCAGGATTACCCAACGCCTTTGGAGAATACGATCAAACTCCTGAAGAAATGCAGGAGTTGATAGAGGAGTATTTAAAACAAAATGTGGTGAACATTATTGGGGGTTGTTGTGGTACAACACCAGATCACATCCGATTGATTGCAGAAATTGCTAAAAAATACAAACCCAGAAAACGTAAAGCTGAAGAAAATGCTTCATAAGAAACCTTTATTGCTATCTGGATTGGAACCTTTAGCAATCACTAAAGACACCAACTTTGTGAATATTGGGGAACGCACCAATGTCACGGGATCAAGAAAGTTTCTTCGATTGATTGAAAATCAGCAGTACGATCAAGCCTTGGATATTGCAAGGGAACAAGTACTGGGGGGCGCTCAGATCATAGACATCAATATGGACGAAGGGATGATTGATGGAGTAGCTGCCATGACCACCTTTTTAAATCTTATCGCTGCAGAACCAGATATCGCTCGTGTTCCAGTAATGATCGACAGTTCGAAATGGGAGATCATCCAAGCGGGACTGAAAGTTGTTCAAGGAAAATGCGTGGTGAATTCCATCAGTTTAAAAGAGGGAGAAGAAAATTTTATCCAACAAGCCCAAACCTTAAAAAAATACGGAGCTGCAGTTATCGTTATGGCATTTGATGAAGACGGTCAAGCGGATACACTGGAACGTCGAATTCAGATTTGTGAACGTTCCTATAAGGTTTTGGTGGAAAAGGTTCACTTTCCACCCGAGGACATCATCTTTGATCCCAATATTTTTCCTGTGGCAACGGGAATGGAAGAACACCGAAAAAATGCCTTAGACTTTTTTAAAGCCACAAAGTGGATCCGTGAAAATTTACCTCATGCTAGCGTGAGTGGTGGTGTTAGCAATGTTTCTTTTTCCTTTCGGGGGAACAATACGGTTCGAGAAGCCATGCATGCTTCTTTTCTTTATCACGCTATCCAACACGGAATGAATATGGGGATTGTAAACCCTACTCTGTTGGAAGTTTACGATGAGGTACCCAAAGAATTGATGGAATATGTAGAGGACGTTTTATTGGATCGCCGAGAAGATGCAACTGAACGCCTCTTGGAATATGCGGAAACTCTTGTCAATGCATCCAAAGGAGTGAAAAAAGTGGATGATGCCTGGCGCAATGAGGATTTAAAATCTCGAATTACCCACTCCTTAATCAAAGGGATTGACGCCTATATTGAAGAAGATACAGAAGAGGCTAGGCTCTTGGCAGAAAAGCCCATTCATGTTATCGAAGGACCTTTAATGGATGGGATGAATGTAGTAGGTGACCTTTTTGGAGAAGGTAAAATGTTTCTTCCTCAAGTTGTAAAATCTGCCCGGGTGATGAAAAAGGCTGTAGCCTACTTACAACCCTTTATTGAGGCAGAAAAAACAGATAGCACCCAATATGCTGGAAAAATTTTGATGGCTACAGTCAAAGGTGATGTACACGATATTGGAAAGAATATTGTGAGTGTAGTCTTGGCCTGCAACAATTATGAAATTGTGGATTTAGGGGTCATGGTACCCCCAGAAATCATTATCCAACGGGCACTGGAAGAACAGGTAGATGTCATCGGACTTTCAGGATTGATAACCCCGTCATTGGATGAAATGGTGTATTTAACAAAAGAATTGGATCGTCAAAAGATTCAAATACCTGTACTGATTGGAGGCGCAACGACTTCCAAAGCTCATACTGCAGTAAAAATAGCTCCACATTCTAAAGCCCCAGTCATTCATGTGAACGATGCTTCACGGGCGGTGGGTGTGGTAAGCAATCTCTTACAAGAGGATAAAAAGGAAGCTTATACCTTAAAAATCCGTGAAGAATATGAAGTTTTTAAGATCAAGTTTTTAGAGCGTACCTCGGCCAAGTCGTATGTGAGTCTGGAAGAAGCCCAAAAAAATGTGTTTTCTATCGATTGGAATTCCTTTGATGCAAAAGAGCCTAACCAATTGGGAATGCATTCAATTGAAAACCAGTCCTTAGCGGAATTAGTACCTTATATCGATTGGAGTCCTTTTTTCCGTTCTTGGGATTTGCATGGGAAATATCCTGAAATTTTGAAAGACGAAGTTGTAGGCGAACAAGCGCAATCCCTATTCCAAGATGCACAACAGATGCTAGATCAAATTGTTAACGAAGAGTGGTTGACTGCTAAGGCTCGTTTTGGAATTTTCCCTGCCAATGCCGTTGGAGACGATATTGAAATTTATAAAACAGAAGCTCGATCTGAGGTAAGTGCCTGTTGGCTTACCCTTCGCCAACAACTAAAAAAACGCAGTGGACATCCCAACCATGCCCTAGCTGATTTTGTTGCACCCAAAGCAAGTGGGAAAAAAGATTATGTGGGCGCCTTTTGTGTAACTACCGGTTTTGGCACTGATGAAAAGGCAAAGGCCTTTGAGGCAGAAAATGACGATTATAGCTCAATTATGATCAAGGCACTTGCAGATCGGTTGGCGGAGGCATTTGCTGAATATTTACACGAAAGAGTACGCACTCATTATTGGGGGTATGCGGCTGAAGAAGTTTTTTCTAAAGAAGAACTTATTGGCGAGCAGTATAAGGGTATTCGCCCCGCTCCGGGATATCCAGCCTGTCCAGATCATTTAGAGAAAAAAACCCTTTGGAAACTTTTAGATGTAGAAGAAACTATTGGTGTAAAGCTCACGGAAAGTCTGGCTATGTGGCCCGCTTCTTCGGTTTCGGGCTATTATTTTGCCCATCCTGAAGCACATTATTTTGGTTTAGGAAAAATCAAACTCGACCAACTGATTTCTTATAGTGACCGTAGGGGGATTACTCTAGATGAAGCAAGAAAATGGTTGAACCCAAATCTTGCTGAATAATCAAACTAAATTAAAAACTAAATGAAAATTACCGAACATATAGCAAAAGCGAAAAAGCAGACGCAGTTTACCTTTGAAATTTTACCTCCCCTCAAGGGACAGAATATCAACTCACTTTTTGAAGCCATTGATCTACTCATGGATTTCAATCCGCCTTTTATCGATGTGACTTATCATCGGGAAGAGCACGTTTACAAAGAGGTAGGTAAAGGTTTGCTCGAAAAAAAAATCATTCGAAAACGCCCGGGAACGGTTGGAATTTGTGCCGCCATACAGAGTAAATACAACGTCGATGCTGTACCTCATATCCTTTGTGGGGGGTTTAGCAAAGAAGACACAGAAAACTTCCTTATTGACTTGGACTTTTTAGGGATTGACAATCTAGTAGCACTTCGTGGCGATGCGGTAAAAACAGAAACCTATTTTACCCCTACAGAAGATGGACATCGTTATGCTAACGAATTAGTAGAACAAATTACGGCACTAAATCAAGGTGTTTATTTGGATGAAGAATTGTTGAATTCTCACGCCACAGATTTTTGTATAGGAGTGTCTGGCTATCCCGAGAAACACATGGAAGCACCAAGCCTGGCGAGTGATCTTCATTTTTTGAAGAAGAAAATAAAAGCCGGTGCGGATTATGTAGTGACTCAGATGTTTTTTGACAATCAAAAGTTTTTTGAATTTGTAGATCTCGCTCGTGCTGAAGGGATTGATGTACCGATCATTCCAGGACTCAAACCCCTTTCAACCCTCAAACAATTGAATATGATTCCCCACCGTTTTCATGTAGATCTGCCAGAGACCTTGATCAAAGAAGTGATTCGATGTAAAGACAATACCGCCGTTCGTCAGGTAGGTGTAGAATGGTGTATCGAACAAAGCAAAGAACTCAAAGCTGCAGGTGTTCCTTTTTTACACTATTATTCTATGGGAAAAGCAGATAATATTAAAGCGATAGCAGCACAGGTTTTCTAACTCGTCAAACTCTTAAATAGCTGCTCCAAACTTTCATTTTTAAGCTGCATTTTTAGAATTTTTAAACCACTATCGTTCGCAAAATCAAACACAGCTGGGCGTAGGTCTTGATTTCCCTCGATGTGGATTTCGTAATCAAATTCATGAGTGTTTTTTACTTTTTGTACCTTAGGAATCCGAGCAAGTGCCTCAGTTTCTACCCTGTAATCAAAGCTCACTTCGATGATTTGCTTTTGGTCTTTTCTCAGATCGTTTAAAACTTGATTCAATACAATTTCTCCTTTATGAATAATCAATACCCGATCACAAAGCGCATCCACTTCCTGAAGGATGTGGGTGGAGAGCAACACTGTTTTATCTTTTCCCAAATTGCGAATGAGTTTGCGGATTTCTACCAGCTGATTGGGATCCAACCCTGTAGTGGGTTCGTCTAAGATGATCAATTTGGGATCATGAAGAAGTGCAGCAGCTAAACCTACACGTTGTTTATATCCTTTAGAAAGGGTTTGAATTTTCTTTGTTTGGTGCTTCATAAGACCTGTTTGTTCCATAAGTGGGACAATGGGAGGATTTTTTAAACGATATAAATCTGCAACATACCGCAGGTATTCTTTGACATACATTTCGGGATAGAGGGGGTTGTTTTCGGTCAAATACCCTACTTGTTTTTGTATGGCTCGCAAGTCGGTTTTTAAATCTTTATCAAAGAAGGCAACTTTGCCTTCCCATTGGGTGTAGTAGCCCGTAAGGATTTTCATTAAAGTTGATTTTCCTGCACCATTAGGTCCTAAAAGACCCACGACCTCCCCTTTTTTTAAGGTCAAAGAAACCCCTCTAAGGGCATGAACCTCCCCAAAGCTTTTGGCCACGTTTTCTAAGACAAGACTCATCGTGTTTTTGGTTAAAGATACGCCTTTCTCTTCAGTTCTTTTTGGGACGTGCCCTTCGGCTTTCTAGAACGACAGTGGTTAAAATCAAGACGCCCCCAAGAATGCTTTTTAGGTCGGGAATTTCAGATAAAAACAATGCGCCAAGTAGTACCCCGAACAATGGCTGAATACTGCTCATGATACTCGCGGTACTGATGCTGAAATGAGCAAAGCTACTCAGGAAAAGAGTATGCCCTAAAGCGGTTGTAATTGCACCGAGTAAAAGTAAATAAGGCCATTGGGAGCTCAGATCGGTATTGGGATAAATCCAAAGTACGGGTAGTAAAAGCACAACAATTACCCCAAGTTGATAAATCATTTGAATGGAACCATTACCCATCGCATTGTGTTTTTTTAGAATTAAATTTCTGAGGGAATACGCCAAGGCAGAAAACAAACCGATGAGTAGTCCTTGGGTAGCCGTGTTTTTTAAATCAAATTCGGGTACTAATAAATAAATTCCAACCAAGATCAAAGTACCCAACAACAAATGTCTTTTTTGAAGTTGTACGGGCATAAAAAAAGGTTCCAAAAAAACTGTGATGATGGGGTAGGTAAACAGGGACAGCATCCCGATGGCAACATTACTCCATTGCAAAGCAAAGAAATAGGTGATCCAGTGCACCGCCATAAAAAAACCACTCCACCAGACCGCAACACCGTGTTTTTTCCAGTGGATTTGAAAACTGAATTTTTTATAGCGAGCATAAAGCACGAGTAGCACAATTGCAATCAAAGAACGAAACCAAATGGAAACTGGGGGAGGGAGAGCGATATAGCGTCCCAATACTCCTGAGGTACTGATAAACAGCATACCCAAATTGAGCAAAAGGGCATAGTATAGGTGTGGGTTTGTGGATTTTATGGGCTTCATCTAGAGAATAAAAAAACGGAAAAGCTGGATGGTCAGTAAACCCCAAAACGTACCTGTGGCCATGCTCAATACTGCAAGAATGATGGCATGTGGCATCCATTCTTTTTTGTAGGCGGCCGTTACCGCAGGGGCAGTGGCAATCCCTCCCACATTGGCCATACTGGCAATGGGAACCCACGCTACATTGACCTTTAGGACTTTGGCTATACCCAACATGAAAATAAAGTGACTCACCAGCCAAACTACTAAGAAACTCATAAAAGCTGGGTCAAATCGAATCAGACTGAATTTGAGCTTTAATCCCAAAACCGCCATTACGATCAGGATTAAAATACTTCCTAGTTTGAGAATAAAAACACGGTTCCAACTTTTGATAAAAAACCCCAAGGCTAAACCTATAAATGACAACACCACTATTTTACCTACAAAAGAGTCAATACTGACATGAACACAAAAAACAAGGCCCAAGATCAGAAGCAAACTCAAAACAGGAGCGGTTTTTTTCTGCTGACTTTCTTCTAAGTGTTCTGGAGGTGAGAGGGCATTGATTCTGAGGAGTCGGTTTAGGGCATCACTTTTTTTAATGCTCTGAAACATTCCAATAGTCCAAAGATTGACCAAAATATTATCCAAAACCAATACCGTTAAAAAGAGCGCTTCGGAGCAAGCCACAACTTCTTTAAGCACCAATTGACTCGTGCTTCCTCCAATCCAGCTCCCCACAACAGGAGGAAGGGCCTTCCACACTTCCTGACCGATAAACAGATCCGACACGATGGAGGTGTCTTGAAACAGGAACAAAAAACCTACTGGAAATAGAGCAATCCAAAGGGAACCCGACACAAAAACGGCAATGGGCTTCCATCCAACAGCTTTTAATTGAACCAAAGAAAGACTGCTCATAACGGCCAAAACGGCCAGTGGAATAAAGAGTGTTTTGCTGTAGGTGTGTATTGTCGCTTCGCTATAGTCCTCATTTAAAAGAGCGGAAAGTCCCGCAGGAATGAGGTAGGCAAATAAAATAGAAGGTATCCAATTGAAGATTTTTTTGATCCAGGCTTTTTTTAAACCCTCAAGAAAAAGAATTAAAAGTACCGTACACAAGGTTATCAGTCCCGGGATGATCAATAGCGTCGTTTTAAATAATACGTTAAGATAGTTGTTTTCCTCTAAATGAATTTAATTAGCAAAAAGGGAATCAACCCTTTATCAAATAGATTGGACCTATCTTATTCCCAACCCTTCTTCAAAACTCTTTGATGTGGGCGTGGTTTTAGGATTTTCCAATGATCCGAATCGTAGATTCAACTTGTGGATGCATGACCTCATGCAACCGATTCAGAGTAACGGAGCTATTTCTTACATCGGGAATCGCGTCTCCATTAATATGGGTATGCATATCTCCCACTCCTATGCAACCTTGGATTTGGGTATAGTAATTGGCAACGTGAATTTTAGCTTCACTTCTGCCCGGCACTCCCTTTAATTCCCATAGATTTCGATTGAATCGAGCGGAATGTTCCCATTTAATTGTAAAAAATCCCGCAGGGAGACAAGAAATATTGCGCGCATTGTTTTTCCATTCCAGTTCAAGAGTTTTGCATTCGAAGAGCATCCGACTCCCTCCAAAAGAGTTGTCTTCAAAGACCATCAAATGACCTAAAATTTCTGGGCCTAGGTAGTTATTACGATAAAGAACTATTTTTTTCATGTGTACGATTTAGGGTGAAACGTTTTCATTCTAAATTTATCCTTTTTTTATTTAACTTTTTTAAAAAAGATAAAATTGTAAAAAACAGGAGTGAATATTTGTTTTTATCAAAAGCAATGGTAAATTTGTCCAGATTTGTTAAAATGAAAAACTCATTCTTTTACTACAACAGTTTTTACTACTTCTATACGGAAGCAGATAGGACTTTGTAGTATTGGAATAACAATATAGAATTAAAAAGTCCTGAGTTTATCGGGACTTTTTTTTTGAATTAAAATGAAAGCAAAAACAAAAGTAGCCATTCAGGGAAAGCAAGGATCTTTCCATCATATTGTTGCCCAGCGCTACTTTGGTGCCCAATTGGATTTGTTGCCTTGTGACACTTTTGATGATACAATTCAGACTCTTGTTGACGGTGAATCAGAGCAAGCGGTACTGGCCATTGAAAATTCAATTGCAGGTTCTATCATTCCCAATTATGCTTTGATCGATCAAAATGATTTAAAAATTGTTGGAGAGTACGGTTTGAGTATCCATCACAACCTTATGGGACTTTCCGGCCAGACAATTAAAGATCTTAAAGAGGTTCATTCCCACCCCATGGCGTTGTTGCAATGTAAAAACTTTTTTCAGCAGCATCCCCATATTCGTTTGGTAGAGGCAGAAGATACGGCAGAAGAAGCTCAAAGAATTTCTAAAAATCAAATTAAAGGTATTGGAGCAATTGCCAGTCAAGAGGCAGCCGAACTTTATCAATTGACTGTTTTCGCCACTTCCATTCAAACCATTAAAAACAATGTGACTCGTTTTGTAATTGTCCAAAGAAAAGGAGATCTAGTCTCCAAATCACAAATTAACAAAGCTGCGCTGAAATTTACTTTAGATCACCAAAGGGGAAGCTTGGCTGCGGTACTTAATGTGATGAGTGATTGTCAGCTCAATTTGACCAAAATTCAATCATTACCTGTAATTGAAACTCCAGGGAAATACGCCTTTTTTGTAGACGTTACTTTTGATGATTTTACCCATTACGAAAAAGCGAGAAAGTTAATTGCCATTATGGCCTCGAAATTTAAAATTTTAGGCGAATACGCTCAACACCAAAGATGAAAACAGCCACACGTTTACATAGTGTAAAGGAATACTACTTTTCTCGAAAACTCAGAGAAGTTGCAGAAATGATAAAAGAAGGTAAACCTGTCATCAACATGGGTATTGGTAGTCCAGATTTAAAGCCTCACCCAGACGTGGTAAGCGCATTAAAAGAAGCCCTTATGCATCCCAAAGCGCATATGTATCAAAGCTATCAGGGACTACCTGAACTTCGTAAAGCGATTTCAGATTTTTATAAAACTCATTATAAAGTCACTTTGGATCCCAATTCGCAAACTCTTCCTTTAATGGGATCTAAAGAAGGAATCATGCATCTTTCTATGGCTTTTCTCAATCCAGGTGATCAGGTATTGATTCCCAATCCAGGCTATCCAACCTATGCCTCAGTAAGCCGTTTGATGGAGGCAGAAGCCGTTCTGTATGAATTGAAAGCGAGCAACGGATGGCAGCCTGATTTAGAGGCATTAGAGGCAATGGATACGTCCAAAGTCAAGATCATGTGGCTTAACTATCCTCATATGCCTACCGGCACTGATGTGTCCATAGCAACTTTTGACTATTTAATTCGTTGGGCAAAAGAACGCGACATTTTATTGGTGAATGACAATCCCTACAGTTTTGTATTGACTAAAAAGCCTAAAAGTATTTTGTCCCGACCAGGAGCTAGCGAAGTGGCTGTAGAGCTTAATTCTTTGAGCAAATCCTTTAATATGGCAGGTTGGCGTGTGGGGATGCTTTCTGGAAAAGCAACTGTCTTACAAGAGGTGCTTAAAGTCAAAAGTAATATGGACTCCGGGATGTTCTTCGGTGTCCAGCAAGGAGCTATAGCAGCATTGAAAATGACCTCTGATTGGTTTGAGGAATTCAATGACATTTATAAAAAGCGTCGCGTTTTAATGGAGGTTTTGGCACAAAAACTGGGAACCACTATAGAGTCACAAAGTGTAGGCCTCTTTCTATGGGCTAAACTCCCTAAAGAAGCCCCAGATGCAGAGGTCTTTATCAATACCCTGTTGCATGAGAAAAATATCTTTATCACCCCAGGAACTATTTTTGGAAGCCAAGGTGAAGGCTATATTCGGTTTTCGCTTTGTGTACCTGAGGATACGATAAAAGAAGCCATAAAACGTATTGAATTATGAATATAGGAGTCATCGGATTAGGATTGATTGGCGGATCTCTCGCTTTGGCTGCGAAAAAGCAGATCACCGCTTGTGAATTGTTTGGAGAAGACCAAAATTCAGACCATCAAAAGGAAGCCCTAGATTTAGGACTTATAGATCATACATTAGGCAGCTCCAATTATGCCAATATGGATGTAATTATTCTAGCTATTCCTGTGGATGCTGCAATACAAATTGCTTTACCACTACTAGACCAGATGAATGACAATGCGTTGTTGATTGACGTAGGATCAACAAAATCCCTAATTTGTAATGCTCTGGAGCTACATCCGAAGCGCAATCAATTTTTGGCGACCCACCCCATCGCAGGGACTGAATTTTCTGGACCTTCATCAGCCTTCGCTACTTTGTATAAAGGGAAGGCACAAATTTTATGTGAAACGCACAAGACCCGCCCCGACTTATTCGAGTGGGCAGTGCAGTGGTTTAAAAACATGGAAATGGTCATTCAAGAAATGGATCCAAAAGAACATGATCAACATATCGCTTACGTATCTCATTTATCTCATATTTCTTCTTTTATGTTGGGGAAAACTGTGATGGAAAAAGAAAAAGACGAAAAAGCTATTTTTGCTATGGCTGGTAGTGGGTTTGCATCTACCGTTCGTTTGGCAAAAAGTTCACCCGCCATGTGGACGCCAATATTTAAACAAAATCAAGAAAATATTTTAGAAGTACTAGGTGAATACATCGCCAATTTACAGGAATTTAAAATGCTCATGGAGCAAGAAGACTACGAAGCGATTTATCAAAAAATGCAAGAAACCAATGCCATCAAAACAATTTTGGCAGGAATAAATTAAAATAAGAACAGTTATAAATAAACAAATCATGGAAAATAAAAAAGAAATGCGTCAATGGTTAGACAACTTTGGGTTAGATCACCCTTTGGTAATTGGAGGTCCTTGTAGCGCAGAAACGGAAGAGCAAGTATTAAAAATTGCACATGAACTCAAAGATACAGATGTAACAGTATATCGTGCTGGAATTTGGAAACCTAGAACCCGACCTGGAATGTTTGAAGGGGTGGGCGCCATAGGATTAGGATGGCTTAAAAAAGTAAAAGAACAGACAGGCTTGCTGACCGCTACCGAGGTAGCCAACAAAGACCATGTAAAACTGGCCATCGATAACGATGTAGACATATTGTGGATTGGTGCTCGTTCAACGGTAAGTCCTTTCATTATGCAAGAAATTGCTGATGCTCTTGAAGGAACAGATAAAATCGTTTTAGTAAAAAACCCAGTAAATCCAGATTTGGCTCTTTGGTTGGGGGGAGTAGAGCGCTTGTATACGGCCAATATTAAAAATTTAGGACTCATTCATAGAGGGTTTTCAACCTATGAGAAAACCAAATATCGAAATATTCCAGAATGGCAAATTGCAATTGAAGTAAAAAACCGATTTCCAGATTTACCAATGATTTGTGACCCTTCCCATATTTCGGGTCGTCGTGATTTGATTTTTGATGTTTCTCAAGCTGCATTGGACTTGAACTTTGAAGGTTTGATGATTGAATCGCATTGGGATCCTGACAATGCTTGGAGTGATGCCAAACAACAGGTAACTCCAACCCGTCTGATCGAAATTATGAAAGACCTCAAGGTCCGTAAAAAAACGACTGATGAAGAAGCCTACAAACATCAACTCAACAACCTCCGCACCCAGATTGACGTGGCTGACCAAAACCTTTTGGATACCTTAGGAAAACGAATGAAAATAGCACTTGAAATTGGAGCATTGAAAAAAACCAATAATGTCGCCGTTTTACAAAATAAACGCTGGAACGAGATTTTAGGAAAAATGATTTTGGAAGGAGAAGACCGAGATTTGTCTGAGGAATTTATTCTACGAGTATTTAAAGCGATACACCAAGAATCCATAAATAAGCAGGAGAAAATTTTAAATTCTTAAAAAACCTGATCAATGGATTTACTTGCGTTAATACAAAACACACGTTTACAATTAAAGCCTTTTTGGGTATTGGCTACTTTGGTTTGTTTGGTTTATGGGATGCTTATTGGAGTTCCTTCAGAGTTAAATATCTATGGAGAGTGGTTGTCTTTACTTTTAGCGGGACCCTTACAACTGGGTTTATGCATACATTTTTTAAAGATTTCCAAGGAAGATAACCCTTCTTTTTTTGATCTTTTTGAGGGGTTTAATTTCTTGCTTAATGCCCTATTGGCATTTGTCATTATAAGTGCACTTACAATCTTAGGGTTATTGTTTTTTATTGTCCCTGGGATTATTGTGAGTTTGGGTTTTTCGATGACCTTTTATATCATAGCCGAGAATCCAGAAATGTCAATAAATGATGCGCTTCAGCGTAGTTGGCAGATTATGGACGGAAAAAAAATGGAGCTCTTTTTCTTGCACTTACGTTTTATTCCGTGGTATCTTTTGGGTCTGTTGTGTTTTATAGTTGGGATATTTATAGTGGTTCCTTGGCATTATTTAGCGATTGCAAATTATTATCAAAGCATCAAGGGGCGTCTTACAGAAGATAATAGGTTCTCGAATTGATTTATTTTTGGATAGCACGTTGCAATCGATCGTTAATGGTTTTTCCTAAACCGGTGTCAGGGAAATAAGGAACAATAATCAAATCCAAGTTCATTTGATCCAGTCTATGGAGTGCAGCGTACAAGTTCTTAGCGGCTTCCTTTAGATTTCCATCTGTTGATAGAATTTCCTGATAAATTTCAATATTGGAAAGCTCAATTTTTTGTAAGCTTAAAAGCCCTATTTTTTTATTGGAAAATGTTTCAAGGGCCTCAACAGGGTTTTTACTGAGAATGGTTGATGTTTTAGGAGCATAATGGCGTGAGAGCATGCCTGGTGCTATGGGACTTTGGTCATTTTTAGTATTTATTTCTACCTTTCCTACCACTTTTTCGATGTCATTAATAGCTAACGCACCATGGCGATAGAGTAGAGGTCTATTATCCTCAAATCCGATAATAGTAGACTCTAAACCATTGCGACAAGGACCTCCATCCAAAATTAGACTCAGACGTTCATTGAAATAGGCATCGACATGCGCGGCAGAGGTAGGACTTATGGAGCCAAAAGGATTGGCACTGGGAGCGGCTAGGGGAAATTCTAATTCCTGTAATAGTTTAAGGGTTAGAGGGTGGTTGGGAACCCGAACGGCAACGGTAGATTTACCTGCCGTAACGCGGTCTAAAATTTGATCTTTCTTATCCAACACGAGGGTCAGTGGCCCAGGCCAAAAGGCATCTGCTAGTAATTGAGCGTTTGGCGGAATGGATGTAGCTACTTGATCTAGCAATTCAGGTTTTGCAATGTGCACAATCAATGGGTTAAATGCGGGGCGCTCTTTCAGTTGAAATATTTTTTCTACGCTACTATCTTTAAATGCATTTCCTGCCAGGCCATAGACAGTTTCTGTGGGTATTGCTACAACATCGTCTTTTTTTAAGGTTTCAATAACCAAATTTAAATCAGTAGTAATCACAGGTGGAGGGTTCTAATTTACCGCAAATATAAAAGATTGAAAAGCTATTGCAATGCGGCTGCGATTCGTCCTATAGCCGTTCGGATATTTTCTTCAGAAGCGGCGTAAGAAATACGAATGCAATCACCGTTACCAAACGCATCACCCGTAACGGTAGCAACGTGTGCCTCCTCCAATAGGTACAATGCAAAGTCTGATGCATTTTCGATCTTCTTTCCTTTTAAGGTTTTTCCGAAGTAAGCGGATATGTCTGGAAAAACATAAAAAGCACCTTGAGGTTGGTTGACTTGAATTCCAGGAATGGTATTGAGTAATTCAATGATAATTTCTCTGCGTTTTGCAAATTCATCTACCATGTACTGAATCTTACTAACAGGAGCTTCTACAGCAGCGATCGTAGCGCGCTGTGCGATACAGTTGGCTCCAGAGGTGATTTGCCCTTGCATTTTGTTACAAGCTTTGGCAAGCCATTCCGGTGCTCCAATATAACCGATACGCCATCCCGTCATGGCAAAAGCTTTTGCCACTCCGTTTACCGTTATGGTACGGTCGTAAAGTTCTGGAATTGCTCCAATGCTAAAATGGGGTGTTCCGTAGTTAATATGCTCATAAATTTCATCCGAAAGAATGAAGATGTCTGGATATTTTTCTAATACCTTACCTAGTGCACGATATTCTTCTTCGGTATAGATTGTTCCACTGGGATTGTTTGGTGAGTTAAACATCACCAATTTGGTTTTTGGAGTGATTGCGGATTCCAGTTGTGCTGGTGTGATTTTAAAATCCGTTTCAATACTGGAGGGAATAATCGTTGATTTAGCTTCTGCCAAAGTTGCAATAGCAGAATAACTTACCCAATAAGGTGCAGGAAGTAATACTTCGTCTCCAGGATCCAAAAGAACCATACATACATTGGCAATGGATTGTTTGGCTCCTGTAGAAACCACTATTTGAGAAGGGGTATATTCTAGCCCATTATCTCTTTTAAATTTTGCGCAGATTGCAGTTTTCAAATCTGCGTAACCATCTACTGGAGAGTATGAATTCCAATTGTCTTTTACAGCTTGTATAGCTGCCTCTTTTATGAACTCTGGTGTGTTGAAATCGGGTTCACCTAAACTCAATCCAATGACATCAACCCCTTGATTTTTCAATTCCCTAGCTTTAGCCGCCATAGCTAATGTAGCGGAAACAGGAAGACTATTTATTCGTGCTGAAAGTGAGTCCATGATTGGTAATTAGCTAGGTTGAACTCCCATTTGTTTTAAAAATCTGAAGTGCGAAAAAAGGGCACTTCGTGTAGTTTTATATTCGTTATAAGGAAGATTGAATTCCTTAGCTGTTTTTTTGACAATAGCACCGATATGGGAATAATGAATATGACTGATATGGGGAAAAATATGATGCTCTATTTGATGGTTCAGTCCACCTGTAAACCAGTTTACAAATCGGTTTTTGGTTGAAAAATTTACCGTGGTCAAGAGTTGATGAATGGCCCAAGTATTTTTCATAGTTCCTGTTTCGTCAGGTTTGGGCATCTCTGCATCTTCCATGACATGGGCCAACTGGAATACTAGGCTAAGAATTAGTCCTGCTGTGTAATGCATAATTACAAATCCAATGAGAATGGCCCACCAAGGAGCATTTAGAAAAATCATTGGAATGACCAGCCAAATTGAAAAATATACAATTTTAGAAATAACTAGTCCAACCCATTGTAGACTTGGCTTTTTGCTATTTAGATAAGAAAGTTTTCGAGCAGTGTAGCGTTTCATTTGCTGAAAATCTGTAAAAATAGCCCAATTGATAGTCAGAAGCCCATACAACAAAACAGAATAGAGATGTTGGAATTTGTGGTGGGGCATCCATTTTGAGTGCTTTGAAAAACGCAGTACCCTTCCTGCTTCTAAATCTTCATCATGACCGTGAATATTGGTGTACGTATGGTGTAAGATGTTGTGCTGTACTTTCCAATTAAAAACGTTTCCAGCCAAAATATAAATACTACTCCCCATCAATTTATTAACCCAAGGATATTTTGAAAAAGAACCATGGTTTCCATCGTGCATTACATTCATTCCTACTCCAGCCATGCCAACTCCCATCACAATACACATCGGTAGCTTGTACCACAAACTGATATCTAACATTAGAACGAGTACGTATGGAGTCAGTAATAAAGAAAACATCACAATGGATTTGAGGTAGAGTCTCCAGTCCCCTGTTTTTTGTATATTATTTTCTTTAAAATAACGGTTTACCCGAAGATTTAAAGTTTTAAAAAATTTTTTTGAGTCTTTTCTTGAAAAGCGTAGGCTTTGTGTAGCTTGCATAAAAATTATTGTTATGCTAAAATAACAGAAATTTTAATTTAATCCGATCACAAGTGTAAAAAGTTATGGAGAAGCTTGCTAAATATTTTCCCAAACTGACAAAATTGCAATATGACCAATTTGAAATGCTTTATGCATTGTATTTTGAATGGAATGCAAAGATTAACGTAATTTCTAGAAAGGATATGGATGCTTTTTATGAGCGACATGTTCTCCATTCTTTGGGCATTGCTAAGGTGATTTTGTTTCAGCCTCATACGCAGATTTTAGATGTGGGCACTGGCGGAGGATTTCCAGGGATCCCTTTGGCAATATTATTTCCTGACTCACAATTTTATTTGATCGATAGTATAGGAAAAAAAGTCAAGGTCGTGCAAGAGGTAACCAATGCGTTAGAATTAAAAAACGTCTCCTCGCAACATCTTCGTGCAGAGGAATTTAAAAGAAAAGTAGATTTTGTTGTTAGTCGTGCTGTAACCAAAATGGAATCTTTTGTTCCATGGGTGCAGAACAATATTAAATCCGAAAGCAACCACCCTTTACAAAACGGAATTTTGTATTTAAAAGGAGGGGATTTGACCGAAGAGCTCAAATCTTTTCCAAGAGCTAGACAGTATGAATTGAATCATTTTTTTAAAAGCCCTTTTTTTGAAACCAAAAAAGTAGTTCATTTGCCTTTTTAGAGGGTTTTCTTTCTCCTTTCTGTTCGATCGTTTTTTTCAAAAAACTGTTCAAATAATTTTTCCATACGGTCGAAGTGACGATCCAGAATTGAGTCCACGTTTTTTTCATTGTACTTATCTTGAAAATAAAAGAAATTACGAGGCAGAACTTCCCTCAATGAATCAATCTTAAAAATTGACATTTCTGGCGTTATTTTATGTTGTATCAAGCTGTCTATTAGACCCTTATCTTTAAAAAGAAAGGCATTTTTGTGGCTTAATAACGAGTCAATTTTAAAACTTTTAAAAGGAAGTGAATCTGCCAGAAAATTGAATTGAAAATGGCGCTTAAGTCTGTGCCCTTTTTCAACGCGTGAAGAATCGTAGCGAATCAAGTTTCCGTTTTTGTCATATTCTTTATAGACGCTAAATTCTACATCATTATCCTTGATAGGAGTACTTTGTCCAAAACTTAAAAAATTAAATGCCAGCAACAGTGGTATTATTAAAAATGATTTTTTCATAGATATGGGGTTTTAGTTCATTAAAAAAAGACGAACAAAATCCCCAAATGTTACACTGCGAAGTAATTTTTAGGACTCCAAAAAAGGATAGCGATAGTCAGAAGCGGGCACAAAAGTTTCTTTGATCAGTCTTGGGGATACCCAGCGCAATAGATTTAATGCGGAACCTGCTTTATCATTGGTTCCAGAACCTCTTGCTCCGCCGAAAGGTTGTTGCCCAACTACGGCGCCAGTAGGTTTATCGTTGATGTAAAAATTTCCTGCACTATTTTCCAAAGCGCTAAGCGCTTCTTCTAGTGCATATCGATCTTGTGAATAAACAGCTCCTGTCAACGCATATTCTGAGGTTTGATCTACTTGTTTCAAGGTATTGCTCCACTCCTCGTCAGGATATACATACAAGGTTACCAAAGGACCAAACAGTTCTCGGTTCATTGTATCGTATTGAGGATTTGTGGTTAGTACCACTGTTGGTTCAATAAAATAGCCTTTGGAATTGTCATAGCCTCCTCCAGCAATAATTTCTGCTTCTTGATCTTTTTTGACTTGTTCTATAGCAGCTACCAGTCTGTCGTAGGCACCTTTGTGGATGACTGCTGTGACAAAGTTTTTAAAGTCTGCTGGGGATCCCATAGAAATGGTTTTTAAGTCCGATTTAACTTCAGCAATTACTTTATCGGCTAGGGATTGGGGTAGGTAAACTCGAGAAGCGGCGGAACATTTTTGTCCTTGAAATTCAAAAGCACCTCTGATGATTCCAGTGGCCACTTCTTTAGGATTGGCAGAGGGGTGTGCTACGATAAAATCCTTCCCTCCTGTTTCTCCAACAATACGTGGATAGGAGCGGTAACGATCGACATTCGTTCCAATTTTTCCCCAGAGATTTCTAAAAACTGTGGTAGATCCTGTATAGTGAATCCCTGCAAAGTCTGGACTTTCTAATACAGTATTGGTGATCATTTCAGGATCTCCAAATACCAAATTGATCACCCCATCGGGAAGTCCAGCCTCTCTAAAAACATCCATTAATACTTTTGCAGAAAAAACTTGATGATCACTGGGTTTCCAGACCACAACATTTCCCATCATGGCAACACTGGCAGCTAAATTTCCAGCAATGGCAGTAAAGTTAAACGGACTTACGGCATAGACAAAACCCTCTAAAGGTCTGTAGCTGAGACGATTCCAAATTCCAGGACTACTTTCGGGTTGATTTTCATAGATCTCTTGCATGTACTGCACGTTAAATCGGAGGAAATCAATGAACTCGCAAGCCGCGTCAATTTCAGCTTGAAAAATAGTTTTGGACTGCGCTAGCATTGTAGCAGCATTGATTTTAGCTCGATAGGGACCTGATACAAGGTCGGCGGCTTTTAAGAAGATCGCAGCTCTAGATTCCCAAGGCATCTGACTCCATGCTTTTCTTGCTTCCAAAGCAGTAGCGATTGCGTCTTCAATATTTTTTTTATTGGCTTTGTGATAGGTTCCAAGTAAATGGTGGTGGTCATGTGGAGGGTGCATGCTAGAAGTGTCCCCAGTTTTAACATCTTGGCTTCCGATACGCATAGGAATTTCGATAGTATCGTGGTACAATGCATCATACATTTTTAATACTTCCTCTTTTTCAGGACTGCCTGGAGCATATGATAAAATGGGTTCATTCGTTGGGTAGGGAACTTGTGCAATACGATTAGCCATAATTTCTTTTTTGCCAAAAGTATTGATTTATACTGAGAAAACAAGTTTCGTTTTCAGACTTGACTAATTGAGAATATAAGGGACATTGAGTTTGAAACAAGGGACTTCTACATTGAATTTTTTTGCAGTAGTAAAGTTGATCATGATAAAAGTACCAGACATTGAGCCCATAGGGGAAGTAATCAAACTTCCGGACTGATAAGTATGAGTTTCTCCCGGTCTTAACACTGGTTTTTTTCCTACTACACCAACGCCGTTGACATATTGGGGTCTGTTGATAGCCTCTTGAATTTTCCAATGTCTTGACAAGAGTTGCACCACATTTTTACTCTGATTTTCAATTGTGATAAAATACAAGAAAGCATGGTGAGGAACATTTTCTTTAAGAAAGCTGCCTTCAAATTTAGTTTCGACAGAAATTTTAATTCCTCTTGTAATTTGTTGTATCACAGTTGCTTGTTAAATATATTGGAACATTAAAAATACAAAAAAAATAGTGTCGTGTACACAAAATAGAAACTAATTTTGCAATTCAAAAGAATTTGTTCTACCAATACCAATTAAAGCATCGTATTGGGCGCCTAGATTTCTGTAGTAAACTAAGACCAAATAATCGTTTTCAGTCAGGGCATGAGTCCCACTTAGAGCATTTTTATCAAGGTAAGATTCCCGTTTGGTTACATATTTATAATTATAAAATCCTTGCTTTAAAAGAAGTACTCCTTCGTATATGTTTAGGGAAGGATTAAAATACATTCGGTTGGCATCACTGAGATGATAATTATTAAAGCTTCCGTAGATGTATATTTCATTATTGTAAAGTTCAAAATCTGCAGCCAAACTAAAATAAACAAAGCTATAATCTGCTTCAAAATTTGGGTTACCTGGTCTCATGATGTTTCTTATTTGAAATCCACCATTGATGTCAGGAGCAAAGGTGTAAGGCTGGTTAAGTCGAGAAATATCAAGGTTTAAATAGGTTTCATAGAGTTGATTTCTTTCAATAAAACTTATGTTAGGGCTCGAAACCCTAAGGTCTTTGGTGTCAAAAAAATAAAACTCATTTCCGCCCTCAAACTGTGAGGGAAGTTCATAGCGATATTCTAATGTACTGCCTGAAAAATACTGGGGCTTTAATCCTGTTATTTTTGAATCCCACTGTCTGTTTTGAAGTAAATGCACAAACACTGTCCGTTCAGGGTTCCTAAAAACCCCTTGAAAGGGTGTAATTGAAAAATGGAGCGATTGGTGGGTGGTAAAACGATCCATGTTTTGGGGCCTATTAACTGCTGTTTGTACACTGGCTTGTTCTTCATAAATGCAAAATCTTCTCGAAAACACCAGTGTGTCGTATGCGTCATAAATTTCCATTAAAAAATTCCCAGATACTTTAAATTGAACGTTTTCATTAGGAAGTTGAATAGAATAGTGGGTATAGGTCTGCAGTGTGTTAAATGAAGTGTTGTAATTGTCAATCCGCAAATTGTCATAACCTTCCATATATTCATTTTGAAAAAGGGCAGAAGGAGTCCAATCGTGATTAAAGTGTTTAATTTTGTAATAGTAGTCTGCCTCATCCCCATTAAGGTCATCAAATCGTAAGGTAATTTGCTCCCCAAGGCTTACTAAGGGAAAGTTGTCTGTATTTTCAGATCCAAAAAATTGGATCGATTTTATGTGTTCAGGAGGCGCATGTTCAGGAACCATTTGCGCATTTGTATAGTTGAAAAGAAAGAGAATGAGACCCACCCCAAAAAGGAATTTCTTTCTTGTAGGGCAAAATGCAAAAAAACCTTTTTTCATCACGAGTAAATGTAAATGTTCAATTTGTGATGACCAAATGACCACTTTATTTATGTAAAGATTCAACATCTATTTAGAATGAATATAAATAATTTATTTCCCTGATTAATTGTTTTTTCCAAAGCGGTTTAGTTAGTAAATTTGATCGATTTTTGAAACAGATTTTGATGGAAGTGATTAAAAAAATTCGAACACGTAGAGGTGCGAATTTGAACATTAAAGGTAAAGCTGAGAAAATACTTAACAAATCAACTTCAGCAACCACCTTTGCCCTTAGACCTGACGATTTTTTTGGAACCACACCCAAACTCCTGTGCAAAGAAGGAGACCAAGTTAAGGCAGGTACCCCAATTTTTTTCAGTAAAAAAAATCCAGACATTAAATTTGTTTCTCCAGTATCTGGAACTGTTACAGCTATTGAACGCGGACCCAAGCGTAAAATAGAGCGTATTTGTATAGAAGCTTCTAAAACTCAAAAATCTAATTCTCACACCGTAAAGGACTGGGAAAAGAAAGACAGGGAGCAGCTAAAAGCATTATTGATGGAAAGTGGTAATTGGCCTTTTATTCATCAACGACCCTACGGGATTATGGCTGATCCTCAAGACACACCCAAAGCCATATTTGTCAATACGGTAAAAACAAGTCCGTTGAGCGAAGAATTTCACTATCTGCTTAAGGACGATTCTAAAGAATTTCAACTGGGGATCGATTTGCTCAACAAGCTGGTTGATCAGCCTGTGTTTTTAGGAGTAGATGCTGATGAGGTAGGTTATTTTAAAACGATTGAGGGGGTTCAACACTACATTGTTCAAGGTCCTCATCCTGCGGGAAATCTCAGTTTACACATTCAAAATATTGCTCCCCTAAACATGGGAGAACGCATCTGGACCGTAAATCCGGAAGATGTGGCCAACCTAGGAAGATTTATCAGTACGGGCATTTTTTCTGCCCAACGAACGATTGCTGTTTCTGGAAATGCAGTGGATCATCCCATTTACTTCAGAACCCTAATCGGGTCTGCTTTAGCACCTTTTTTGGAAAAAGTAGGGCTTAAACAAGATCATGTGCGTGTAATCAACGGAGACATTTTGACTGGTTCTCAAGCCCATTTTTCAGATTATTTGGGATATTTCAACAATTTAGTTTCGGTCATACCTGAAGGAAACAACTACCGAATGTTTGGATGGTTGCCTTTTAAAGACAACAATATTTTGAGTTTATCTAACACTTCATTCTCAAGGCTTTTCAATCGGAAAGGATTTGAGGTAGATACCAATCTCAACGGAGAAGAACGTGCATTGGTAGTTACAGGAGAAATGGAAAAAATTTTCCCCATGGAGATTTACCCCATGCAATTGATTAAGGCCTGTATGATAGAAGATATTGAAAAAATGGAAGCTTTAGGGATTTACGAAGTGGTGCCAGAAGATTTCGGATTGGTAGATTACTCCAATACTTCCAAATTAGAAGCTCAAGAAATCATACGCAAGGGAATTGAATTAATGATAAATGAAGTAGGATAAAACAACAACTATGAATTTTCTTAGAAAAAGTTTAGACAATTTGAAAAAACCTTTTGGGAAAGGTCAAAAATTTGAAAAATTCGCTCCAGCGATAAACGCTTTTGACACCTTTTTGTTTGTTCCCAATCACACTACAAAAAAAGGAGCTCACATTCGAGATGCGGTAGATTTGAAACGCACCATGGTAACCGTAATTATCGCTCTACTACCAGCATTGATTTATGGAATTTACAATACTGGATATCAATATTACATTCAAACGAATGAACCCTTTACTTTTTTAGACGCCTTCATTCATGGGTCATGGAAAATCGTACCTATGATAATTGTTTCGTATGTGGTAGGACTCACCATCGAATTTGGATTTGCCGTTTATCGAGGTCATGAGGTAAACGAAGGATACCTTGTTACAGGACTTTTGATTCCGATGATCATGCCTGTAGACATTCCGCTTTGGATGGTAGGAATTTCTACCGCCTTTGCAGTATTGGTAGCAAAAGAAGCATTTGGAGGAACAGGAATGAATATCTTAAATCCTGCTCTGACAGCGAGAGCTTTCGCATTTTTTGCTTATCCCACCTACATGTCAGGAAATAAAGTTTGGGTTTCAGAAGCAGGAAATGTAGATGCAATTTCTGGAGAAACCATATTGGGAAGCCTTGCCGCTGGAGGTGATGTAAACTATTCAATGATGGAAATGTTTCAAGGATCCATTCCGGGTTCGATTGCAGAAACTTCTACACTTTGGGTGGCGGTAGGTGCTTTGATTTTAATTTTGACTGGAGTAGGAAGTTGGCGCATCATCACGGGAGGTATTTTAGGAGCTGCCGTAATGGGAGTGCTGTTTAATTTGTGGGGAGCCAATGAATTGATGAGTTTTTCATGGATGAACCATCTCGTGGTAGGAGGATTCGCTTTTGGAATAGTATTTATGGCAACTGATCCTGTCTCTGCAGCGCAGACCACAAAAGGGAAATGGATTTACGGTTTTTTAGTAGGAGTGTTCTGTATCATGATACGGGTGTTCAACCCTGCCTACCCAGAAGGGGTCATGCTCGCCATCTTGTTGATGAATGTGTTTGCTCCCACGATTGATCACTATGTCGTCAATGGAAATATTAAAAAACGTAAAAAACGATGGGCAACAGCTTCACAAGAACTTAAAACTGCATAAAAATGAACAGAGATAGCAATGCGTACACATTTTTGTTTGCCACCCTTATGGTTTTGGTGGTTGCTTCAGCACTAGCCTTTACAGCAAGTTCACTCAAAGATCTTCAAAATGCGAATGTGAGAAAAGAAAAAATGCAAAACATCTTGGCAACTATTGGGATTGAAACTGACAGAGAAGAAGCAGAAAAATTGTACCGTAAGTACATTACTGCTGAACTGTCATTGACCCAGTCTGGAGCGGTGGATAGTGAGGTAGCTGCTTTTGAAATTAAATTGAATAACGAATTAAAAAAACCTGTTTCTGAGCAACGTTTTCCGATGTACGAGGCTGAAGTCGATGGCCAAAAATTCTTCATCATTCCACTTCGCGGAGCAGGACTTTGGAATGCCATTTGGGGTTATATTGCTCTAGAAGAAGATAAAAACACAATTAAAGGTGCTGTATTTGATCACACAGGAGAAACTGCAGGACTGGGAGCAGAAATTACCCAGCAATGGTTTCAGGATCGGTTTTTGGGAGAAAAAGTATTTGATGCCAATGGCAACCTAGTGGGTATTAATGTTTCTAAAACCAACAACGATCCCAAAGATTTAGACAAAGACGATCACGAAGTAGATGCGATTTCTGGAGCGACCATTACAGGTGACGGAGTAACTGACATGATCATTGAGCGCCTGACTCACTATTTGCCTTATCTCCAAACGAACGAAAACACTGTTGCATCAAACAACTAGACGAATGGAAGAAAACAAAGCCACCACAGAACAGACCCCTACCGTTCTTTTTGTTAACAAAGAGAAAGAACCATTATTTTCTAAAAAGAATCGGAAGTTATTGTCCGATCCTATGGACGATAACAATCCAATTACCGTTCAAGTATTGGGAATTTGCTCTGCCTTAGCTATAACGGTGCAGCTAAAACCTGCTGTAGTAATGAGTGTTTCCGTAATGGCGGTAATGGCTGCTAGTAACGTCATCATTTCTTTACTGAGAAATTTAATTCCCAACCGTATTCGAATCATTGTGCAATTAGTAGTCGTTGCTTCTATGGTTATATTGGTTGATCAAGTGCTTCGAGCATTTGCTTATGATGTGAGTAAAGAACTCTCCATCTTTATCGGGTTGATTATTACCAATTGTATTGTGATGGGGCGTTTAGAAGCCTTTGCCTTAGGAAATGGGGTATGGAAATCTTTTCTTGATGGAGTGGGTAATGCCGCGGGGTATGGATTCATACTTATCCTTGTGGCCTTTTTTAGAGAGTTGTTAGGTTCAGGAAAATTATTTGGATATCAAGTAATTCCTGATGCCTTGTATGAAATGGGGTATGTCAATAATGGATTGATGTTATTATCTCCTATGGCATTGATTACGGTAGGACTCATTATTTGGGTTCAACGTTATAGAAACCGAACCCTAATCGAAAAGAACTAAACATGGAAGCATATTTAAATTTATTTGTAAAAAGCATCTTTATTGAGAACATGATTTTCGCCTATTTTTTGGGAATGTGTTCTTATTTGGCAGTTTCCAAAACGGTTAAAACTGCTGTAGGCCTAGGTTTTGCTGTTATTTTTGTTTTGGCGATTACTGTTCCTATTAACTTTTTACTGGACACTTACCTACTTCGACCTGGCGCATTGGCATGGTTGGATTCATCTTATGCATCGTTGGATTTAAGTTTTTTGAGTTTTATTATGTTTATAGCAGTGATTGCTTCAATGGTTCAACTGGTCGAGATGATTGTTGAAAAATTTGCACCTGCATTATACGGAGCCTTGGGAATTTTTCTTCCGCTCATTGCTGTGAACTGCGCCATTTTGGGTGGTTCACTCTTTATGCAGCAAAAGGACTTTTCAGGAGTTACAGAATCTGCTGTTTACGGATTGGGTTCTGGAATCGGATGGCTTTTGGCTATTTTAGCCATTGCAGCGATCCGTGAAAAAATTACGTACTCTAACGTACCTGCTCCCCTTCGCGGTTTAGGGATTACCTTTATCATTACGGGGCTTATGGCGTTAGGTTTTATGAGTTTTATGGGAATTAAATTATAATTTAAGAATGGAGTACACGGTTGTTATTGCGAGTATTGTTGTGTTTTTAACTATCACCTTTTTATTGGTTGGGATGTTACTGGGAGCCAAAGCAAAATTATTGCCTTCTGGCCCTGTTTCCTTGTTGATTAATGGAGGGAATAAAGTTGAAGTTTCTTCTGGAAGTACACTTTTGAGCACCTTGGGAAATAATAAAATTTTTCTCCCCTCAGCCTGTGGAGGAGGGGGCACCTGTATACAGTGCAAATGTCAAGTCTTAGAAGGGGGAGGAGAAATTCTGCCTACAGAAGCACCGCATTTTTCAAGAAAAGAAGTTGCTGAAGGATGGCGTTTAGGCTGTCAGGTAAAAGTAAAACAAGATATGGTCATACAGGTTCCAGAAGAGGTTTTTGGAATTAAGAAATATGAAGCTACCGTAGTACGTAACTGGAATGTGGCGTCTTTCATTAAAGAATTTGTGGTTAAAATTCCAGAAGAAATGGACTATAAAGCGGGAGGGTATATTCAAATTGAAATACCCCAATGTGAGGTCAAATACGAAGACATAGATATTTCTGCACACCCTGAAGAACATCCAGGTGAACCTGATAAATTCAAATTGGAATGGGATAAATTTAAGCTTTGGCCGTTGGTGATGAAAAATCCAGAGACGGTAGAACGCGCCTATTCCATGGCCTCTTTTCCTGCTGAAGGAAAAGAAATAATGTTGAATGTTCGCATTGCAGCACCTCCTTTTGACCGTGCAAAAAATGATTGGATGGATGTCAACCCTGGTGTGGCATCTTCATATATTTTCTCAAAAAAGCCTGGAGATAAAGTAACCATATCAGGACCTTATGGAGAATTTTTTATCAATGAGTCTGACTCGGAAATGCTCTATGTAGGAGGAGGAGCTGGAATGGCACCCATGAGATCGCATTTGTATGAGTTATTTAGAACCCTCAAAACAGGACGTATAGTTACGTTTTGGTATGGAGGTCGATCAAAAAGAGAATTGTTTTATATTGACCATTTTAGAGCTTTGGAAAAAGACTTCTCCAACTTTAAATTTTACATTGCCTTATCTGAACCTCTTGAAGAAGACAATTGGAAAGAAAAAACCAGTTTGGAATCTGAAGGAGATGGATTTACAGGTTTTGTGCATCAAGTTGTAATTGATCAATACCTTTCTAACCATGATGCACCAGAAGATATTGAAGTATACTTCTGTGGCCCACCGTTGATGAATCAAGCGGTAGAACGAATGGCTGAAGACTTTGGAGTTCCTCCTGAAAATGTAAGGTTTGATGATTTTGGTGGTTAAATCACAAAGCTGAATTTAGATCAAAAAAAAACACAAAGTCAAACTTTGTGTTTTTTTTTAGTACTCCCTTAATTTAATATCCAAATAGGGTCTCTAAAGAAATCTCTTTCACTGTTCCATAGCCTTTAAGATTTGTAAAGTCTATGTTTTCCCGATTTCCGATTAGTAAAATATTGTGGGGTTTGTTTTGAACAAATTGTTTGTGAAATTCTAATAGATTTTCAAATTTCATCTCTTTAACCTCATTGTAAATTTGTTTTCTACTGTCGTAGTCTATTCCCTTCTTTTCCGCAGCGAGATAGCTGTATAGTATTCTTGATTTTGTGATGCGTTCACTCTCAATTTTATTGAGTATTGCTTGTTTTGCAATCTCAAATGCTTGAGGTGATTCAGGCAAATTGTTGATGAGGTTAAACATAGACGACAAGGCTTCTTCTTGCTTATCAGATTGGATACCTATGTAGGAAAGGAGATAGTCAGATCGGTCAGGTCTACTAGCCTGATTGTAGGTAGAATAAACAGAATAGGCCAATCCTTGAGCTTCTCGTATCTCTTGAAAAACGATAGAATTCATTCCTCCGCCAAAGTATTGATTGAACAAATTGATTGCTGCTGTCTTTGAATGATCCAGTAGTTCTTGTTTGGAGAGCAAGATAATTTCAGTTTGAACCATATCAAAAGGGGTCCAAAAGACATTTTGAGTATCGTAGTCTTTTTCTATGTATTTTGAGTCTACTTGATTCAGCTCTAAAAAGGTGTCTGGAGTTTTATGGTAGGTCGTAATGAGCTGACTCAGTTCAGTTTCATTTTTATTGCCATAATACAAAACACGATGAGGGTAGTTGGATAAATCCTGTATCCATTTCATCAGTTCTTCTACCTTTACATTACTCAATTCTTCAGAGCTCAGCACATCTGCAGAAGGATTTAATTCTCCATATCTGCCGTAGTCTAATAGTTGTCTTCTCAGAATAATGTTTTTATTTTTCTTTGCATCAGAACGCGATTTGATAATCCTACCTACCAACTGCTCCAGAGCTTCTTGTGTTCCTACAGGCTGCTCAAGGAGTTGCTCGAATAGTTGTAGAGAGGCTTCCATATTTTCACTTAAACCCCGAAGAGTGACTAGGGTTTCCTCTCCATCTCCAGAGGTAGAAAAGTTGTAGTTTGCTCCTAGCTTATAAAACTCTTTTTTAAGTTCTTCTGGACTAAAATCTGAAGTTCCTACATAGTTCATCAATCCTGTAGCCAACCCTATTTTTGGGTCAAGGTTGGTTCCAAAGTTAAAACGATAGGTCAATTCAAACAGATCATTCGATGTATTTTCTTTTTGAATCACTTCTAGATTGCCTATGGAGTAAAAGTCAAGATCTGCTTTGAAGTCCAAAAATTTTGGTTGTAATTTTTCTACTTCCTGATTGGCAAGTTGT
>JAFMLQ010000040.1 GCA_017852075.1 Flavobacteriaceae bacterium | reverse complement strand
CATGCGCCCTGGCACATCATTGAAGCGAATAGTAAAACCAAGGCAAGGTTGGAAGCGATCCAGTTGATTTTAAACAAAATTCCCTTTAAAAAGACTAAAATTTAAAATACTTAGCCTTGGGTGTTAGGTTTCTATTTTCGAGGCCTGTTTCCAACCAATAACGGAAGGTTTCCACATCCGTGTATTGAATTGGCGTATTTAATAATGTACCGTCAGGAGTCATTTGAATATAAAACGGTTGGGAAGCCGTATTGAAGTTGATGGACTGAAAAGTGGCCCATTTTTTTCCAACTGTATTGATCTTTTTGATGCGTCCGTCGGGGTATTGGAAATCAAATTGATCGGCATCATCCAAAGCTTTACGGTCGTCCACATAAAGGGAGATTATGATGAATTCATCCCTCAAAAGAGGATATACCTCAGGCGCTGACCAAACGTTTTCTTCCATCTTACGACAGTTGACACAGGCCCAACCTGTAAAGTCCAAAAGAATTGGTTTTCCTTTGGAACGAGCTACAGCTACCCCCGTTTCAAAATCCTTGTAACACTCCAAGCCTAGAGGACAGTCAGAATCTTGAGCTCGTAAACTGTAAAACTCAGGTGGGGGAAACCCACTCAGGATTTTAAGGGTGTTTTCTTTGGTAAACAAACCACGGATCAAAAAACTGCTAAAAAGAAGCATCCCAATACCTAAAACGATTCGCAATTTGTGAATTGGAGTTTTCATTTCATGCTTAAAACGAAACAGTCCGAAAAGATAGAGCGTTAAAACCAACGAAATTAAAATCCAAATTGCGATAAAAGTTTCTCTTTTTAGAAGTCCCCAATGTGCAACCAAATCGGCATTAGAAAGGAATTTTAACGCCAATGCCAACTCCAAAAATCCTAAAACGACTTTTACTGTGGTCATCCAACTCCCTGATTTGGGCAAAGCTTTAAGCGTATTTGGAAACAAAGCAAACACACCAAATGGCAAACCTAAAGCAATTCCAAAACCAAGCATTCCTATACTCAATTGAGTGGCACCTCCCTCAGCAGTCAATGATCCCGCCAAAAGAGATCCAAGAATAGGGCCTGTACAAGAAAAGGAAACAATAGCAAGGGTCAATGCCATAAAAAAGATTCCTAATATCCCATTTACCGCTGAAGCCTGATCTGTCTTATTTCCCCAACGTGTGGGTAATGTCAACTCATAGAACCCGAAAAAGGAAAAAGCAAAAAATACAAATACCACAAAAAAGAGTAGATTCAAGAAAACATTGGTCGCCAAAGTATTTAATATCTCAGGATTTAAAGAGTCTATAAAGTGAAAAGGCAAGCTCAATAAACCATAAATTAAAACGATAAAAAAAGCATAAGTCAGTGCATTGACAACCCCCCGAGCAGAAGAAGTAGCTTGCTTCAAAAAGAAAGAAACTGTGAGGGGGATCATAGGAAAGACACATGGAGTCAATAAGGCCAATAAACCTCCGAAAAAGCCTAAAATAAAAATGTTAAAATAAGAGTTGGTCCCTTCCTTTACTTTGTTACTTTCTAAATATTCTGTTCCTGATAATTTTAGTTGTAATGCTGCTGAACGACGCTTACTGTCTGCATCAATTTGTTGTGTTGGAAGCGGTGTAGATCCGTCCAAAACAAAGCTAAAATTTTCTGTTCTAAAAATACAGAGTTCATCATCACAAGCTTGATAATTCACTTCTACTTCAAGGGTTTTCAGGTTAGGGTCTAACAGTTCTATCTGTTGAGTAAAAACAGCACGATTGTTGAAATACGTGAGATCCATTTCAAAAACCTGATCATAGGCTACTATTGAAGAACTTTCTTCAACTAAACCCAAACGCTTGTACGATTTATTTTCTTTAAAAATAAATTCTGTGGGTATGGCACCTTCTGGATCCGATAATTGAGAATACAAATGCCAATTCGGCGCTATACGGGCTTCGAAGGTGAGCGTAATCAAATTTGTATCTGTAGGTTCCCATGTAGTCTGCCATTCTACTGGCTCATCGATTTGGGCATTGAGTAGCACCCCCCATAAAAACAATCCCAACCACTTCTTCATTCCGATAAACGCATTAATAATTTATTTTCTGTGCGAGCATTTGCTATGAAACGTCGGTCGCAACGTCTCCCTAACACCCAAACAATTTTATCCTTTGAGCACAATAACCACTGTCGCTCTTTTTCTAAAAGGGAATATTTTTCATCCTTAAAAAATTTACTGAGCAATTTTTTTCCTTTCATTCCCGTTGGACAAAAGTAATCTCCTTCTTTGTACTTTCTTATGCTTAGGGGGGTTTTTAACAAGTCCTTATCTAAAAAAGCTTCATTTGCTTCCCATTGATCTCTGACAGGCACATCTACATCGTTCCATTCTAAAGCAATAGGAAGTTTATGGTTCGGTTGTTCCAAATCAAAGGGAAATTCTTCCAAATTTTCTTCTGACAATGGAGTTAGTAGAAGATAGTCTCGATCTCGAATCAGTCGATGCGAAGTACCGAACAATTGTTTACCAGGTAGGGCGTGAAGTAGTTTCTGAACCTCTTTTGCATCAAAACCCAATGGAGCAAACCAATGATGCAAACAAAAATTCAAAGGATTTAGTTTTGTTAACTCTTGAATTGCTATGGAAAATGTATCATGCTGTTTTTTGAAGATTACACTTTTCAAACCATCCAATTGTATTCCTATAAACTTCTCTGCTTCACTGAGATGTTTTAGGGTTACTTTAAAATTTTCAAGAGCTTCGGGTTTGAATTCCTCCAGAGGTGCCACCACCCGATGTCGGATTTGATTCCGCAAATAAACATTTGTTTGATTGGAAGCATCTTCCCTCCATTGAATATTGTGATGTGATGCATAACTAAGAATTTCTTTTTTAGAAATACTGGCCAAAGGACGAATGATTTTTTGAGTTTGTGGAATCCCCAACAATCCTGAAATTCCTGTACCCCGCGTGGCATTAAGCAAAAACGTTTCTAATTGATCGTTCAAGTGATGGGCAGTTAGTAGCACTTCAAAACCTTCCATTTCCATCAAATGATTAAACCACTGATAACGCAACTCACGTGCCGCTTCCTGTGTGCCTTTCTTAAATTTTTCCTTGTACAATTCGGTATCAAAAGAGTGCGAATGGAAAGGGATTTTATGCGCAGCACACCATTTTTTTACAAACTCTGAATCTTCATTACTAGCTTTTGCTCGCAATTGAAAATTACAATGTGCCACAGAAAATGGCATTTTATTTTGTAGCAAAACGTGGGCCAAAACACAACTATCCACCCCCCCACTATGGGCTAAAAGAAGGGATTTACCTTGGATTTCTTTAAGGTGAAGTGCTAACGTATGCATTACCATTGATCTACTTTACAAAGTTAAGCATTCGCCTAGTATCACATATTATTTTAAGAAAAGACTTGTTTTTTTTTGTGAAACAAAATTTTTAATAGACTTTTGTATCACAATGTATGAAATGACTACATATCATTCGAGCACTAAGGCAACGCAACTTGCCTCTCGCCGCAGTTGTCGTCGCCCCATTGGGGTGTAAATTTTCTATGGAGTAAGGTGTGCCCTGCTCTCTTCTCAACTAAGTCTTTTTTTTTATAACATCTTACAAATCATGAAAATTTTACGTGCAAAAGCGGAACATATTATATATTCAAAAGAAATCAGTCTCTGTATCGATGATTCTGCCAAAATACGAGGCACAGGTATAGCTCGACGCACACCAGAATATATTGCTACCAAAATAGAAAACGGAAATGCAGTTATTGCTATTGAAGCCAATCGGTTTGCTGGATTTTGTTATATCGAAATTTGGGGACATGGTAAGTATGTAGCCCACTCAGGGCTGATTGTAGCCCCAGATTTTAGAGGAAAAGGACTGGCACGAAAAATCAAAAAAGAAGTTTTTGAACTTTCCCTAGAAAAGTATCCCAAAGCGAAGGTGTTTGGAATTACCACAGGCATGCCTGTAATGAAAATCAATTATGAATTGGGATATAAACCTGTTCATTTTTCCGAACTTACTGACGATCCAGAATTTTGGAAAGGTTGTCAAACTTGCAAAAACTACGATGTCCTTACCAGAACCGAACGTCAAATGTGTCTCTGTACTGGGATGCTTTACGACCCAGCACAAAAAGAAAAGAATCAAGAAAAAAAAATAAATGAAAAAGTGTTTGACCGTCTAAAAAAAATAAAAGCAACCTTACTCTCCAAAAAAAAATAAAATGAAACAGGAAAAATTAGTACTAGCCTATAGTGGAGGATTGGACACTTCGTACTCCCTTAAAAAATTATCACAAGAAAACTTCGAGGTACACGCAGTGAGTGTCAACACGGGTGGGTTTTCAAAAACTGAAACTCAAGTGATTGAGAAAAAAGCTTACGAGATGGGTGCCTTCGCCTATAAAAACATTGATGCGCTTCAAACTTTTTACGATCAAATTGTGAAGTATTTGATTTTTGGCAACGTTTTAAAGAACAACACCTACCCACTCTCGGTCAGTGCTGAGCGGATCATTCAAGCGGTAGAAATCGTTCACTATGCAAAATCTATTAATGCCAATTACATCGCTCATGGAAGTACGGGTGCGGGTAATGATCAAGTGCGTTTTGATATGATTTTTCAAATTTTAGCTCCTGAAATTGAAATCATCACCTTGATTCGCGATCAACAGCTTTCCAGAGAAGATGAAATTGAATATTTAAAATCACAAGGAATTGATGTGCCCTGGGAGAAGGCAAAATACTCCATAAATCAAGGCTTGTGGGGAACTAGTGTGGGAGGTGCCGAAACGCTGACATCAAATAAGCCTCTTCCCGACTCTGCCTATCCAAGTTCCCTTACAAAGAAAGAACCCGAAAATTTGGAATTAGAATTCAAGTCGGGTGAATTGGTATCTATCAACCAAAAAAGCGGTAAATCTGTGGAATTAATTCAAAAACTTCAAGAGTTGGCCAAAGGATTTGCCATCGGAAGAGATATCCACGTAGGAGACACCATCATTGGAATCAAAGGAAGGGTTGGCTTTGAAGCTGCAGCACCGCTTCTCATCATAAAGGCGCACCACCTTTTAGAAAAACATACCTTGAGCAAATGGCAACAGTACCAAAAGGAACAACTCGCCAATTTCTATGGTATGCAATTGCACGAAGGACACTATTTAGATCCTGTTATGCGAGATTTGGAGGCTTTTATGGAAAGTAGCCAAAAAAAGGTCAGTGGCACCGTTTTTATAAAATTACACCCATACCGATTCGAACTTCTGGGCATAACTTCTCCTCATGATTTAATGCAAGCCGAATTTGGAAGCTATGGGGAAATGAACAAGGGCTGGACCGCCGAAGAGGCCAAAGGCTTCATCAAACTCACAGCCAATGCTCCTAAAATTTATCACTATTTAAATAAAGACAAATGAAAAAAGTAGGTATTATTGGAGGATCGGGGTATACGGGTGGAGAACTCATCCGACTGTTACTTCAGCACCCAGCTTTGGAATTGGAGTTTGTTTACAGCACCACTCGGCCTGGAAAAGCATTAACCCAAGCGCACCCTGATCTCCTGGGAAGTACAACACTTCAGTTTACCGATCAAGTCAATCTAGAAATCGATGTGGTATATCTCTGTTTAGGTCATGGAAATTCTGTGACATTTTTAAAAGAATATACTTTTTCTGAACAAACTTTGATTGTAGATTTAGGAAACGATTTTCGACTAAAACAAGATGCAAACTTTGATGGCAGAACCTTTGTTTACGGTTTGCCAGAACTTCAAAGGGAAGTAATAGAAAAAGCTAATACTATTGCCAATCCTGGATGTTTTGCCACTGCACTTCAACTTGCATTACTACCCTTGGCAAAGACCGAAAGTTTAAAATCTGATGTGCATGTCCATGCAACCACAGGAAGTACAGGGGCTGGTGTAGGGCTGAGTCCAACCAGTCACTTTAGCTGGAGAAATAACAATTTTTCTTGGTACAAACCCTTTACTCACCAACACCTAGGAGAAATTCATCAAAGCCTCGAACAACTCCACAGTACTCCTAAAATTCACTTTTTACCTCATCGTGGAGATTTTACGCGGGGAATCTTTGCTACGGTCTACACAGAATATAACGGGAGTTTAGCACAGGCTCAATCGCTTTATCAAAACTTTTACAATACGCACCCCTTTACCCATGTTTCTGATGAAGAAATCAGTTTAAAATCTGTGATCAATAGCAACAATTGTTTTCTCCACTTGCACAAGCACGAAAATCTGTTATTGATTACAAGTATATTGGATAACCTCATCAAAGGAGCTGCTGGTCAAGCTTTACAAAATACAAATCTCATCATGGGTTGGGAGGAAAACCTAGGCCTTCAACTTAAAGCATCAACTTTTTAAATCATATATTATGAAAATTGCCCTTATCGGAACTGGAAATTTAGGTTTGAGCATTGCTAAAGGATTAGTGATCAATCATACTTACACAAACTTATACCTTACCAAAAGAAATTTGGATTCCATTCAATCGTGGACACAATACAAAAATGTGTCTATTAGTTCTGACAACAAGAAGGCCGTAAAAAATACAGATATTTTGATTTTTGCGGTACAACCCAACCAATTGGACAACGTCCTAAAGGAAATTAAACCTTTCTTGGGCGAAAATCATATCTTGATTTCCACTGTTACTGGCTATCCCTTGAGTAGAATAGAAGCCATTGTGGGTAAAAATACTCCTATCATTCGCTCCATGCCCAATACAGCGATTTCAGTACGCAAGTCTATGACTTGTTTGTGTAGCAATACCAAAGGAGAAAAATCACTCCCAATTGCAGAGGCTATTTTCAATGGTTTAGGGACAAGTTTAATCATCGAAGAAAAACTGATGCAAGCAGCTACTGTGCTATGTGCTAGTGGGATTGCTTTTTGGATGCGACTCATTCGCGCTACCACACAGGGAGGTGTACAATTGGGGTTTGATGCAGATATTGCTCTAAAAATGTCCATGCAAACAGCAATGGGAGCTTCAAGTTTACTCATAGAAACAGGAACCCACCCAGAGGAAGAAATTGACCGAGTCACCACCCCCCGTGGTTGTACCATAACGGGTTTAAACGAGATGGAACACCAAGGGTTGAGTTCTTCACTCATCAAAGGTTTAAACGCCTCTTTCGATAAAATAAACGAAATCGCACAACATTAACAAATCCCTATACAATGAATTTATTTGAGGTGTACCCCCTTTACGAAGTCCAGCCCATCCGTGCTAAAGATGTATATGTCTATGACGCTCAAGACACCGAATATTTGGATTTGTATGGCGGACATGCAGTAATCTCCATTGGACATAGCCATCCGCATTACCTGAAACTCCTCAAAGTTCAGTTGGAGCAAATCGCTTTCTATTCCAATGCGATTCAAAATCCCTTACAACAACAATTAGCGGATGCCATTGGGGCACATTCTTGTTTACATAACTACCAGCTTTTCTTGTGTAATAGTGGAGCCGAGGCCATCGAAAACGCTTTAAAACTGGCTTCGTTTCACACAAATAAAAAACGGATTATTGCTTTTAAAAATGCATTCCATGGAAGAACATCTGCAGCAGTAGCAGCAACTGACAACACCAAAATTAATGCACCTCTAAACCAACAACAAGCGGTTACGTTTTTACCTTTTAACGATTCAACTGCTTTGGAAAAAGAACTTTTAAAGGGAGATGTGTGTGCGGTCATTTTTGAGGCAATTCAAGGGGTTGGAGGATTGGATGAACCTTCTGAAGAATTTGTCTATGCCATGGAACAGCTCTGTAAAAAACACAACGCTTGTCTAATTGCAGACGAAGTTCAGGCTGGCTTTGGAAGAACGGGAACTTTTTTTGCTTATCAAAAATACAAGATCAATCCCCATGTGGTGACCATGGCAAAAGGAATGGGAAATGGATTTCCTATTGGTGGAATTTTGGTTTGCCCAGAAATTGAAGCTTCCTTCGGACTTTTGGGTACTACTTTTGGAGGAAATCATTTGGCTTGTCAGGCATCTATAGCGGTATTGGATGTATTAGAAAAAGAACGTCTTCAAGAAAAGACAAAGTCTTTAGAAATGTATTTTAAAACTAAAGCTGCTCAAATTCCCCAAATAAAGAAAGTAAAAGGAAGAGGACTGATGCTTGGGATCGAATTTGATTTTGAAGTAAGCGAACTGAGAAAAAAATTGATTTACGAATACCATATCTTTACTGGTGGAAGCAGCAACAAAAATCTCATCCGAATTTTACCTCCTCTTACGGTTCAGGAGCATCATTTTGATTCTTTTTTTAAAGCCCTAGAAAAAGCTTTAAAGTAAAAAATATGATTTAAAAAATAATAAAAATTACCTATGAAGCAATTTTTAACTTTATCCGATCTCCCAGATTTAGATCAGGCTGTAAATGAAGGCTTGGCTCTAAAAAAAGATCCCTACAAATGGGAAGCACTTGGAAATCAGAAAACCTTAGGAATGCTATTTTTCAATCCTAGTTTAAGAACTCGATTGAGTACGCAAAAAGCAGCCCAACAACTGGGAATAAAAACCATGATCATGAATTTTTCTAATGAAGCTTGGGCATTAGAATATGAAGACGGTACCCAAATGAGTGGATTGCGCTCTGAACATATTAGAGAAGCAGCAGCGGTCATTTCCCAATATTGTGATGTAGTAGCCATTCGGGCTTTTGCAAGTTTAACCGATAAGCAAAAAGATGAGCAAGAAATTGTTTTAAACAGTTTTATCAAATTCGCAACCATTCCTGTAATCAATATGGAAAGTGCCACAGGCCACCCACTACAAGCTCTAGCAGACGCCATAACCCTTAAAGAATACCAACAAAAAAGCAGACCAAAAATAGTATTGACATGGGCACCACACCCCAAAGCTTTACCTCATGCGGTAGGTAACTCTTTCGTTCGTATGGCACAACAATTAGATGCCAATTTTGTCATAGCACAACCCAAAGGCTATGAGCTAAATCCAAAGATCACAAAAAACACTCCCTTGACGTACAACCAAGAGGAGGCGTTCGAAGGAGCAGATTTTGTGTATGCAAAAAACTGGTGTTCCTATTCAGAGTATGGGAAAATTTTAAGAACAGACGACCAATGGATGGTGACAGACGAAAAGATGAAGCTTACCAACAATGCAAAATTTATGCACTGCTTGCCTATACGAAGGAATATCGTTGCTACTGATGCCGTTCTTGATTCGCCAAATTCTTTAGTTATTGAACAAGCTCATAATAGAACTTTTGCTGCACAGGTGGTTTTGAAAAAAATATTGGAACATGGATAAGTTACAGCTTGTCAAAATTGGAGGAAATATAATTGAAAATCCCAACGTATTAAGAGATTTTCTCAAAGACTTTGCTGCATTACAAGGGCCTAAAATTTTGGTCCATGGGGGCGGAAAAGAAGCCACCTCTTTGGCAAAAAAAATGAACGTTGAAGTAGCACTCGTTGATGGAAGAAGAATTACCAACGCTGCCAATTTAGAATTAATTACCATGGTCTATGCCGGTAAAATAAACAAATCGGTTGTAGCACAACTCCAATCCTTTTCTTGCAACGCCTTAGGAATTTCTGGTGCCGATGGAAACGCTTACACTGCCAAAAAAAGAGCAGTACAAGAATTGGACTACGGTTTTGTTGGAGATCTTACCAAAATCAATACTGGTTTTTTTAAACAAATTCTCGAGCAAAATATTTGTCCCATTTGTTGTGCTGTTTCCCACGACCAACAAGGGCAGCTTCTCAACACCAATGCCGACACTATAGCCGCTGCAATTGCTGTAGCCCTTTCTCCATATTTTGAAGTAATATTAACGTACTGTTTTGAAAAAAATGGGGTTTTAGAAAACCTCCACGACCCAAACTCTGTAATCCCTGTAATTGACCCCGAAAGATATGAAGAACTAAAAACCAATGGTATCATTGCCGAAGGGATGTTACCCAAGCTACACAACTGTTTTGATGCTTTAGAAAAAGGGGTGCAAGAAATCCGAATTGGAAGCCCAAAAATCTTTTCAAAAAACAATCGATTTACTAAAATTCAAAAATAATGCTGACCCAAAATGCCATCACACTATTGCAGGATTTAATTCAAATAGAATCCTTTTCCAAAAATGAATCTGGAACTGCAAAACGTCTGGAGCTATGGTTTGAACAATACAATATTCCTTTTCAAAGGAAAGATCACAATTTGTGGGCTGTAAACAAAGATTATGACCCCGAAAAACCTACGCTACTTTTAAATTCACATCACGATACTGTCCAACCCAATCAGGCCTACACTCGAGATCCTTTTGCAGCAGACCTTGTAGATGGAAAACTTTACGGTTTGGGAAGCAACGATGCGGGAGGGGCTCTAGTTGCCCTGTTAGCCATGTTTACTCATTTTTACGATTACAAAAATCCTACGCACAACCTTCTTTTTGTGGCTTCCGCTGAGGAAGAAATAGCAGGAGAAAAAAGCCTTCGTGGCTTACTTTCAGAACTTCCAAAAATTGATTTGGCAATTGTAGGAGAACCTACCTTAATGCAATTGGCCATTGCTGAAAAGGGCTTGATTGTTTTTGATCTTGTGGTCAAAGGAACACCCAGTCATGCGGCACATCCTAATCCAAACAATCCGTTGATGAAACTTCCTGAGATAATTCAAAAAATAGAAGAACTAACTTTTGAAAAAGTCTCTCCTATTTTGGGTCCTGTCAAAGTAACCCTTACTCAAATAGAGGCAGGAAATCAGCACAATGTAATCCCTTCGGAAGTGAAACTAGTATTGGATGTGCGGGTAAATGAATGCTATTCAAATACTGAAATTAAGGAATACATTCAAGCAGCACTCCCCTGTGAAGTAACTCCTAGATCGCTTCGATTACAAAGTTCTTCCATTGATGAAAATCATCCTCTTGTTCAGGCTGGAAAAAAATTGGGAAGAAGCGTTTATGGCTCTCCTACTCTTTCCGATCAGGCGGCTTTAAGTTGTCCTTCTCTAAAACTAGGGCCAGGAGATTCTACGCGTTCCCATTCTGCAGATGAGTATATTTATGTCCAAGAAATTGAAGAAGGCATCGCCCTTTATATTGAACTAGTAAAACAAATCCTTTAATTATGAAACTCTGGCAAAAAGGGGCAGCCGCCCATGAAAAAGTAGATCAATTTACGGTGGGCAAGGACCGCGATTACGATTTGATACTTGCACAATACGATTGTCAGGCCTCCATAGCCCATGCAAAAATGTTGTCCAAAATAGGATTGATTCGGTTCGATGAAGCCGAGCAACTTGTTGCTGTTTTAAATGAGATTCAACAAAATGCAGAAGAAGGCTCCTTCACTATTGAAAGAGAATTTGAAGACATGCATTCCAAAATTGAGCACATCCTAACAGAACGCCTTGGGGATTTAGGAAAAAAGATCCATACCGCCCGTTCTAGAAATGATCAAGTTTTGGTGGCTTTGCACCTTTACCTAAAACATGAATTGAGAGCAATACAAACCCAAGTCAAAACACTCTTTGATTTACTTCTTTCTTTGGCCGAAAAACACCAGAACGAATTACTCCCAGGCTACACGCATTTGCAAGTGGCTATGCCTTCTTCATTTGGATTGTGGTTTTCTGCTTATGCTGAAAGCTTGATAGATGACCTCTACTTTTGGCAAAGTGCCTATAAAATAGCAGATCAAAATCCTTTGGGTAGTGCAGCAGGCTATGGAAGTGCATTTCCCATTGATCGTGATTTTACAACAAAGAACCTTGATTTTGCCCAACTCAAAGTAAACTCTATAGCCGCACAGATGAGTCGTGGAAAATTAGAGAAAAGTACCGCCATGGCGCTTTCATCTATAGGAAGTACATTAGCCAAATTTTGTATGGACATCTGTCTCTACATGGGGCAAGATTTTAATTTTATATCCTTTCCAGATAACTTGACCACAGGTTCTAGTATAATGCCCCATAAAAAAAATCCCGACCTTTTTGAGTTGGTCCGAGGGAAATGTAACGTAATTCAAGCCTTACCCAATCAGTTGGCATTGTTAACCACAAATCTTCCAAGTGGCTATCACAGAGAATTACAACTGGCTAAAGGCCCGATTATTGACGCAATTCAAGAAATCAAAGCTTGTCTGGATATACTTCTCTTCAGTTTACCTCAAATTCAAATAAGTAAAAACTGTACTGATCAAGAAAAATACGATTACCTTTTTAGTGTAGATACACTCAATCAAGAGGTTCTTTCAGGAAAACCCTTTAGAGATGCGTATAGAGATTTGGGTGCTGCCATTGAAAAAGGTAAATTCAAACCTAACCGATCCGTCACACACACCCACATTGGGAGTGTAGGTAACTTAGGACTTAAGCGAATAAGAGAGAAAATGAAAACCCTTTTTTCCTAAAAGTCACGGTAATTCCACGGAGCTCTATAAGCACGATCCAACATCAAATTGGCTCCCGGATCGTCCACAAATTGTTCTCTAACGGGATTCCATTCCAACGGGCGTTGCAGGGCATAAGCAATGTTGGCTACGTTACAAACTGAGGCCGTACGATGTCCGATTTCCACATCACAAATAGGGCGTGATCTCTCACGAATGGCTTGCAACCAATCTTCATGATGATTTTTACTGTGATACACGCGTTTGGCATTAGACTTTTCAATTGGTTTTTCTGCTAAACTTTCGTCAGGGAATGTTTTTAAGTACCCTCTGCTTATTTCCAAACGACCCTCTGTACCAATAAATTGAATTTCGTTATTATTATCACCCCATTGGGTATGGGTAACCTTGATTCCGTTTTCGTAAGTATAGACTAAGCCGCTTTCTGAAGGGGTGCTTGGGGGGGTGAACCGAACCGGTCCCGTATGGTCCTGATCCAAAGCCCATTGTACAATATCAAACATATGCGCTCCCCAGTCAGTGACCATACCTCCACCGAAGGGATAATAGTCACGCCACTTTCCCCATCGTTTATCCCCAATAGGACAAGCTAAGTCTTCGTGATACCCTCGGTAAGGTGCTGGACCGATCCACGAATCCCAATCGATATTGGAAGGGGTCACTTGGGTGACTAGATCGCAAGACTTATAAGGTGCACCAATAGCAACTTTGATTTCAATGATTTCGCCGATATATCCGTTTCGAATCAGTTCCACTCCATGTCGAAACCTATCCCAAGAGCGTTGCATACTACCTGTTTGAAATACCCGTTGATACTTTCGAGCAGCATCAACCATAGCTCGTCCTTCTGCTACCGTAGAGGATAACGGTTTTTCACAATAAATATCTTTTCCTGCTTTGGCAGCATCTACAGCCATTTGGGCGTGCCAATGATCTGGAGAAGCAATAACTACAGCATCTATGTCTTTCCTGTTGAGCAATTCTCGATATGAAGTAATTTCACTTAGCTTTTGTGAAGGTTTTTTCTTCTTAGCAAGAGCTTTAGAAAAAGTTTCTGAAAACAATGACATTTTATCCACATCCACATCACTTACTGCTACTACGGAAGCATTGTCATAATTCACGAAATTGTTCATTAGACCTCGGCCTTGTTTTCCCACACCGATAAAACCGAGTTGGATTTTGTCATTGGGAGCAACCCCAGAAAAGCCTAATACATGACTGGGGACGATGCTAAATACTGAAGCCGTAGCGGCCGATTTTTGGATAAAAGCTCTGCGTTTCATTTGTTTTCTTTTGTTTGAATATTAAATGTAATAAAAATTAACGGTCGAACTTGAGCTTTTTGTAAATTTCAGAATGCCTACCAAAAGTCGGATCGTTTTTTTAGATGTCTTACGCGCCTTTGCCATTTTGATGATGTTGCAAGGACATTGGATAAGTGGTCTGCTTGATTTGAATCAAGTAGACACTTCTCATTGGGGCTATCGGTTTTGGTTATATTGCAGGGGGTTTACTGCTCCTGCTTTCTTTACCATTACGGGTTGGGTGTTTTGCTTTTTATTGCTCAAAAACCCCATTCAGGGCTCACAAAATCAACGACTCAAAAAAGGAATTAAAAGAGGAATAGAACTGTTGATTTGGGGGCACCTCTTACGACTCAATCTTCCTTCGCTTTTCTATGGCTCCATAAACCCCTCATTTTTTCAACCTGATGTACTCCACATTATTGGGCTCTCGTTATTTTTCATTATTGTAATCTATCGATGCTTTTCTTTTTTGAATTTAAATTTGGGGTGGATCTTTGTTGTTTTAGGTATTGTAATTTTTGCCACAGAGCCTCTGTACAGCAACTGGAATTTAAATTCTTTACCTAATCTGGTCTCTAGTTACATGATCAAAGGGTATGGGGGGGTATTTTATCTTTTTCCCTGGTTGGGATATGTCTTTTGGGGTGCCGCCATTGCCTATTTTTTTAAGAACAGATATTCAAATTACCACAAATGGATACTTCCTTTTCTGTGTTCAGGTCTAATATTAATTTTTCTTTCCTCCCCCTTTTTAAATTATTTAGGCAATTTATTACCCCTTCTATTATTTCAAAAAATAGCGTGGAATAATTTCCTCTTTATTCGTCTGGGTGACGTCTTAGTTCTATTAGGGCTATTTATGGGCTTTGCGTCTCAAATTAAAATTAAATTTTGGCGTTTTATTGGGACGAATACTTTAGAATTGTATATAGTCCATTACTTTATTCTCTATGGAAGTATTACTGGGTATGGCTTTTATAAATTCTATGCAAAAGAATTGCTGTTGTGGGAAAGTATCTTAAGTCTAGTACTGTTTTTAGGAGCCTGTATTGGTATTGTTTTTGTTTGGAAAAGAAAAAAATACATTAATGATTAAACGATCACTCCTCCTTTCTTTACTTTTTATCTTCTTTAATTGCAATCCTTCTGGATTCAATGAGGGGGAGGAATACATCACTGAAGAAATACTTATCCGTGTTAACAGTTATACTGAAACCTGCCAAGGATTGGCTGAAATGCAATGCTTACTCATTCAGAAAGGAGAACAAATCGGAACTGAGGAATGGGAATACTTTTATGACTCTATTAAGGGGTTCGAATATGAAGAAGGCTATCGCTACGATTTGGATGTTAAAATCACCCAAGTAGTAAACCCCCCTGCCGATGCTTCCTCACTTCGCTATGAATTGATAAGACTTATCAGGAAATTTAGACCTTAGAGGTGCAGTGGACGGTTTTCTGTTGCTGCAAGTGCTGCTTCCTTGATCGCTTCCGCGTAGGTAGGATGCGAGTGACTCATCCGGGCGATATCTTCGGCAGAAGCTCTGAATTCCATGGCTGTTACGGCTTCTGCAATCAAATCTGCGGCACGGGCACCAATTATATGAACGCCTAAAATTTCATCGGTAGATGCGTCTGCCAAGATTTTTACAAATCCATCGGTATCCATACTCGCCCGAGCACGTCCCAAGGCACGCATGGGAAATTGCCCTTGTTTATACGCAACACCTGCCTCTTTGAGTTGTTCTTCTGTTTTTCCCACTGCGGCAACTTCTGGCCAGGTATAAATGACATTAGGAATCAAATTGTAATCGATATGTGGTTTTTGTCCCGCAATCCGTTCTGCAACCAAAACCCCTTCTTCTTCCGCTTTATGAGCTAGCATGGCGCCACGTACTACATCACCAATAGCATAAATATTCGCTGCGGTAGTTTGTAGATGGTCGTTCACTTCCACTTGACCGCGTTCATTAATTTGAACACCGGCCGCTTGGGCATTTAATCCTGATGTGTGCGGTTTTCTTCCTACTGAAACTAGGCAGTAGTCGCCTTTAAACTCTACTTCTGTTCCTTTTTTATCAACTGCAGTTACGTTTACTTCATTCCCTTTTCGGTTCACTTTATTTACCCCATGTGAAAGGTAAAATTTTACCCCTTGTTTTTTCATGACCTTCATCAGTTCTCTAGACAAAGCAGCATCCATAACTGGAGTTATGCGATCTGCGTATTCTATGACGGAAACTTCGGCACCTAAACGTCGATATACTTGACCTAGTTCTAATCCAATCACCCCTCCTCCTATCACTACAAGGTGGTTTGGAATTTCTTTCAGTTTGAGGGCTTCTGTAGAGGTGATTATTCGTTCTTTATCAAGTTTTATAAAAGGCAAACTCCCAGGCTTGGAACCTGTGGCAATAATAGTATTTTTGGCTTCTATAGTTTGCTTTTTCTCACCTTCAATTTGAATGTGTGTCGCATCTATAAAGCTTCCCATTCCATTAAAAACTTCAATTTTATTTTTCTCCATGAGATAATCAATCCCTTTGGTCGTTTGCTCGACCACCGCAGCTTTTCGGTCGATCATTTGCTTGAAGTTGACCTTGATTTTCCCCTCTATCTCGATTCCGTGTTCTTTAAAATGCTTTGTAGCATCTTCATAATGATGAGATGAGTCAAGTAAAGATTTGGAAGGAATACAGCCTACGTTAAGACAAGTTCCTCCGAGGGTATTGTATTTTTCAATTAAAGCCGTTTTCATCCCTAGTTGGGCACAGCGAATTGCGGCAACATAACCTCCTGGACCCGAGCCGATCACGGCAACATCATAGATACTCATAATCAAATTCATTTTGTGGAATCAAAAATACAAATGTTTCTTACCTACTTCCCTCGTTTCTGTTTTTTTTAATTAATTTTTTATACATTTAATTCAGCTAACCAAATCGTTTTACCCATGAAATATTCATCCATTTTGATTTTCTTTTTAAGTGTAGGTTTTTTATCAACAGCACAAGAAATCACTATGTTTCCCGGCTACCTAGACTATGAGTATTATCAAGACGATCATCACATTACAAAGCGTCAATTGCTAGAAATCATGAGTCAAGATGAAGTGTTGTTTGCTGATTGGAAAAGATCTAGAACTTTTAGTGCCATTGGAATTAGTTCGGGCATTGGTGCGCTAGGTTTGCTAATTGTTGGGATAAATACCGAATACGAAAGAAATTCAGATCAACTCCAACAATCAAATGGGTTGCTTGTTGGTGCTTTAGCTTTGAGTTTTACCTCGGGGGTATTCACTTATTTGGATCTCAACCTCAAAAAGAAAACCATTTTACGCTACAACAGTAAATTTGATGTCTCACAGTCACCCAGTTCTTCAGTAAATCTTAAAGGTAAAATTGATGGAAATGGTGTGGGGCTTTCCCTACAATTTTAACCAAAAAAACCTACAATGAGATCCATATATTTCCCTACCACGTTTTTAGTTCTATTCTTTTATACCTGCCAAATTCAGTCTCAAGAGATGACCGTCTTTTTAGGCCTGACAGGCTA
>JAFMLQ010000011.1 GCA_017852075.1 Flavobacteriaceae bacterium | reverse complement strand
TTTAAAACCTGCAATTGAAATTAGAATTAGAGGAAACAATTCCAAAACAGAATAAAGATCATCCAAACGATTGAAAAGTATTGGCTGAAAATAGTATTTTTGTACGGTACAATTGAATGATTGAAAAACTGTATTTATTTAAATATTCAACTAATTAATAAATCCAGTATAATGTTATGGTAAAAACGCTCAAACTTACTTTTTCCTTTTTTGTTTTGGTAACCCTTTTCAGTTGCAGCCAAAACACAGAATATCTAAATAAAATCCAAGACCCCGAACTCTTTCAAGAGGCCATGCAAAATCTTACAGATATTGTGGTATATGATATTTTTTCTCCTCCAGTAGCCTCACGAGTCTATTTGTATCCTAGTATTGCTGCTTATGAAATTATTGCCCATTACAATCCCGAAGAGTTCAACTCTTTGGTAGGTCAAGTAAAAGAACTCCAAAAAATTCCTACCTCCAACGATATTGACATCAACCCGCAATTAGCGGCATTATTTTCCTTTAATGCTGTAGGGAAAGCTTTGATTTTTTCAGAAGATAAAATGGAGGTTTTTCAAGAAGAATTTCAGCAAAAATTAAAATCGTTTAAAGTTCCTAGTCAAGCTATCAAAGCGTCTAAAGCCTATGGTGAAGAAGTCGCATCGGCTATTTTAGAATGGGCGTCGGGTGATATGTACAACCAGACAAGAACATTTCCGAAATACACAATTCGAGAAGAAGATCGCTTTTGGAAGCCCACCCCTCCCGACTATATGGATGGAATTGAACCCCACTGGCAGGAAATCCGAACCATGGTATTGGATTCGTCCAACCAATTCCCTCCCAAAGATCCGTTACCTTTTAATCTTGAAAAAGGGAGTCCGTTTCAACAACAATTGACAGAAGTATTTGAGGTGACCAACACACTCACTGAAGAACAAATAGAGATAGCCAAATTTTGGGATTGCAATCCATATGTTACCCACCACCTAGGTCATGCGATGTTTGCTACCAAAAAAATCACTCCAGGGGGTCATTGGATTGGAATTACTGCCATAGCAACACGTCAGTCCAAAAGCTCTTTTGAAGAAACGATCAACGCCTATGCCAATGTATCCATTGCCTTATTCGATGCTTTTATTAGTTGTTGGGATGAAAAATGGGAAACGTTAGTAGTTCGACCAGAGACTTTGATCAATCAATATTACGATGAGGAGTGGCTGCCCCTGCTACAAACACCACCCTTTCCAGAATACACTAGTGGACACTCCGTAATTTCTCGTGCTGCAGCAGTAACCTTAACCGATCTATTCGGAGCAAATTTTAAATTTACAGATACTACAGAACTTGCATACGGACTTCCCGAGCGAAGCTACAATTCATTTTTTCACGCTTCGGAAGAAGCCGCAATTTCCAGACTTTATGGAGGAATTCACTACATGATGGCCATCAGTGAAGGAGTAGAGCAGGGACAAAAAGTGGGGGACTACATTGTAAATCAAATTCAAACAATACGCACACCTTTGTCAAGGGCGAAATAACTACAAAATGCACAATAGCATCACAATTTATAGCAAATGATGAACAACTCCTTTAAAACCATTGGTTTCCAAATCAGTGAAAAGGTTACGCCCAGTATTTCAATATATCAGTATTTAAGGATTTTTAAATCAAGTCATCTTTGCGTTGGGGGGTAGACTCAATAATTGCACCCGCTTTTCAATCCATTTCAAGGGAAACATTCTCTTGGTTTGTATGTCAATTAAAAACAATTAAAGTCAAAATAATTAAGTACATTCAAATTTATTTTTAAGTAAAATATTGCTATGGAAAACGAACAACAAAGAAGGGCCGCACTTGTCTATCATGCCAAGCCAAGACCTGGAAAGACCAAAATTGTTCCAACAAAAAATTACGATACACAACGTGATTTGGCGTTGGCCTACTCGCCAGGAGTTGCCATTCCTTGTATCGAAATTGCCCAAGAAGAATCCGATGTTTACAAATACACAAACAAAGGAAATCTAGTGGCCGTAATCTCTAATGGAACTGCCGTGTTAGGTTTGGGTGACATAGGGCCAAGTGCCTCTAAACCGGTAATGGAAGGAAAAGCATTATTGTTTAAAATTTTTGCAGGAATTGACGTGTTCGACATTGAGGTGGATGCAAAAGACCCTGAGAAATTCATAGAAGCGGTAAAGGCAATAGCGCCCACTTTTGGGGGGATAAATTTGGAAGATATTAAATCTCCTGAAGCTTTTGAGATCGAACGACGTCTGAAGGACGAACTGGACATTCCGGTCATGCATGACGATCAACATGGTACTGCTATTATTTCTGCGGCAGCGCTTCTCAATGCGTTAGAATTGGCGGAAAAGAAAATCGAAGATGTCACCATCGTAGTTTCCGGTGCTGGAGCTGCGGCGATATCTTGCACCAAACTATATGTTGCTTTTGGCGCAAAAATTGAAAATATTGTTATGCTGGACAGTAAAGGGGTGATTAAAAAAAGCAGGGAAAATCTTACTCCAGAAAAAGCGCAGTTTGCCACATCGCGTTCAGTTTCTAGTTTAGAGGAAGCTTTAGTTGATGCCGATGTCTTTATCGGTTTATCCCAACCAAAGATTGTCACTCAAGAAATGCTTAAAAAAATGGCTGCAAACCCCATCGTTTTTGCCATGGCCAATCCAGATCCAGAAATTGGGTACGAAGAAGCCTGTGAAGCACGAAAAGATATTATTATGGCCACGGGTCGTTCGGATCACCCCAATCAGGTCAATAACGTACTAGGTTTTCCTTTTATTTTTAGAGGTGCGTTGGATGTACGGGCAACAAGTATTAACGAAGCGATGAAAATGGCTGCGGTTAAAGCACTTGCTGAATTGGCAAAAGAATCCGTTCCAGAACAAGTCAATGTGGTGTATGACGAAACACGACTTAGTTTTGGGAAAGATTATATCATTCCCAAACCATTTGATCCGCGCTTGATTACCACAGTACCTCCTGCTGTGGCCAAAGCAGCTATGGATTCTGGAGTAGCCACAGAACCGATAGAAGATTGGGAACGCTATCGAATCTCACTAGAAAAAAGGTTGGGAAATTCACAAAAAATGGTACGCTTGTTACATGACCGAGCAAAAGCAGCACCCAAACGTTTGGTTTTTGCTGAAGCGGATCAAATGGACGTACTCAAAGCGGCACAAATTGTTCATGAAGAAGGGATTGCACATCCTATTTTATTGGGTAATAAATCCATCATTGAAGACTTGCGAAAGCTGATTGAATTTGACGATCCTGTAGAAATTATTGACCCTAAAGAGCCAGATAAAGAGGACATTAGAAAGAAATATGCGGAACTCTTTTGGGACGCTCAAAACCGAAAAGGATATACTTTATACGATGCACAACGATTGATGCGTGAACGCAATTATTTTGCTTCTATGATGATCAAAAATGGAGATGCCGATGCCATGATTTCGGGTTATTCTAGAAATTATCGCTCTGTGGTAAAACCCATTTTAGAAACCATACCAAAATCAAAAGGGGTAAGTAAGGTTGCTGCAACAAACCTGATGTTGACCAAGTCTGGTCCTTTATTTTTATCCGATACTACAATAAATGTGGATCCCACAGCCAAGGAACTGGCAAAAATTGCTCAAATGACAGGGCAAATGGCTCAAATTTTTGGCCTTGAACCCGTCATTGGAATGCTATCTTTTTCAAATTTTGGTTCCTCTCGTTTTCCACAAGCTACAAAAGTTTCTGAAGCTGTTTCAATGTTACACCGGAGCCATCCCAACTTAACAGTTGATGGTCCCATTCAGTCCGATTTCGCTTTAAACAAAGGACTTTTACAAGATCGATTCCCATTTTCCGTATTGAGTAATAAAAAAGTAAACGTATTGATATTTCCCAATTTGGACGCAGCTAACATCACTTATAAATTAATGAAAGAACTCAACGAAGCACTCTCTATAGGCCCTATTTTAATGGGTCTTAGCGAACCTATACATATTTTACAGCTGGGTGCTTCTGTGAATGAAATCGTGAATATGTCGGCAGTTGCTGTGGTAGATGCACAATCAAAAAACAAGTAGAAAGAGATGATTACTCAAATTATTGGTAGGCTAGTAGAAAAAACACCAACTCAAGTTGTTATTGATTGTAATGGAGTTGGCTACGCAGTTCATATTTCATTGCACACATTTTCTCAAATAAGTAATGAAGAAAGTATTAAGCTTTTTACCCATTTGCAAGTCCGTGAAGATGCACATACCTTATTTGGTTTTCACACCCCAATAGAACGGTCAATTTTTTTACTCTTAATCTCCGTTTCGGGAATTGGAGCCAGTACTGCCAGGACCATGCTTTCTTCGTTGGAGCCCCAGCAAATACAACGTGCTATTTTATCAGAAGACCTCAATACAATTAAATCTGTAAAAGGGATAGGACTCAAAACAGCACAACGTGTTTTAATCGAACTAAAAGATAAAATGATAAATCTTCAAGATGGTGAAGAAATTCAGGTTTTAGGAAACAATACAATCAAAGATGAAGCGTTATCAGCACTGGAGGTTCTTGGTTATTCAAGGAAGCAGTCTGAACGTATCGTGGATCGCATTATTCAAACTACACCAGACTGTTCTGTAGAAGGACTGATCAAGGAAGCTCTGAATAAATTGTAAATTTTTGATTGAAACCACTAAAAATGTAATTTTTAGATCACCTCGCCTCATCCTTACCTTCATTTGGATGTTGTTTTCAATTGGGGTTGTATTTTCTCAGGAAGCTGCCGAAACAGGAACGATAGCACCTCCTGCATCGAGCAGCATCCAGCGTTTATATACCTACGATCCGATAACGAACCGTTACATTTTTACCGAAGAAATAGGAGGCTATCCCATTAGCACTCCCATGGTATTGACCGTTAAAGAATATGAAGCTTTGGTTTTGAAAGAACAAATGCAAGGCTACTTTCAAGATAAAATTCAGGCCTTGAGTGGAAAAGGAGTCAATGCCGAAGATGCTCAAAAAAACCTACTGCCCGAATTGTATGTCAACAATAAATTTTTCGAATCCTTATTTGGAAGCAATACTATTGATATTTCTCCCCAAGGCTCCATAGGAATTGACTTGGGATACCGATACCAACGCAATGACAACCCCGTTGCATCGGTAATCAATAGACGTTCACCTGGTTTAGATTTTGATCAAAGAATTAGTTTGAGTCTTCTTGGTAAAATTGGGGAACGACTTCAGATCACCGCAAATTACGATACGGAATCTACATTTGATTTTCAGAATTTGGTTAAAATCCAATTCAACCCCCCTCAGCTATCAGAAATCCCAGGCTTGATTCCCGGAAAGTTAGGATCTAACATTAACCGATTGCAAGAAGGGGTGTCTCAACGAGTAGATCAGCTTAAAGAAGTTGCCAATGAAGTCAATCAAGCGAAAAATACGCTCAATCAAGCGAAACAGAAGATCGATAATTTAAGACAGAATATCACTCAGCTGCCTAATAGTACTGAACAGGTGGGCAATAAAGTCAGAGAGTATCTAAATGGGAAAGTTACTGAAGATGCCATACTGCAAAATATTGACATTGGTAACATCAGTATGCCCATCAATAGTAACCTCATCCAAGGCGCTCAAAGTTTGTTTGGAGTACGAGCCGATTTAAAATTTGGAAACACGACCATTTCAAGTGTTTTTTCAGAACAGCGCTCTCAATCCCAAAATATCTCTACTCAGGGTGGGGGCAAGCTTCAGGAGTTCACACTATTTGCTTTAGATTATGAGGAAGACCGACATTACTTTATTAGCCAATATTTTAGAGACCAATACGATACATTTTTAGCCAATTATCCCTATATCAATTCGCCCGTTCAAATCACTAGGATTGAAGTTTGGGTTACCAATAGAGGGTATCAAACACAAAATGTAAGAAACATTATAGCACTTCAGGATTTAGGAGAAGCCCATCCTGAAAATACCCGTTTGGATAATGGTTTTGCTGGATTTTTTAACACCTCGAATCCATCCGATCCGCCTCAAAACAAGTCCAATAAGCTGGATCCTGATGAAATTGGTTTTGGAGGAATTTTAAATGAAAAAATAAGAGATATTGCTACGGTAAAAAATGGTTTTGAAGGGCTTAAGGTCAATGAAGGAATTGACTATGCTGTATTGGAAAGTGCGAGAAAACTTAGACCTCAAGAATTTTCTTTTCATCCGCAACTAGGGTATATTTCTTTAAATCAGCGTTTGAGCAACGATGAAATCTTGGGAGTTGCTTTTCAATACACCTACTTGGGTAAAGTCTATCAAGTTGGAGAATTTGCCAATGGTGAAATTCCAGGAACTTCAATTATTCAACAAAACAATATTCCTGGTCAATCAAATTTACAGCCACAAATCAAAACCAATACCCTTATCGTTAAAATGTTGAAAAGCAGTCTGACTGATGTGCGTCAACCCGTATGGGATTTGATGATGAAAAACATTTATAATACAGGCGCCTTTCAATTGTCTGAAGAAGATTTCAGATTAAATATTTTATATACCGATCCCTCTCCTATCAATTATTTGACTCCTGTGGACCCTGCTATTTGGCCAGAAGAGCTGGATAAGGAAATTTTACTGAATACCATGCACTTAGATCGGTTGAATGCTTATCAAGACTTGATTCCCAATGGAGATGGATTTTTTGATTACCTCCCCGGAATCACCATCGATCCACGCTACGGTAGAATTATTTTTCCCAAAGTAGAACCCTTTGGATCTTTCTTGTTTGAGTTATTAGACAATCCAAAATCTTCTAAAGAGGACTATGATATTGACAATAGTTTTAATAAAAATCAAAGAAAATACGTTTTTAAGGAAATGTATGGGCTTACCAAAGCCGCTGCTCTCGAGTTTTCAGAAAAGAACAAATTTCAGCTTAAAGGTCGGTACAAGTCCGAAGGTGGTGATGGGATTAATATCGGAGCTTTTAATATACCCAGGGGTTCAGTTCGAGTAACAGCAGGGGGAAGATTGCTTCGAGAAGGATTGGACTATACCGTAAATTATGAAATTGGAAGGGTAAAAATACTGGACGAAGGACTTAAAGCTTCTAACATTCCAATCGATATTTCTGTAGAAAACAACTCTTTTTTTAACCAACAAAATAAACGGTTTTCAGGGTTGAATATTAATCATAGAATCAATGATAAATTTTATGTCGGAGGTACCTTGATCAACCTTAGTGAAAACCCTCTGACACAAAAAGCGAATTACGGAACCGAACCTGTAAACAATACCATGATGGGTTTCAATACAAACTTTTCTACGGAATTGCCTTTTTTAACGCGGTTAGTAAACAAATGGCCTACCATTCAATCGAACATTCCTTCTCAAATTTCTTTTCGAGGGGAAGTGGCAAATTTGGGAGCCAAAGATCCGAGAAATACCCAACTCAACGGAGAAACAAATGTGTATATCGATGATTTTGAAGGGGCTCAAACCAATATTGATGTGAAAGGGTTTACTTCTTGGAATCTCTCTAGTGTCCCTGTCAATGGAGTTCCTGGAGCCGATGCAGAAGGGCTGGCAAGCGGCTATGCAAGATCCAAGCTCGCCTGGTACTCTATCGATCAAGTTTTTTATTCCAGACAACCCTCTGGGATAAACAATGACGATATTTCAAGTAATGAAACAAGAAGTATCTTTATCGATGAATTGTTTCCAGAACAGGATTTGGTTCAGGGGATGCTCAGAAGACTTCCTACCTTAGACTTGGCTTACTATCCAAGAGAAAAGGGGCCGTACAACAATGCTCCTCAAAACCAGTTTTTAACAAATCCAAAGAAGAATTGGGCAGGAATTACTCGAGCATTAAATGCGACCAATTTTGAACAATCCAACGTAGAGTTTATTGAATTTTGGCTACTGGATACATTTTCAGACAAAGAGACCCCCTCTGATGAGTTAGGAGAATTGGTATTTCATTTGGGGAATATTTCTGAAGACATCTTGCGTGACGGAAGAAAACAATTTGAAAACGGTCTTCCCAGTTCAAATGAATTCAGCCCTACCTATGATACCCCTTGGGGAAGAGTCCCTGCCAACCAATCTCTTGTGTATGCCTTTAATTCTAACCCCGAGGATCGTCCGTTACAGGATGTTGGTTTGGATGGCCTGAGTGATGAAGAAGAAGCCACCATTTTTACCAATGGACCTCCTATTGATCCTGCAGGAGATAATTACGAATATTTCCTTCAGGCAGAAGGAAGCATTTTAGAACGATACAAACGTTACAACGGATTTGAAAACAATACCCCTATAGCCTTTAGTGATACAGACAGAGGAAACACCACCGAACCAGATACAGAAGACATCAATAGGGACCAAAGTATGAATACGATTGATAGTTATTTTGAATATCGCGTTCCTATTTTTAAAAGCATGCAGGTGGGAAATCATCCCTTTATCACCGATGTGAGAGAAAACATTAAAGTCAATGCACCTAATGGTGATGAATACACAACAAGGTGGATTCAATTTAAGATTCCAATTCAAAAATCTTATTATGAAAACACTTCATTCGACAATTACTTCGAGGCTGTAAACGAAATCAACGATTTGCGTTCGATACGTTTTATGCGAATGCTTTTAAATGGTTTTGAAGAAGAGGTAGTTTTTCGATTTGGTACCTTGGACTTGGTTCGAGGGGACTGGAGAAGGTATAACAAACCGTTGAACGAAGACATTTTGGTCAATACCAAAACTACGGTGGATATCAGCACAGTAAACATTTTAGAGAATGAAAATCGAATTCCGATCAACTATGTATTGCCTCCTGAAATCCAAAGAGAACAGATCAATAACAACAACACCATCATTCGTCAAAACGAACAGTCCCTTTCTTTCCGTGTGTGTGATTTGAAACCAATGGACGCAAGGGCGATTTTCAAGCCCGTAAATCTAGACATGCGACAATACAGTAAACTTCGTATGTTTTTACATGCGGAATCTTTACCGGGAAATGAACCTCTTCCTGGGACGGGTTCGGAAGAGGAATTTGATCGAAGAATGGTCGCTTTTATTCGTTTGGGGACAGATTATCAAGATAATTTTTACCAAATTGAAATACCTTTAAAACCTACGGATTATGTTGAAAATACCTCCAATCGATTGTCGGCAGAGGAGGTGTGGATTCCCGAGTCAAATTCGTTGGAAATACCAGTAGACTTATTATCCAAATTAAAAGCGAAAGCATTACAGCAACTCGGATTAGGAGAAACCCTTTACTTTGATGAAGAGCTAAATCCAATTCAAGAATTTACTCCAATCAGCAGTTTGCCAGGTCAGAAAAAATACAAACTTGCCATTCATGGAAATCCTTCCTTAGGAGCAATCCGAACCTTGATGATAGGGGTTAAAAACCCTTCAAATCAATTGGGAGATGACCTCTGCGGTGAAGTTTGGTTTAATGAATTGAGAATCTCCGGTATAGACAGTGAAGGGGGGTGGGCAGCCATTGGCGCTTTAGATGCCAATCTTGCAGATTTTGCTACTTTTTCTGCCAATGCACGCTATTCTTCAATAGGTTTTGGGAGTATTGATCAAACCCCCAATCAGCGAACTCGAGAGGAGTTGTTACAATACGACCTAATATCCAACGTAAACCTTGGGCAGCTAGCCCCAGCCAATTGGGGACTTCAAATACCCCTGAGCTTTGCCAATGGAGAAACCTTGATTACCCCAAAGTACGATCCGTTCTATCAAGATTTAACATTGAAAGATCGTCTCAACACCGTAGAACGCAATACCCAACGTGATTCTATTAGAAATCAGGCAATCGACTACACCCGTCGTAAAAGTGTAAGTCTCATTGGGGTTAGAAAAAACAGTTCAGGAGAAGGCCCCCCTCGCTTTTACAATCCAGAAAATTTTGACTTCTCTTACGCCTACAATGCGTTGGAACACCGCGATTATGAAATTGAAAAGCAAGAAGAAATCAATTTATTGCTGGGAGCAAACTACGGTTATTCCTTTAATTCGAAACCCATAGAACCTTTCAAAAAAGTAAAATTCTTTAATCAAAAAAAGTATTGGAGGTGGTTGCAACAATTGAATTTCAATTTGCTTCCCAGCTCATTGGAAGGGGCTACCAGCATCAATAGAATTTTAAACAACCAAAAGTTTAGACAAGTATATTTGGAAGGAATGGATGCTTCCCTTCAACGAGATTTACCAAATCTACAACAACGCAACTTTTTATTTGATTACAATTATGCCATAAGTCACAACCTAACACGTTCGCTTCGATTTAATTTTAACGCGGCAACAAGCAGTATCATAAGGCAAAACCTTGACATGAATCAAAGTGAAGCAAGTTCTTTGCTGACCAATCAAAGAGTTTTATGGGAAGGGCTTTTTAATTCGGGAGAACCCAATTCACACTTTCAGTCTTTAGCCTTAAACTATAAGCTTCCATTTCAATACATTCCTTTTTTAAGTTTTATTGATGCGACCTACAATTATACTGGGAACTTCAACTGGCAAAGAGGTTCTGAAGCCTTGGCAGAAGTAAAAAGTGAGGAAGGAATTCCACTGGGATTGGTCAACACCATTCAAAACAATAACACCAAAACTCTTACCGGGGCACTTTCCTTTTCAAAACTTTATACAATTTTAGGATTGAACACTAAAAAAAGTAGTTTTCAGTCTAGCGTAAATAAAGCTCAATTGAAAGATTCAACGTCAAGGAAGAATACCGCCTTTAAAAAGAGTTTGACCAAAATTGTTGATATTTTGACCGCAGTAAAAAGAGTTCAGGCGAGTTATAATGAAAATAATGGTACGGTACTTCCTGGTTATTTGCCTTCCGTTGGTTTTGCCGGGGGGATGCGACCCACATTGGGATATACTTTTGGGAGTCAAGCAGACGTGCGCTACGAGGTGGCTAGACAGGGATGGCTTACGGGCTTCCCTAACTTCAATCAATTGTATACCCAGTTGCGTTCCAACAAGTTTAAGGCCACGGCACAAGTAGTTCCCCTAAATGGCTTGATCATTGATTTTAATGTAGAGCGAGACTTTACCGAAAATAGACTCGAAAATTTTATGGTTGAAAATCAGGAGTATATCCCTCAATATTCAAATATTTTAGGAAACTTTGGAATGTCAACTATTTTGTTAAAAACAGCGTTTAATTCTGCTCAAGGTTTAGAAAGTTCAAACTTTGAAAAATTCCGAGAATACCGAAGTATCATTGCAAGACGACTTGCTGAAAATAGCGATTTTATGGACTTAGGGTTGGATACTGAGGGCTTTCCTCTAGGTTTTGGAAAAACACAACAGTCTGTATTGCTGCATTCATTTGTAGCCGCCTATTCAGGTGCCAATCCTAATGAAATTGACCTGAATCCAATAAAAGGGACACCACTTCCCAATTGGAGTTTAAAATTTACAGGACTAACCGAAATTAAATCGCTTTCTAAAATTTTTAATCGCCTCTCTTTAAATCACGCCTACCGAGCCAGTTATACACTGACGAATTTCCAGACCAATTTCGAATACGACCCAACACTTCCCGATCAGACAGATAAGTCCGGAAACTTAATTCCTCAACGTTTATATTCCAATATTAATTTGGTGGAACAGTTTAATCCGCTAGTTCGTTTGGATATGGAATTAAACAATTCCTTGAGATTACTAGCTGAACTTAGAAAAGAACGTGCAATTTCCTTAAGCTTAGACAATAATTTGATTACTGAAACGAGTGGTGATGAATATATTTTGGGGCTCGGGTATAGGGTTCAAGATTTGAGATTTAGAACAAGTTTTGGAGGCCGTAGGGTGATCTTGAGCGGAGATTTAAATATCAAAGCAGATATTTCCTATCGGGATAACGTCACGGTATTGAGAAACTTAGAATACGATAACAATCAAGTCACTGCAGGACAACGGCTAATGGCAATAAAGGTAACAGCTGATTACGCCTTGACAAAAAATCTTACAGCTTTATTTTTTTACGATCATAATTTTTCAGAGTTTGCCATTTCCACTGCTTTCCCACAAACCAGTATCCGCTCTGGTTTTACGATTCGTTATAATTTTGGAAATTAAAAAAGTCCTTTGCTGAAGGAATTTTTTACTTTTGTTTTACTAAAAACAAAACAATGAATGTACCTGCAGATTTAAAATACACCAAAGATCACGAATGGATTAAATTAGAGGGTGATATCGTTACCGTGGGCATAACCGATTTTGCACAGGGGGAACTTGGAGATATCGTATATGTAGAAATTGAAACGCTAAATGACAGTTTAGATGCTGAAGAGGTATTTGGTTCTGTGGAGGCGGTAAAGACCGTATCGGACCTATTTATGCCGGTATCGGGAGAAGTAGTTGAAATCAATGAAGCTTTAGAAGATTCCCCAGAAACAGTGAATGAAGATCCTTATGGTGCAGGATGGATGGTCAAGGTACAGTGTAGTGATTTGACACAAATAGAGAGTCTTTTAGATGCAGAAGCATATCAAACGTTGGTTACAGGAGGATAAATATTTTAAAATTTTAGCTGGACTCGCTACAATTGTAGTTGTATATCTTTCTTTAAAGCCTCCCAATCCAAATTCACAACCCTGGCATCTTTTTTTTATTCGAGGAGATCTGGTTTTACATTTAATATGTTATATGGGGTTGAGTATCCTCTATTTTTTTGCTTTTTTCAAACACCCTTCTGCCTATAAAAAAGCATTTATTTTAAGTGTTTTGGTTGGGTCTGCATTGGAACTTTTACAATTAATTCCAACATTTCAGAGGTATTTTGACTACCAAGACTTGATTGCTAATTTTATAGGAACGAGTATCGGAATTTTCTCAATTTGGTTTTTATTTCGTTTTTCTACTCAAGAATAACTTTATTTATGAGATTTTTTTTAGATTAGCTATCTAAAATTTGTGTAAAATGCAGCCTAAAAAAAGCGAAAAAGTAGACTTAACTAAAAATAGTAGTCTTTATTTTGTCATTGGTCTAGCAGTAGTCCTATTTGTCTCATGGCAAGCAATTGAATGGAAAACATACAAAAAAATGTATGACTACGAAGCCCTTAATGTGGAAGACGATGATGACGAAGAAATCCCAATTACAGAACAACTTAAAACCCCACCACCCCCACCTCCACCACCGCCCCCAGCACCTGAGGTCATAGAAGTCGTGGAAGACGAAGAGGAAGTGGAAGAAACCGTTATCGAATCTACAGAAACGGATGAAGAAGAAATTGTTGAAATCGTCGAGGTTGAAGAGGAAGAAGAAGACATTGATGTTCCTTTTGCAGTCATTGAAGATGTACCTATTTTTCCAGGCTGCGAGCGTGTAAAAAAGTCCGAACGTAGAGATTGCTTTCAGGAACAAATGAATAAACACATTCGCAAAAACTTCCGCTATCCCGAAATCGCACAAGAGATGGGGATTCAAGGTCGTGTATATGTTAATTTTATCATCTCAAGAGACGGAAGTATTACCAACATCCGCATGCGAGGACCCGATAAAAACTTAGAGAAAGAGGCGGAACGTATTATTTCAAAATTACCTTCTATGACCCCAGGAAAACAAAGAGGTCGTCCTGTACGGGTGCCATTTAGTATTCCGATCACATTTAGATTACAATAAAACACTTTTTGATTTTAGTAAAACCAGCCTTTTGGCTGGTTTTTTATTTTAATGAATGGTATAATTTTTGATAATATTATACCAAAGCCCCAAACTCATGGAAATAAAAAAATCCCCTAAAGTAGATTTACGGAAAAACAGTGGTTTATACTTTGTCATTGGATTGGCACTGGTCTTGTTTATTTCATGGCGAGCTATAGAATGGAAAACTTTTGAAAAAAACTATGACTACGAAACACTGACAGTGGAAGACGAAGAAGACGAAGTAATCCCAATTACAGAACAGATCAAAACTCCTCCACCGCCACCTCCGGCTCCTCAGGTAATTGAGATTGTTCAGGACGAAGAGGATGTTGAGGAAACTGTGATTGAGTCAACTGAGACCAATGAAGAAGAAATCGTGGAGATTGTGGACGTTGAGGTGGAAGAGGAAGAAGAAGAAGATGTTCCTTTTGCAGTCATTGAAGATGTGCCTATTTTTCCAGGCTGCGAAGGTGTCAAAAAATCAGAACGCAGAGATTGCTTTCAGGAACAAATGAATAAACACATTCACAAAAACTTCCGCTACCCCGAAATCGCTCAGGAGATGGGAATTCAAGGTAGGGTGTACGTTAGTTTTATCATCTCTAAAGACGGAAGCATTACCAACATAAGTATGCGAGGACCCGATAAAAACTTAGAGAAAGAGGCGCATCGCATTATTTCAAAATTACCTTTAATGACCCCAGGAAAGCAAAGAGGTCGTCCTGTACGAGTACCATTTAGTATTCCGATTATATTTAGGTTGCAATAAAAAAAAGAATTTTAATCTTAACAAAGGAAATATTGTGCAATGGCATTTTCTCACCTATCTTTGCCCCCTGAACGATGAGGATCGATGCCGCCTAACAAAACCATTGCAATTTCAACTCGACAACAGAGATTAATTGATTTTTCTCAACTGACCAAGTTTAGGCTTTCGGTTTCTGTAGTGGTATCTTCTCTTGCGGGTTATTTTTTAGCAGTAAATGAAGTTAATTATTTCACCTTGCTTTTATTGACAGTAGGAGGTTATGCTATGGTTGGAGCTTCAAATGCATTCAATCAGGTATTTGAAAAAGACTTGGATAGCCTTATGATTCGCACCCAAAACCGACCACTTCCTGCGGGAAGAATGCATTCAAAATCTGCCTTATTTATTGGAGTAATTTTAACCTTAGTTGGTGTTACCTCCTTGTATATCATCAATCTTAAAACAGCTTTTTTCGCAAGTATTTCGATCTTTTTGTATGCCTGCGTGTATACTCCTTTGAAGCAAAAAACACCGCTTTCAGTATTTATTGGAGCCTTTCCAGGAGCTATACCATTTATGTTAGGCTGGGTGGCGGCAACCAATGAATTTGGTGTTGAACCAGGACTGCTGTTCATGTTGCAGTTCTTTTGGCAGTTCCCCCATTTTTGGGCGATAGGTTGGTTAATGCACGATCAATATCAAGCAGCCGGGTTTAAAATGTTACCCTCCGGCTCGAAAGATCAAAATACAGCTTTCCAAATTGTCTTTTATACCCTTTGGACCGTTGTAATTTCATTGATTCCTGCATTTCATTATACAGGAGCGTTATATCTTACTAAAACAGCTTCAATTTTAGTATTCCTCCTAGGAGCTGTTTTTTTATATTATGCATTAAAATTAATGATTTCTAAAACGGATTCTGCAGCTCGTCTTTTGATTCGAGCGAGTATCATCTATATCACTGGAATACAACTGATTTACGTAATTGACAAATTCTTATTACAATGAATACAAACGATTCAATAAGTACCAAAACTAACCGAGCTAAAAAAATGATGCTATGGTTCGGGATGATCAGTATGAGCATGACTTTTGCAGGGCTTACTAGCGCCTATGTGGTGAGTAGCTCCCGCGCCGATTGGATACAACAAATTGAACTCCCTTTTGCTTTTACCCTTAGCACGCTATTAATTGTCTTGAGTAGCGGGACCTTTTATGCTGCTTTAAAAATGTTAAAAGCCCAAAAGCAAAAAGCTACCCAGTCATTGCTTTTAGCAACCCTAGGTTTAGCAATTGCTTTTGTTTATTTTCAATTTCAAGGTTTTAATGGGATAATAGAAAAAGGATACTATTTTACGGGTCCAGAAAGTACGATTACCACCTCCTATTTGTACGTTTTAGTTTTATTGCATTTGGCCCACCTTACAGCTGGAATTACAATTGTGTTGAATGTTTTTTTTAAGACCTTGAAGGGAGCTTATGAACAAGGAAATACTCTAGGTTTTGAACTGGCAGTAACTTTTTGGCATTTTCTGGATATCCTTTGGGTATATTTATTTTTATTCGTTTCATTCTACGGTTAAAAATTAATAAATTTGTATCGAATTTAAGACATTACTATGGAAGTAACTACAAACGCATCTGTTGACGAAGCTCAAGTATGGGGAGGTGGAAATAAACCGCTAAACGCCAGCTACGGTAAAATGATGATGTGGTTTTTTATTGTTTCGGATGCGCTCACTTTTACGGGGTTTCTTGTTTCCTACGGTTTCTCAAGATTTAAAAACATCAACTCTTGGCCGATTGCAGACGAGGTATTTACACACTTTCCTTTTCTACACGGTATTGATGCGCCTATGTATTATGTCGCCCTGATGACCTTTATTTTAATTTTTTCATCAGTGACCATGGTATTGGCTGTTGATGCGGGTCATCACATGAACAAAGCCAAAGTGACTTTTTATATGCTACTTACCATCATCGGTGGTGCGATATTCGTTGGTTCTCAAGCGTGGGAATGGAAGAATTTTATTAAAGGTGAATATGGGGCTTTAGAAACCCGAGGAGGTCAAATCTTACAATTTGTGAATGCAGAAACTGGAAAGCGTGCGGCTATCCAAGAGTTTGCACAAGGAATTGCATCTGAAAGGGCTACACACCAATCCTACAATGGAATTTGGTATGAGGATGAAAAAGCAATGCCCAACGTTTCTCTAGCAGAAGTCAAAAAAGGATTTTTAGCAGACCCAAACCTTGTTATTCGGACCCAACAACTTACCCAGGAGGGTCACAAGACAGTATTGTCTAGAGAAGCTTCTCTCGCCAAAATAGATGAAGCTGTAGAAGTAGTTGAAGGAGCCAACCTGATTCATAACGAATACGGAAATCGTCTTTTTGCAGATTTCTTTTTCTTCATTACTGGATTTCACGGTTTTCACGTATTTTCTGGAGTTGTAATCAATATTATTATTTTCTTTAATGTCATCTTGGGAACCTATGAACGAAGAGGTCATTATGAAATGGTAGAAAAAGTAGGACTCTATTGGCACTTTGTCGATCTGGTCTGGGTGTTCGTATTCACATTCTTCTATCTCGTTTAACACATAAAAATAAAACCACATGGCCGCAGAAGGACATAAATTAGCCATCTTTAGAGGACTTTTAAAGTTTAAATCCAATCAACAGAAAATATGGGGGGTCTTGATTTTTCTCTCCATTGTAACTACTATTGAAGTTGCTTTAGGGATTATGAAACCTCAAATCCTAATGACGAGTTTTTTACGAATGAAATTACTCAATTGGATCTTTATCATCTTGACCATCGTAAAGGCGTATTATATTGCGTGGGATTTTATGCACATTCGAGATGAACGCAGTGGGCTAAAAAATGCGATTGTACTTCCTCTGGTGATTTTAATTCCCTATTTGGCTTTTATTTTGATTTTGGAAGGCGATTACATTTTTGATGTAATGGAATCCGGTTTTGTCGCCTGGAATTTCTAGAAACAATCCAAATTTGCAAAGCGGTTTTGAACCGCTTTTTTATTTATGAAAAAGAACGACGTATACAAAAAAATAGTTTTGGGAATCTTATTTGTATTCCCTCTATTAGTTTATCTTTTTTTTGCTTCAGGGAAAAACAACTTTGCGAAACTCCCTATATTGACCTCTAAAATTGAAGTACTTCCTCAAAACCTAATAGGAGATTCTCCCCAACTAAAAGACCACATTACCATATTGGGTTACTGGGGTGGAAGTTTAGAAAATAAAAAAGCAGAAGCCCTCAATCTCAATGAAAAAATTTACAAGCGTTTTTATCAATTTGATGATTTTCAGTTTGTTTTTCTTGTGGATTCTAGTCGAGTAGCTCAGGTTAAAGAACTCAAAAACGAATTGAAAGAAGGAGTGGGGACAGACCTGTCTCGATGGAACTTTATCTATACTTCCAAAGAAGAGATCAACACCCATTTTGCTTCGTTAAAAACCCCATTTTCATTAGACGAAAACCAGAGTGCCCCATTTGTTTTTATTATTGATAAAGATCGCAATCTCAGAGGAAGAAACGATGATGAAGATACGGGAACCCTCTATGGATTTGATGCGCGCTCTGTCGCGCAGATCAATAAAAAGATGATAGATGATGTAAAAGTGATTTTAGCAGAATACCGTTTGGCACTAAAGATTTATAATACACAAAGAAACAAATAGAGATGTCCAAGTTAAAGTATGTAGGACTGTTTTTAATTATTCTCATTTTTGGAATTCTATTTATTCCAAAAATTTTTAATAGAATTATTGAAAATAAAGTAGTGGATAGTAGTCGTTCTCAATCCGCTGACCCCCTTCAGTATATTATTTTAAATGGGGAAGCTAAAAAAGTACCTGAATTTGCATTTTTAAATCAGGACAGTCTTTTGATTTCTAACGAGGACTTTTCAAATAAGGTGTATGTCGTTGAATTTTTCTTCACCTCTTGCCCTAGTATATGCCCTATCATGAACAAAAACATGAAACGTATCGAATCCCAATTTGGTGAACGGGAAGATTTTGGAATTACTTCATTTACAATCGATCCAGAACACGACACTCCAAAAGTTTTAAAAAACTATGCAGAATCGTACAACGTCTTTTCTCAAAACTGGCACTTTTTGACAGGCGAAAAGGAAGACCTTTATACCCTCGCCAACAAAGGATTTAATATATTTGCATCAGTAAATCCAAGGGTTGAGGGAGGATTTGAGCATCAAGGCTATTTTGCTTTAATTGACAAAAAGGGCTTTATACGCTCTCGTTCCGACGCATTTGGCAACCCTATTGTTTATTATATGGGTATTGATGAAGAAGATGTGGAGGTGCAGGAGGTAGATTTGTTGATGGAGGACATTGAAAAACTATTGAAAGAATAAATTATGACCAAACAAAGACAAGATTTAACAGCGAAGTACAAACCTTGGGTTTGGATCCTTTCCATTGCAATACCTGTAGTTGTTGCGATCCTTTTTTTAATTCGAATACCCAATGTGGCTCCATTAAATTTTTTACCACCCATTTATGCGGCTATCAATGCAACTACAGCCCTAGTCCTTATAACAGCTTATGTGGCCATTAGAAGAAAAAACATTCTACTTCATGAACAACTTATGAAGACCGCCATAGGTCTTTCTGTCGTTTTTCTTGGCATGTATGTAGCCTACCATATGACGTCTGATCCAACTCCCTATGGGGGAGAGGGAATGATACGGGGAGTCTACTACTTTATATTGATTTCTCATATTATCCTTTCTATAGGAATAATTCCATTAGTATTGGTTACGTATGTTCGCGCCATTTCAAAACACTTTGACGCGCACAAGAAGATTGCTCGTTATACATTTCCTATTTGGATGTACATTGCGGTAACGGGGGTTATTGTGTATTTGATGATATCACCCTATTATGTCTAAAAAACAGTCCCTCGTCTTTTTTTCTACCTTATTGTGTTTGTTAGTATTGGGTGTAGAAGAAGTTTCAGCACAATGCTCTATGTGTCGTGCTGTACTCCAATCGGAAGAAGGGCAAGCTACTGCAAAAGGAATAAACAACGGAATCTTATATCTTATGGCGATTCCATACCTTTTAGTTGGTTTGGTTGGGTGGAAAGTTTTGAGAATTCTAAAAAAAAATTAACAAGAGATGTAACAAACGGGAAAAAATTGAGTCTAATTATATATCAATAGGCTTAAACCCCGAACGAACAAGTAAGAACTCCAATGATAAAACTAAAAGATTTACACAAATCCTATAAAATGGGGGCTTCCTCATTGCATGTACTCAAGGGAATTAACTTAGATATTAAAGAAGGAGAGCTTGTGGCCATAATGGGATCTTCAGGGTCTGGAAAATCAACCTTACTCAATATTTTAGGAATGTTGGATGTAGCCGATGAAGGGGATTATATTCTTGATGATGTCCCTATCAAGGATTTGAATGAAACCAAAGCAGCGAAATACAGAAATAAATTTTTAGGATTTGTCTTTCAATCGTTCAATCTAATCAATTATAAATCAGCTTTAGAAAATGTTTCTCTTCCATTGTATTATCAAGGAATATCAAGAAAAGAACGTCAAGAGTTGGCTTTAGATTATTTAGATCGTGTAGGTCTAAAAGAATGGGCGACCCATTTACCTAGCGAACTTTCTGGAGGGCAAAAACAACGCGTGGCGATTGCAAGGGCTATGGCCTCAAGACCTAAAGTGCTCTTGGCGGATGAGCCAACAGGAGCATTAGATACCACCACCTCCTACGAGGTGATGGACTTGATCCAAAAAATCAATGAAGAAGGAAAAACAATATTGGTGGTTACTCATGAACACGACATTGCACAAATGTGTAAACGTGTAGTAATGTTAAAAGATGGTGTCATTATTGAAGATAAAAAAATTAAACAAGTCCTAGCATCAGCCCATGTTTAATAGAGACCGTTGGAGAGAAATATTTGAAACAATTGGTAAAAATAAACTCAGGACATTTTTATCTGGTTTTACTGTAGCCCTTGGGATTTTTATTTTCATCATTCTTTTTGGTTTGGGCAATGGATTAAAAAACACTTTTCAGGAATTTTTTTTAGACGATGCAAGTAATGCAATTTTTATCTATCCTGGGAAAACGTCAAAACCCTATAAAGGGTTCAAGGCTAACCGAAGAATTGAATTCAAAAACGATGACGTTAAAGAAATTGAAGAAAACTTCGCATTTTTTATAGAACATCTTACCCCTAGAATTAGACGATCCGCTTTAACAAAATATAAAAATGAGAGTAATACCTATTCGACAAGAGCGGTAGCTCCAGGACATCAATTTGTAGAAAAAACAATTTTGATGAAAGGGAGATATGTCAATCAATCTGACTTGGAAGAAAAAAAGAAAAGTGCTGTCATTGGGAGGCTTGTCGCAAAAGATTTATTTAAGGGAGAAGATCCTCTTGGGAAATTTATCAATATTGGTAGCATCGCCTTTAAAGTAGTAGGTGTTTTTCAAGATGATGGGGGGGACAATGAAGAGCGCTACATTTACATACCCTATACCACACGTCAGTTGATAGAAAAAAGCAATGACAAGGTAGATCAAATTATAGTTACATTTAGAAAGGAGTTAGGACATTCTGGTGCTTTAGCCTTGGAAAAATCGATAAAAAAATATTTAAAAGAAAAAAAATCCATTGCCCCAAGTGATCCTAATGGGATTTATTTTCAAAACCTCACAGATGATCTTAAACAAAGCCAACAATTTGCAGTTGTATTACAACTAATTGTAAGTTTTGTAGGTTTAGGAACACTGATAGCTGGAATCATAGGAATTTCAAACATAATGGTATTTGTAGTGAAAGAGCGTACTAAAGAACTAGGAATTCGCAAAGCCCTTGGGGCTACACCGCGTTCTGTGATTCAAATGATATTACAAGAATCGGTTTTTATCACAACGATTTCGGGATACATTGGACTTTTTTTAGGTGTGTTACTTTTGGAAAATATAGGTCTAAAATTGGAGGATTACTTTATAAAAAATCCGTTTATTGATTTTGGAACCGCATTAGCAGCCACCGTAGTATTGATCATTTTTGGTGCTATTGCAGGTTATATTCCTGCCAAAAGAGCTTCAAGTATAAAACCTATAGTTGCCCTAAGAGATGAATAGCCTTAAAGTACTTTTTGATCGAGATACCTGGCAAGAAATTTTTGGATCTATTGCTAAAAACAAAACGCGTACAATAATCACAGTGATCGGTGTGCTTTGGGGAATTTTCATTTATATCACCCTTTCTGGAGCGGCAAAAGGATTAGATAATGGCTTTGAGAGACAGTTTGAAAATATAGCGATGAATTCCATGTTTATTTGGGCACAGCGAACTAGCATACCCTATGACGGATTTAAAATTGGCCGCAATATAGAACTCAAGCTATCTGACATTGACTACATCAAACAACGCATCCCTGAAGTGGAGTTTGTTGCTCCCCGAAATGCCAGAGGGGTTTTTGGAGGAACGAGTCCATTGGTTGTGCGTAAAAACAAGTCTAGTAATTATAATGTTTATGGAGATTTTCCAGAGTACACCAAGATTGCTACCAAAAAAATCTATGAAGGAGGCCGATTCATCAATGAAGAAGATATTAAATACCGACGAAAAGTTTGCGTGATTGGAGAACGAACCCAAACCGAACTTTTTGAAAAGGAGGAAAACCCTATCGGACAGTACATAAGAATTGACAACATCTATTTCCAAGTAATCGGAGTGCACAAGTATGTGCCTGGAGGGGGCTTTGAAAGTGATGGAGACATCTTTATTCCTTTTGAAACTTACAGAAAAATTTATAATTCTGGAGACCGAGTCCAATGGTTTACCATTGCCGCCTATGACGATGCCGATGTGGTAGCTGTAGAGAAAGACATCAAAACCGCACTAAAACGAATCCACAGAGTTTCTCCAGACGATGAACGCGCTTTCGGAGGATTCAATCTTGGAGAAATATTCAACAAAATTGTAGGGTTTTCAAAAGGTATGACATTGTTGTCTTTAATTGTTGGAATCGCAACTATAATTGCTGGAGTCATCGGAATTGGAAATATCCTATTAATTTCTGTAAAAGAGCGCACGAAAGAATTGGGTGTAAGAAGGGCTTTAGGAGCCACCCCATCTGAAGTTCGCAATCAAATCATTTTAGAGTCTGTGTTTTTGACCTTGATCGCTGGAATCCTTGGGATAATTCTAGGCGCCTTAGTTTTATTTGGAATCAACCAAGCTACGCAAGACCTAACCAATTTTCCTTATACCAATCCTACAGTACCCATTCCTTTTATAGTGGGAGCTTTGTTTATCATGGTATTTTTAGGAACCCTTATCGGGCTAATACCCGCTCAACGAGCAGTAAGTATTAAACCTATTGACGCATTAAGAGAAGAATAAAATCATTTATATAATAAACCTATGAAAATTTTAAAATACATCGGAATTGCACTTTTAATCCTAGGTGCGCTATTTGCTGCAGCTTTTTTTATTAAGACTAACAATAAGTCAGTCATTGAGTATGATACCCAAACGGTTATTACTACTTCCATAGAAAAGAAAACGGTAGTAACAGGAAAAGTAATACCCGAAGACGAGGTTGAAATTAAACCTCAGATCCAAGGAATTATCGACGCACTTTTTGTAGAGGAAGGAGATCAAGTAAATACAGGTGATCTTTTAGCCAAAATCAAAGTGGTACCAAACGAGCAAAATCTAAACAGTGCTGAAGGCCGATTGGCTAATTCTAGAATTGTACTTAAAAATGCGGAGATCGAATTAAACAGAAATAAAGATCTTTTTGAAAAAGGAATCATTTCAAAGCAAAATTTTGAAAATGTACAATTGCGATTCAACCAAGCCAAACAAGATGTCTCTAATTCGATTTCGGATTTGCAAATCATTCGTTCAGGTTCCAAAGGTGGAGCTGCTTCTGCCAATACTAATATCCGAGCTACAGTTCCCGGAACGGTTTTGGAAATTCCCGTAGAAGAAGGGTTTCAAGTTATTGCCAGCAATAGTTTTAATGCGGGTACAACGATAGCGACTATTGCAGATTTAAACAAGATGATTTTTGAAGGAAAAGTAGACGAGGCTGAAGTAGGAAAGTTGCGAGTTGGAATGCCTTTGGAAGTAAGTTTAGGCGCTATTGAAGATCAAGCTCTGGATGCCAGGCTAAAATTTATTGCACCCAAAGGAAATGAAGAACAGGGAGCTGTACAGTTTATTATTGAAGCCGATTTGTTTTTAAACGATTCTATTTTTGTACGTGCTGGGTACAGTGCCAATGCCTCTTTAGTGCTAGAACGCAAGGATAGCATAATGGCTATACCGGAAGCCTTATTGCAATTCGACAGGGAAACGGAAAAACCATATGTTGAGGTTCAAGTTGAAGATCAAAAATTTGAACGCAGGGATATTGAGATTGGGATTTCTGACGGAGTTAATGTGGAAGTTATTTCAGGGCTTACCAAAGAAGATCAAATCAAGGTCTGGAACAAAACAGAACCTATAAAGAAAGGTGACGAAGAGGAATCATCAACAGAAAATAATTAACCCTTAGGGCTTTAAAAAAACAATCCAACCCATTATGAGAACATTGCTATGCTTTTTACTTTCTCTTTCAATGCTAAAGCTATCTGCACAGGTCAAAAAATATACTTTAGAAGAATGTGTGCTGATTGCCCTAGAGAAAAACATCAGTATCCAACAATCTGAAATTGATTTGGAGGGTGCGGAAATAGACAAGTTAGATGCCTTTGGCAGTTTTTTTCCCCGAGTCAATGCACAGTCTCAACATATTTGGAATAACGGGCTGAGCCAAAACATCACCAATGGATTGATTGAAAATCTAACAACTCAGTTTTCATCTTTTGGAGGAAATGTAGGTGTGACTTTATTTAATGGAAAACAGAATATCAACCAGTTGGCACGTGCCAACTTGAATATCATTGCACGTCAATACCAATTGGAAGACATGAAAGACGATATTAGTCTTTTTGTAGCCAATTTATATTTGCAAGTGATGTTCAACAAGGAGTTGGAGGAGGTGCAGCGCTATCAGCTCGAGTTGGCAAGACAAGAGTTAGAGCGAACCCAATTGCGAATCGAAGCGGGAGTTCAAACCCAAGTGGAGATTTATGAGATTGAAGCAAATCTAGCAGCTCAGGAACAAGCATTGGTTCAGGCAGAAAATGCGACACGTCTTTCGTTGATCAGTTTGGCGCAGGCTCTGTTGATCACAGATTACGATAATTTTGATATTGCAGAAATAGATTATGTGATTCCTCTTTCCCAAATTCTCTTAGAACAACCCAAAAATATTTATGAAAAAGCGCTGAGTTTTAGAAATGATATCAAACTAGGAGCAACCAATATCGAGATTGCAAAAAAGGATATTGATTTGGCAAAGGGAGCATTGCTACCTACTCTTACGGCCTTTTACAATTACAATACACGTATATCCTATAGCGACCGATTTTTAGAAACAGGAAACCTAATTGAAACTCCTATTGGCGTAGTAAAAGAAAACGGCGCACTTGTGGTTAGTCAATTTCCCGAAAGAAGCGTAGCCGATCCCTTACCCTTTGGAGATCAGTTTCGTCAAAATGATGGGCATAGTTACGGTTTGTCTTTAAACATTCCCATTTTTAATGGATTGTCCACGAAGAACAATATCAAGAGAAGAAAATTAAACTTGAAACGATCCGAAAATCAGTTTGAGCAAAGTAAACTAGACTTAGAAAACACCATTAATCAAGCCTACAACAATGCAGAGGGCGCTTTTAAATTTTTTGAGGCTTCTGAAAAAACGCTTAAAGCAAGAAAAGAGTCTTATCTGATGGCAGAAAAGCAGTTTGAAGCTGGAGTGATGAATTCGTATGATTTTATTCAAACTAAACAACGCTATGAAATTGCTGCTTCTGATAATGTACGTGCCAAGTATGATTATATTTTCAAACTGAAGATTTTGGAATTTTATTTTGGAATTCAGATAAGCCTGTAATTTTTTTCTTATTATTAGATAAAAATCAAACGATCTGATGTTGGGAAAGATTCAAAAATTCAACCTTTTTAGTTCTATACATTTACCTCTAGGGAGCTTTTTTGGTGTCAAATCCCAATACGGGGCCTTGATGCATAATGGTACTTTAATCGGAATTTTATAAGTTTATTTATGGCTTATATTCTCCACTTAGAAACCACTACACAACAATGTTCCGTCGCTTTGAGTTTTAAGGGAAAATGTATAGCTGAAAAAGAATTGTTGACTGAACACTTCAGTCATGGTGAAAAATTGCATGTGTTTATTCAAGAAGTACTTCATCATGCAAATGTTGAATTTTCGCAATTAGATGCTATAGCAATCAGTAAAGGACCTGGGTCTTACACAGGACTTAGAATTGGCGTTGCTGCAGCAAAAGGACTTTGTTTTGCGCTTGATCTTCCTTTGATTGCAATTCAAACGCTTGAACTTTTGGTTGCACCTTTTTTTGGAAACTCAGAGTATGCGTTTTTTATCCCTATGCTAGATGCACGTCGTATGGAAGTTTATACAGCTGTTTTTGATGCTTCAAAAAATTGGATACAACAAACGAATGCATTGGTATTATCTGAGCATAGTTTTTATGAACTTGTAGGACAATCTCCGTGTTTAGTTATTGGAAATGGTGCTTCAAAATTCCAAGCGATACACCCTAAGATTAATGCCCGTTTTACCGAAAAGGTTCATTATCCTTCGGCAAAAGAAATGACCCAACTGGCTTGGATACAGTTTGAGTGTAAAAATTTTGAAGATCTAGCTACTTTTGAGCCCTATTACTTAAAAGATTTTCAAACCACCCCTTCAAAAAAGTGATTTTAGACGATAGGCATCCTATCCATTGATGGCCACTACGTTCTCTACTTTACCCGGCATCATTTCTTTGAGCATGTTTTCAATACCATTTTTTAAAGTAAAAGTAGACGAAGGACAACCGCTACAAGCCCCTTGGAGCACAACCTTAACTGATTTTTTTGTAGCGTCATAAGAGTCAAATGCAATATTTCCACCATCAGAAGCTACTGCAGGTTTTATGTATTCTTCCAATATGGATACGATTTGTGTTTCCAGTGGATCGAGATTCTGTGGGGTAGGAATTTTTTGATCTTCTTTGTTGAGTTTAGGGTGTTGCGTCAGAATAGGATTACCTTCTTCAATAAAAGAGCGAATAAACGCTCTGATTTCCATTACGATTTCATCCCAACTTGCCACTTCGTATTTTGTAATGGACACATAGTTTGCGCTAATGAAGACCTCTTTGACAAAAGGGAAATGAAAGAGTTTTTGAGCTAAAGGAGCATGAATTGCTTCATCTATATTTTTAAATTCAACACTCTCTGTGACCAAGGGTTTGTTGGCTACAAATTTCATTACTGAGGGGTTGGGTGTGCTTTCGGCATATACACTCACAGGGACCTTGTTGCCAGGTGTTTCTTCAATTACAATACCCCCTTCGTTTAGATAGGTTTCCAATTGAACTCGTACTTCTTCAAGAACCTCTTCCCATTCTAAAATATTAAAACGTGAAACTTCTATATGCTTTTCGAAGAGACTCACAGATTTTACAAAGGGTAAATAAAAAAGCTGTTGAATCAAAGGTGCCCCTTTTGCGTCATCAATAGTTTTAAAATGCAATGGATTTTGAGATCCAATTATTTGGTTTACGGTAAACCGAGCCATTTCTTGACCCTTTTCTGCTGTAGCTGTTATTTGATAAATTCCCACCTTATTTTCTTTTGTCCCCAAAAATACTTAATGAAAGTCAAATAACACTTGGAGATAGGAGCTATTTTGACCACAATCTTTTTGTATTTTGTAACAAACATAAAATTATGCTAATCAAGTCAGTTCGGGGATATACCCCAGCCTATGGGTCGGATTGTTTTTTTGCTGAAAATGCAACTGTGATAGGGGATGTAATTTTAGGAGATGAGGTATCGGTTTGGTATCAAGCGGTGATACGCGGGGATGTAAACGCCATTCGGATAGGTAATAAAGTAAATATCCAGGACGGTGTAGTGATTCATGCTACCTTTGAAACTGCTCCTACTCATATTGGTAACAATGTATCAATAGGCCACAATGCAATTGTACACGGCTGTACATTACAAGATAATGTTTTGGTAGGCATGGGGAGTATTGTAATGGATCATTGTGTAATTGGGAGTAATAGTATTATCGCTGCTGGTGCAGTAGTTACCCAAAATACGATTGTAGCTCCAGGGTCAATCTATGCAGGTGTTCCGGCGCGAAAAATAAAAGATATAGATTCTGATTTACAACAAAACGAAATTGAACGGATTGCAAAAAATTACATCCTTTATGCTTCTTGGTTCAAAGAATAAAAAAAGCCACCCTTAGGGTGGCTTTTTTTATGGAATTTAAGTGTTTTTAGAATCCTAATTCAGACTTTACATCTGGGATTAGGTCTTTTCCAGTGGCCATGATTACACTTCCACCTGGACTAGAGTCAAGAACATAATCAAACCCTTGGGCGGTTGCTACTTTCTCTATGGCAGTTCGTGCCTTTTCATAAAGTGGGCGCATCATTTCTGCGGAACGTTTTTGCAATTCTTGAGCAGCAGTTTCTCTAAATTCTTGGATGCGTTGTTGCATTTCTTGCAATTCTACTTGACGCTGCTGATTGATTAAATCGGTTTGATTTTCAGCATCACCTTGATAGCTTTGCGCTTTAGTTTGAAATTCTTTCGCAGAGGTTTCCAATTCTTTAGCGTACTGGTCTTCTAATTTTTTGAGTTCATTTTGAGCTGCAATGACCTCAGGCATTTCACTAATCAATTGTTGCGTATTGATATGTGCAACTTTAGATTGAGCCATCATGCTGAGTGGTGCAAGGGATAAAAATAAACTAACGATAAGGGTAGTAAAATGTTTCATAAGTGTTCAGGATATTAATTGTTTAAGGAATTGGTTTTTGCTTTAAGCTTGTTTAACTGTTCCTTTCTATTTTGAATGCGTTGTTGTCTGTTAATTCTTTTTATAACTAGATCGCTAATATCGTAAATTTTTGCGGAATACAACATGGTAACAGAGGAAGATCGATCAAAAATAAAATCGTATTTTTTTTCTTCTGCAATTTGTTTTACGATGGTGAGTACTTGATCTTGAACAGGTTGAATTAATTTAGAGCGTTGTACAATCATGTCCCCCTGAGGTCCAAAGCGTTTTTCTTGTAAATTTACAATCTCGGAGGCAAAATCGTTAATTTCTAGTTCTCGGTCTTTAATCAACTCGGGGGTAAGTAAAACCCGTTCAGTATTTAGCTGATCTTCGTATTGTTTTAATTGAATTTTCTTTAATTCGATTTCTTTTTTCCACTTTTCAATGCTGTTATCCAAAAGCTGACTGGCTTTTCCGTATTCTTCTACACTTTCTAGTATGACATTCATGTCAATATAGCCTACACGAGCACCTTTTTGCGCATAAGTACATACACTTATTCCCAAGAAAATAGTAAGAATCCAAGATGTTGGTTTTTTTAAGAGCATCACTCTATTAACGTTTAGATTTGAAAGATATTATTGGGGATGAAATCTGAATTAAAAAATTAGAATCTTTGGCCAATTACAAAATGAGTTTCCCATCCATTGGGTGTGGAGAGGTTTGAGTTGACATTGTCAAAGCCATATCCAAAATCAATTCCCAATAGACCAAAAGCAGGCATAAAAATCCGGACTCCTGCTCCTGCAGATCGTTTCGAAATAAAAGGGTTAAATTCTCTAAAATTATTATACCCTTTTCCAGCTTCTAAAAAAGTAAGTGCATAAATCGAAGCACTTGGTTTAAGTGTGATAGGGTATCGTAATTCCAAAGAGAATTTGTTGTAAATCACAGAACCGTCTGTACTGGACAAAGATTGGTTTGGATATCCTCTTAGTGCAATGGTTTCTCTTCCATCTAGCGCATAACTTACCATTCCGTCTCCCCCTAGGAAGAAACGTTCAAAGGGAATGTTTCCACGTGACAGGTTGTATGCTCCAATAAACCCAAAATCAGCTTGGGTCTTCAGGGTTAACTTTTCATATATGGGAGTGTACCAGGTACCATTGAATTTAATTTTGTAAAACTCAAGCCATCTGTACTTTTCTTGATCAATTTTTTCTGGGATAGGATTGCCATTTTCGTCTTGAAATTCGGGTAAGTCTCCCAAGTTGGCATAGTCTTTACTAGAAAAAAGAGAATAGGGAGGAGTAAATTTTGCATTAATACTAAAAGTAGATCCTCCTGTGGGAAAAATAGGGTTAATTCTAGTGTTGTTTCGAGTTAAGTTTACCGTGTAAGCAAGATTGTTTGCCTGACCATCTCCAAAAGTGAATAGCCCTGTATAATAATTGTTCAAATTATAATACTGATACGAGATGGATTGTGAAAGTTGGAAAAAATCGTCGGGAACACGAAGTCTTTTTGCCAAACCTAATGTAGCACCACTAATTTGAAAGGATTGAGTCTTGTCTGCCAAGCCTGTAAAAAAGTCATAACGGTATTGGATAGTGTGTTGCAGAGAAGCAGAAAACTGGACAGGTTGTTGCCCTCCTAGCCAAGGTTCGGAAAAACTAAAGCTGTAGGTGTTGTAAAACTGGCTTGCCTGAAGACGAAGGGCTAAAGTTTGACCATCTCCCATAGGTAGTGGTTTGTATTTTGTGCGGTCAAAAATATTCCGCATGGAAAAATTATTGAACGACAATCCAAGTGTACCGATAAAGCCCCCTTGTCCATATCCTCCCTGAAGTTCAATTTGGCTTGCACCAGATTCCACAAGGTCAAAACGCACATCTATGGTTCCTGAATTGGGATCTACGTTTTCTATTTGGGGGTTGATTTGTTCTGCATCGAAAAATCCTAATTGTCCTACTTCACGAACGGTACGTACTAGCTTTTCTTTACTGTATAGTTCTCCAGGTTTTGTTCGGAGTTCACGATAGATCACATGATCGTTTGTCTTGGTATTTCCTTCTACTACAATTTTGTTAAAACTTGCGAGTTTCCCTTCTGTAATTCTTATTTCAAAGTTGATGGTATCCTCTACGGCGCTAACTTCTACTGCATTGATGTTAGAAAATAAATAACCATTGTTTTGATATAGGTTGGTTATATCATTTCCATCTGGTTTGCTAGTGTCTGCGATTCGCTTTTTGAGTAATACCCCATTGTACACATCTCCTTTTTTAAGCCCTAAAACTTGTTGCAATCCGTTGTCAGTATAGATGGTATTTCCAATAAAGTTAATGTCACCAAAATAGTACTTATTCCCCTCTTCAATTTCCAATTGAAGACTTAAGGTGTTTGAATTATCCTCATTTCTTATTAACGTATCTTTTAGAATCCGTGCATCGCGATATCCTTCTTCTTTGTAAAAGTCAATCAAATCAGACAAATCGTCTTTATAATCAGTGTCAATAAACTTTGATCTTTTCCAAAATCGAGCTGGATTTTTAACTTTCGTATTTTTTAATTTGGATCTTAGTTTACCTTCCTTAAAGACTTCAATTCCCTGAAAATCAATATTTTTAATTTTAATTCGGTCTCCTTTATCGACATTGACTACCATTTTGTAGGAATTAGAGCCTACCGTATCTTTTAGGGTATTCAGCGTAACCTTAGTGTCGAGAAAACCTTCTTTTTTATATTTATTTACAATATAATTTTTGGTATTAGTAAGGAAACTTTCGGATAGTTTTTTACCTGTTATAAGTTCGGTGTCTTTAATCAAACTTTCAACACTTCCTTTTTTTAATCCATTTATTTTTACATCGGTAAGGGTAGGAAGTTCTTCAATATCAATTTCTACAGATATTTTATTGTTTTCCACTTTGGTGACATAGAAATTGATGTCGCTAAATAAATCTAATCCCCAGAGTTTACTGATCACTGCGCTTACCTCTTCTCCAGGGACATTTATTTCTTGTCCTTTTCTCAGACCACTGTAAGAGATTACGGTTTGAGCGTTAAAGGTTTTTATTCCACGAACGCTGATCGAGTCAATAACGTAGTTTTTTCCTTTCACAAATCCTTCGGTCTGGGCATGGGAAAACCCACTTATAGAGAGGACTAGTCCAAGAAACCAAAAACTAAATAAAGGTTTAAAAAGTGAGTTGTTCGCTCGTTTTTCCAAATCGTCTTTCACGTTTACCGTAGTTTAACAATGCTTTTTGTAAATCTTCTTTTGTAAAATCTGGCCATAGGGTTTTTGTAAAATACAACTCTGCATAGGCAATATGCCACAAAAGAAAATTACTGATTCGTTCTTCACCACTGGTTCTAATTAGTAAATCTACAGGAGGTAAATTTCGCGTGTAAAGATGCTCATTTATCGTGGATTCGTCAACTTTTTCAGGGGAAATTATACTATTTTTAACTTTATGAGAAATGGCTTTTACTGCTTCCACAATTTCCTCTTTTCCTCCGTAGTTCAAGGCTAATGTAAGCACCATTCCTGTATTGTTTTTTGTTTTTTCGATGACAAAGGTCAGTTCCTCTTTCACTAGTTGGGGCATGGTATCTAGATCGCCCACTGCACATAACTTGATGTTGTTTTCGGTAAGACGTATAAATTCTTTTCTAAGGGAGCTTACCAATAATTTCATCAGAATATTAACCTCGTCTTTAGGGCGGCTCCAGTTGTCTGTAGAAAAGGCAAAAAGAGTAAGGTATTCAATTTCATTCTTAGCGGCTTCTTCTACGACCTCACGAACTGTTTTTGCACCATTTCTGTGACCTACAACCCTTTTTTTTCCCAATTTCCGAGCCCAGCGACCGTTACCGTCCATAATGATCGCTACGTGTTTTGGTTGTGTGTTCATTTATTCCTTACAATAACATGGAAGATCGCCAAAGGTAAATGAAATTGTCAAACCTGTAAAAATATACCAGTCATTATTCCCAATATTTCCGAATTTGTATGCGGGATTGTCTGCAAATTCATTTTGAGGATTGCTACCGTCCAAATTGTCTGTCAAACTATAGCGCACACCTACTTCAAAGCCCAACACAAAAAAAGGATTGGGATTGACTTTAAATCCTACATTGACAGGGATTGCAATTTCTTCATCTTTACCATATTTATTGTTGGTGGGAGGTGCAAGAGGGCCATTGGGAGTAAGATAAATCTGGTCGTATCTAAAATAACTCAAACCATAAAAAATATAGGGTGTGAAACTCAATTCAGGATCATGTAAATTAAATTCACTAAAATTAATTTCTATTCCTGCGGAAACTTCTTGTAACGAATTATCAACCTTATACGATCTTTGAAAACGGTTAAGATCGTTATTTCTGAATTCATTTTCCTTTAAACGGGTAAGTGTAAATCCACCTCTTAACGAATAACGATCGGTGACATTCCATTTGTATACAATTCCATAAGCAAGGGCATTTGGATCCAAATACCTATGGGTACCCACATCACCTACATAATTACTCCCTCCAAGAAAAACCCCTATTTCATGAAACTGAGCTGAGGCAACTATTACAAAGAAAAAGCATACAAAAAAAAATCCTTTTTTTAGCATTGGGTATAACACACGGGATTGCCGTAGTTTTTGTCTTATATAAACCGAAAAAGTCTTTTTTTATTGTACGTTACGAGAGTCGTGACCCCAAAAAAGTTTTTCGCGTAGGGTATTGAAAAAGAAGGTACCATCTAGTTGCACGGTCAATGCGCTGAATTCAGCTTTTTTAATGTAAATATCGTTTCCGTTTTCTAGGGTTAGGATTCTGGAATCTAGGGAGAGTAGGTGGGTGTTTCCTCTTCCTTGAACGTTAATTTCAAAGGCCGTATCATCTGGAACAATCAAAGGGCGCATGTTGATGTTATGAGGCGCAATAGGATTGACTACCAAACACTTTGATGTAGGGGTGACTATAGGTCCACCGCTACTTAAGGAATATCCTGTTGATCCTGTAGGAGTTGCAATAATTAATCCATCAGACCAGTAGGTAGTTAAAAATTGATCGTTCAATTTTGTGTGAATACTCAACATTGAAGTTGTGTTTTTTCTATTGATGGTCACTTCATTGAGGGCAAATCCAAATTCCTGAAGTGCCTCTGTAGGTTCTTTAGTGGCAACTGCCAATAAAGAACGCTCCACGATGGAATACTTCCCTTGAAAAAATAAATCTAAACCGTCTTGTAATGTGTCTTTTTTAATGGAAGTTAAAAAGCCCAATCTACCTGCATTGATACCTAAAATGGGTATTTTACTGTCCCTAATTACTGCAATGGAACGCAACAAGGTTCCATCACCCCCTACAGAAAACAAGAAATCTACTTTTTTTTCGAGAGCGACATCGTCTTTAAAGTAATCATAAGTCTCTCCTTCTTCTCCCAAATGTTTTTTCAAACGATCTACCAAAATAAACTGATGGTCATTTGCATTGAGATACTCGATTACCGTTTTGATATAAGCAATTGAGGTTGGAGAAAAAAAGGCACTATAGATTGCGATATGCATTATAAAGATTCTTAGTGTAAAGGTACAAAACTACTCAGAACGGAGCTTTGAACCTTATTAAAAATAAATTCCTTTCCTCTTGTCAATTGTTTTTTAATTTCATGAGAAGAAGATACTTTTGTAAAAAAAAACAATGACAACACTCAGTGTGAACATCAACAAAGTGGCGACTCTTCGAAATGCTCGAGGAGGAAACATGCCCGATCTTTTGGAAGTCACCAAAGACTTGCAACGGTTTGGGGCACAGGGGATAACTATTCACCCAAGACCCGACCAGCGTCATATTCGATATGAGGATGCTCTGGCTTTGCCTGAAGTAGTTCAAACCGAGTTTAACATTGAGGGTAATCCCATTCCAAAGTTTATGGATTTGGTTCTAAAAATTAAACCTACCCAAGTTACCCTTGTTCCTGATGCAGAGGATGCAATCACCTCAAATGCAGGTTGGGATACTATCAAACACAAAGAATTTCTTCAAAAAATTATAAGTAGGTTTAAGGCGGAAGGGATCCGAACATCCATTTTTGTAGACCCTAAAATAGAGATGATTGAAGGTGCCCTTGAAACGGGAACAGATCGTGTCGAGTTATATACTGAAGCCTATGCGGCAGGGTACAAATCGGATAGGGAAGGGGCTATCTCTCCTTATGTTACAGCTGCGGAAAAAGCTGTAGCATTGGGAATTGGTATTAATGCAGGACATGATTTGAGTCTTGACAATCTTGCTTATTTTGCCCAGAATATACCAGAATTATTAGAGGTTTCCATTGGTCACGCTCTTGTTTGCGAAAGTCTATATTTGGGATTTGAAAACGTAATTCCGATGTATCTTCAACGCTTATCCTTTTGAGTATTCTACACAGTAATATTGTCGGAACAGAAGGAAAAGATCTGCTGATTCTTCATGGCTTTTTAGGCATGGGAGACAATTGGAAAACCCACGCAAAAAAATTTGCTTCATTGGGCTATCGGGTACATCTAATTGATCAAAGAAATCACGGAAGAAGCTTTTGGAGTGATGTCTTCACCTATCCCGATATGGCCCAAGACGTGGTAGCCTATTGTAAAACCCACAATTTAAATAAGGTCTTTGTTTTGGGACACTCCATGGGAGGAAAAACCTTAATGCATCTCGCTTGTGAATTTCCTGAGTTGATCAGTGCATTTATTGTGGCAGACATTGCCCCAAAAAAGTATGCCCCTCACCATCAACAGATTTTAAATGGATTAGCCCAGTTAGATTTTGATAAAATTGATTCCCGAACAGCGGCAGATCAGGAGTTGTCTCAGAATGTACCAGAACCCATCACAAGACAATTTTTATTAAAAAATCTATATTGGATTGCCCCTGGCAAGCTAGGTTTAAGAGTAAATATAGACGTGTTGAAACAGTCCAGCGATGCGATAGGGGAAGGATTGAAACCCACAGCACAGTCAGAATTACCTTGTTTATTTATCAAAGGAGAAACGTCAGATTATATTTTAGAAACCGATCTACCCAGCATTCATTATCATTTTCGAAATGCGGAACTTAGTACTATTCCTAAGGTAGGACATTGGTTGCACGCTGAAAATCCAGAACTATTTTTTGAGATTGCAAGTTCCTGGTTTGCAAAACAGTTGTGATATATAACAAGCTAGAGAAAAATTGTGATATTTATTTGAACTTGAGGTTCTACCGTCCACTTAGTTTACTTTTGCACTCTAAATGCATTTTATGAAAGCGATAGTGCGAAAAGCAAAGCAAGTAGACAGTGCTTCCATTCTTAACTTGATTAAAGAATTGGCTCTTTTTGAAAAAGAGCCAGAAAGTGTAATGTTAACCCTAACCGATATCGAAAAACACGGTTTTGGATCACATCCCAAGTTCGAATGTCTTGTGGCAGAAGTAGATCAAAAAGTAGTAGGGATGGCGTTATATTATCCACGTTTTTCTACTTGGAAAGGCCCCACCTTTCACTTGGAAGATTTGATTGTTTCTGAACAGTTTAAAGGAAATGGGATTGGAACTCAGTTGTATTCTGCGTTTATTCAACAATCATATGGAGCAGGTGTGGAGCGGATTGAATGGAATGTGTTGGATTGGAATACCCCTGCGGTAGAGTTTTATAAAAAAAGCGGTGCAGAAGTTTTGGCCGATTGGCGCACCGTACAAATGCATCGCCCAGCTATGGAAAAATATTTAGAATCCTTTACACAATGAATATATTTAAATTTGGAGGTGCTTCAGTAAAAGATGTAGCTGGGGTAAAAAATCTGGTCTCAGTATTGAATACTGTAGGGCAACAAAAAACTCTTATAGTGGTTTCGGCTATGGGCAAAACCACTAATATGTTGGAAAAAATAATTGATGAATATTTTAAAAGTAAGGAACAGACACCTCCCGGTTTCTTCTCACTTAAGCAGTTTCATATCGATATTGTCAAAGGGCTCTTTGAAGCACAAAGCGCCGAATTAGAAGAGGTGATTCACAATCTTTTTGAAGATCTTTTGAGTTTTTTGAAGTCGAATAAATCACCGAATTATAGTTTTGTGTACGACCAAGTAGTGAGTTATGGAGAGCTACTATCCACAACTATTATTCATTATTATTTAAAGCATAAAGGTTTAGAAAGTCATTGGTTGGATGCGAGAAATTGTGTCAAAACTGATGATTACTATCGCGCAGCGAATTTAAATTGGGAGCTTACACAAAAAAACATTATAGATCAGGTGGGAACCAAACCTCTAGTAGTTACTCAAGGCTTTATTGGAAGCAATTCGAATAATTTCACCACAACATTAGGTAGAGAAGGTTCAGATTATTCTGCCGCAATATTTGCTTATGCCTTAAATGCAGAATCTGTTACTATTTGGAAAGATGTCCCTGGTGTACTCAATGGTGACCCACGCGTTTTTCAAAACACCCAATTACTTCATCAGATTTCTTATCGTGAAGCCATCGAACTCGCTTTTTACGGAGCTTCTGTAATTCATCCCAAAACTCTACAACCCCTTCAGCGCAAAGAAATACCCCTTTATGTGAAATCATTTGAAAATCCAAAAGGGCCGGGAACTTCTGTGTCCAAAGGGAAGACGTTAGAGCCTCATATACCTTGTTATATCGTAAAAAAGGGGCAGGTATTATTACGTCTTTCCTCCATCGACTTTTCGTTTATTGTAGAAGAAAACATCAGTTATATTTTTGGCTTGTTACATGAATATCAGATGCCCGTAGAATTGATTCAAAACTCTGCCATCAGTTTTTCGGTTTGTATTAATAACAAATACAAGCGTTTGGAAGAACTTGTATTGGTTTTGCGTTCCCGTTTTAATGTTGAAGTGACTACCGATGTGGACTTATACACAATCCGCCATTTCGATGCGGAAGCTTCCCGATTTATTCAAAAAATAAATAAACCAGTTCTTTTGGAACAGCGCACAGAGGAAACGGCCCAATTTGTGTTGTAATGAAGCTTATTAGATTATAGGGCTTTGATTTTATCCAAAATTGTTTGTGCCAATTTACGACGACTTTCAACGGTCCAGCCCCCTACGTGAGGACTCAGTAGCACTTTATCGGATTGAAGCAAATACTGTAAGGTATTGGATAATTCAGAAGTGTTAAAAACGGAATGAAAAGAACTGGACTCATATTCTAAAACGTCTAATCCTGCTCCCAATATTTTATCTGTTTTTAAACCTTCTACAAGGTCTTCTGTAACTACTATTTTCCCTCTAGCTGTATTGATAAACCAAAATCGGTGTTGCATTTGATTGATAAATTTTAGATCAATCATACCTAGTGTTTTTTGGGTTTGGGGAATGTGCAAACTAACTACCTGGGCTTTCTCTTGAAGTTCTTCAAGCGTAACTTGACGAGCAAAAGAATCACCAATATTGGGTTTTATGTCATAACAAATGACCTCTAGGTCATTAAATCCAGACAATTTTTTGGCAAAACTTTTACCCGTGTTTCCATAGCCTATTATTCCAATTGTTTTTCCTTCCAATTCCCAACCCCTATGTGCCTCTCTTTGCCATGAACCATCTAGGATACTTTGGTGTCCCAAACGCAATTTATTCATTAAGTTCAAGAGCATACCAAGTGCGTGTTCACCTACTGCATTTCGATTTCCCTCAGGAGCTGCAATGAGTGTAATTTTTTTTGACAGGGCATAGTCGATATCAATATTTTCAAGTCCTGCACCTACGCGAGCAATAAATTTAAGCTGAGGAGCTTCGTCAATACATTTTTTATTGACAGGAAATCGGCTTCGAATTACCAGTCCATACGCTTCATTTAATTCTGGGACTAATTGTTCGAAGGGAGTGTCATAAGCTAAGCGGTTATCGTACCCAAGAGATTTTAGACCTTCTAGCAACAAAGGATGGTTTTCATCTACATGGAGAATTTTAGGTTTATTCATTAAAATCCTAAGATATATTGCGCAATGTAAAAGAAAAGGAAGATCCCGAAAATATCATTTGCTGTAGTGATAAAGGGCCCTGTGGCAATGGCAGGGTCAATTCCTTGTTTGTTTAAAATGATGGGTACAAAGGTACCCACCAAGGCTGCTACGACGATGACCAACATCATGGAACCTGCAATAGTAGCACTAACCAAAAAGGACTGATCAACAAGTTGTCCAAAAAGAAGGATAACTAGTGCTAGAGAAAGTCCATTGATTAAACTAAGCCCAATCTCTTTAACTAATCGGTTGAAAAGTGAGCCTTTGACGGTGTCATTTGCTATCCCTTGTACAATGATAGCAGAAGATTGTACTCCAACATTACCCGCCATTGCTGCAATAAGTGGGGTGTAAAAAAATAAGTCACGAAGTGTAGGTAACTCCATGATTGTTTCAAAATCTTGTAATATAAAAACACTTCCCAATCCACCAAGAAGTCCCAAAAAAAGCCAAGGGAGTCGCGCTTTTACCAAATCAAAAATTCGGTCATCTGCCTCTACATCAGCAGAGATTCCAGCCGCCAATTGATAATCTTTATCAGCTTCTTCTTTGATGACATCTACAATATCATCAATTGTGATACGTCCTAAAAGCTCATTTTTATTATTCACAACAGGGATAGCTTCTAAGTCATACTTAGACATAATTTTTGCTACTTCTTCACTCTCCTGATCTACCGTAACGTAGTCCACTTTTGGGATGTAAATATCTTTTACTTTGGCTCGGGAATTGGCAGTAATCAAATCTTTAAGTGAAAGACGCCCCTTAAGTCTATTTTTTTCGTCAACCACATAGATGGAGTGTACTCGGGTTACACTTTCGCCTTGGGCACGCATTTCATTAAGACATTTGAGGACACTCAAATCTTCATTTACCTTAACCAATTCTTTGGCCATGAGACCCCCTGCGGTATTTTCATCGTATTTTAAAAGCTCTCTAATATCACTAACATGTTCTTCGTCAGCAATCTGAGACATAACTTTTTCTTGCCGTTCTGTGGGCAATTCTAAAATGAGATCTGCTGCATCATCAGTATCTAGTTCGGAGACTTCTTTTGCAATTTCTTTTGCGGAAAGTTGATCTAAGATGCCTTCTCTTATATCAGGATCCACTTCTGCCAAAGCATCTGCAGTTTTATCACTTCCCAAAAGTTTGATTAGGTAGGTTGCTTCTTCAATGGAAAGAGCTTCAATAATTTCTCCAAGGTCTGCGTAATGGGCGGGTGTGAGCTTTCTTTTTAGAAGTGTGTTGTCCTCCTTTGCAATAAGGTCTTTAATCTCGGTTATTAAAGCAGAATCAATTTGAAATGTTGCCATGGCCAATCTTTTTTGCAAGTTGGACGAAGTCCTTTCCTGAGAGCTTCTCTGGACGTTGGTCAAAGATAGCATCTTCTGATAACATTTTCGGGATATTCAATGTTTTTAAACTATTTCTAAGGGTTTTACGTCTTTGTTGAAAGCTCAATTTGACTACTTGAATAAGAAAAGCTTCGTTGCAATCTAAAGTAAACTGTGCTTTTCGAACCAATCGAATTACTGCAGAATCTACTTTAGGAGGAGGTCGAAATACCTGAGGAGGAACGTGAAAAAGAAGTTCAGTTTCGTAGAACAATTGAGTAAGGACTGAGAGGATTCCATATTTTTTAGATCCTGGGGGTTCGCAAATTCGTTCTGCAACTTCTTTTTGAAACATACCGCTGAAAAAAGGTATTTGAGCCCTATTTTCAAGGGTTTTAAAAACAATTTGGGTAGAAATATTATAGGGAAAGTTTCCGATTATGGCAAAAGGCCCCTCACCAAAAACTTTTCTAAAATTGAGTTTTAAAAAGTCTCCTTCAATGAGTGTAAGGTGCTTATCTGTATAGGTGTTTTTTAGATAAACCACCGATTCTGAATCAATTTCCACCAAGGTAATGGATTGAGCTTCAGAAATTAAAAATTGAGTTAAAACCCCCATACCAGGGCCGATTTCAATGATGTTTTGATGCTTTTCGAAATCTAGTGTATAGGCTATACGGCGTGCAATGTTTAAATCTGTCAAAAAGTGTTGACCCAATTTCTTTTTTGCGCGGATAGGTTTCATGATTGTTCTTCAATTAACTGAAGCTCGGTTTGAAAAAAAAGCACACGATTTCCAAATTTTTCTTTTTCTTCTTTGTTAAAAAGGGGCGCTTCTTTTTCAAAGTATTGTTTTAAAAGTTCTTGACTATCGGAGTAGTACTGCACAGCATAGCTTATTCCTCCTTGGTCTTGTTCGTTAATTACTTTGTAGATTTTAGAGTTAGTGAATTTTTGAGTAGCCAGCATTTTGGGAATGTGAATTTGTCGCATCCATAGCAGCCATTCTTGTTCAATGGAAGGTTCTACATGAGTGGTGACGTTGTAAATTACCATTTTATTGAATTCGGTCAAAACCTACAAAAGGTATTAAAGCTTTTGGAATTTGAATTCCTTCAGGGGTTTGACAATTTTCAAGAAGTCCTGCCATCACTCTAGGAAGGGCTAGAGAACTTCCATTCAAAGTATGGACACTCTGTTTTTTTCCTTCTTTGTCTTTATATCGTAATTGGAGACGTTCCGCCTGAAACCCATCAAAGGTAGAAACAGAACTAATTTCTAACCAACGTTCTTGAGCGGTAGAGTAAATCTCAAAATCATAGGTCAAAGCAGAGGTAAAACCAAGATCCCCTCCGCAAAGTCTGAGAATACGATAGGGAAGTTCCAATTCGTTTAAAATAGATTTGACATGAGCTACCATACCTTCTAGGGCTTCCATGGCGTTTTTTGGCTCTTCTATCCGTACAATTTCTACTTTGTCAAATTGGTGTAAACGATTTAAACCTCGGACATGGGCGCCATAGCTTCCCGCTTCTCTCCTAAAACAGGGCGTGTATCCTGTCATCGCAATGGGAAGATCTGAAACATTAAGCAATCTATTTCTATAGAGGTTGGTAAGCGGTACTTCTGCAGTGGGAATTAAATACAAATTATCGTTTTGTACATGGTACATTTGACCTTCTTTGTCTGGAAGTTGTCCAGTACCAAAACCAGAAGCCTCGTTTACAAGATGGGGCACTTGAATTTCTTGGTAGCCCGCTGCGGTATTGCGATCTAAAAAATAGTTGATTAAACCTCGTTGCAATCGGGCTCCTTTTCCTTTATAAACAGGAAATCCAGCTCCTGTAATTTTAGTTCCCAGTTCAAAATCAATTAGGTCGTATTTGCTAGCTAATTCCCAATGGGGGAGTGCTTGGCTGTCCAGTTTCGGAATAGTCCCTGCTTTAAAAATCTCCTCATTATCTTCTTCGGTACTCCCCGCAGGAACACTCTCATGAGGTTGATTGGGTACTTGTGTTCTCAGTTCAAATAATCGCTCAGTAGTCTCTTGTAGTTCTTCTTGAAGCTTTTTTGTGATCCCTTTGGATGCTGCACTTTTCCCTTTTAATACATTGGCTTTTTCAACTTCACCAGTTTTAAAGAGGACTCCAATTTCCTTCGCCATTTGGTTTGAGGCGGCCAACTGTGCATCTAATTCTGTTTGTTTACTTCTTCTCTCGTGATCTAGAAGTATAATCTGATCAATCACTTCGGGTGAATCAAAACCTCTTTTCTTTAGTCCTTCAATAAGGGTTTCTTTATTCTCTCTAATGTATTGCAATGCAAGCATGGAAATTCTTTTGTGCAAAAATAAAGTAATTTTACTTCTCCCTTGATTTGGCAATCGTTCTTTTGCAAATTTCTTGATCCTTCAAAAGTTGGGCTTTGAGTTCGTCTAAGGAATTGAATTTGATTTCATCGCGAATTTTTTTGAGAAAAAATACCCTTAAGTTATGATCGTAAAGGGTTTGATTAAATTCAAAAAGATGCACTTCCAGGGTTTGGTAATCCCCGTTTAGAGTGGGTCTATTTCCAATATTCATCATTCCAGAATGCAGTTTCCCTTTGTGTTCTGCCTGAACCAAATAGACTCCCCTGGGAGGAATTAGTTTATGGGTTTCTTTTACAAAAAGATTGGCGGTAGGAAATCCTAGAGTTCTTCCCAGTCCGGCTCCTTTGGTCACTTTTCCATTGAGTTCAAAGGGTCGACCTAAGAATTGTTGAACTTTTTCAAAATCACTAGCTTCTATGGCATTTCGAATTTTTGTTGAACTTACTGTGATCGAGGCAATATCTTGGGCAGGAATCATCGTAACTTCGAAGTTGTATGTTTTTCCGAAAGCGATCAAATCTTCAACTGTTGCTTCCCTGTTTTTTCCAAAACGATGGTCATACCCTATGAATAAAGAAGTAATTCTCAACTGATTTACCAAGATATCTCGGGTAAATTCAATAGCGCTAAGTCTTGAGAAATCTTTGGAAAAAGGATGAATGATAAGGTTGTCTATTCCCAACGCTCTCAAGAGTTGCTCTTTTTCTGCCAAGGTATCTATGAGTTTGATCGAAGTCTCTTTTTGGAGCACCATTCTGGGGTGGGGAAAAAAGGTTAACAGATTGGCTTGAAGTTTTTTATCGTGGGCTTTTTTTACAAGTTTCTGAATGATTTTTTGATGTCCTAAATGAACCCCATCAAAGGTTCCTATAGTGAGAATTGACTTTGATGACGAGGTGTAATTTTCAATTCCGTGAACAACCTTCATAGGGAAAAAGAAGACTTAATTAGCATTGTATAAATGTACGTTAATATCATTTAAAGATGTATGAGATTGTTTATTTTTAGCCCAGACATGAAACCGAAGTGCTAAAACATAAAAAAAATTGTGGTCTCAAAAAGGGTTGGTTCCTAGGAATTATTGTGCTCTTTCTTCCGTTGCAATTTCTTTTAGGGCAAGAACGTTGGATACAAGTTTCCAATCCAGTGCCTAGCTCAAATTCATTTGAGGTTTTGGGTGAAACGTATTACAAGTCACCAGTTCAATTACAGAATGCTGTTCATCAAAATTTATTAAAGGAGATAAGACTTCCTAATGAAAAGGGAGAAGAGGAGGTTTTTCTTTTGACTCCAACTCCAGTTCTATCCCAACCTTTAGCGCTGAAGTACTCCAAAATTAAAACGTATAAAGGTGTAAGTAAATTCAGGCCCAATGTTCGAATACGACTTAGCATTCAGCCCAATGGTTTGAGTGCTTGGATACAGCTCGATAAAGGACCTGATTTTTTTATACAACCAGTGAAAGGAAAAAAAGAATTGTATTTTACTTATACAAAATCCAACCGTCCTGAAGCGTCTCCTCTATTTTGTAAAACGAAAGCCTCCCTCCAAAAAACTTCTCGGGAAGCTATTTCTTCAAAGCGCTTAGTATTCAATGATTCATTGCGTACGTTCAGAATTGCTGTTGCAGTAACGGGAGAATACACGGCCTTCTGGGGTGATGATGATGAAACCAATGGATCCAACGCAGAGGATGCCCTAGGGGCTATTGTAAGCACCATCAATCGTATCAATGTAATTTTTGAGCGGGATCTCAATATCCGTTTGGAATTGGTATCTGATACAAATTTGATTTATGAAGATTCAGATACTGATCCTTTTACTGGAGATTTCAGTACAGAACTCCAAAAAACTTTAGATGAAGTTCTAGGAAATAACGCCTATGATGTGGGACATCTTTTCGATTATGGAGAGCCTAACGGAGATGCAGGGTGTATTGGGTGTGTGTGTAAATCAGGACAAAAAGGGCAAGGGTATTCCATTCATCCCTTTCGCGATATCTACGGGGGTGAATACCGCAATGATTATTTTGACTTGGATTATGTAGGACATGAAATTGGACATCAATTTGGGGCATACCATACCTTCTCATATGAAACAGAGGGTGTAGGGGTAAATGCCGAACCAGGGAGTGGTTCAACGATAATGGGGTATGCGGGGATTACTGGAGTAGATGATCTTCAGCAACATGGGGATTCCTATTTTCATTTTTACAGCATCAAAAATATTTCAGAATATGTGGCGACTATTTCCTGCGGCACTTCCGAAGCTACGGAATTAGGGTCGTTTAGTATAGACGCGGGTCCTGATTATTTTATTCCTGTAGGGACTCCCTTCGAGTTGGGAATTATGCCTTTACCAGACGGTGAAAATTACACCTATTGTTGGGAACAACTGGACAGTGCAGAAATTACTTCTAATAACTTTGGGCCTTCGAATGCTACAGGTGCAATGGCTCGTTCCCTCCCCCCAAGTTTGCAACCCTTTAGAACCATTCCCAATTTAGAACGCGTTTTAAGCAATGAATTAATACAAGAAAATCCAGGGATCAACGATGCTTGGGAAACGGTTCCTTTGGTAGGAAGGTTTATGCGATGGGGACTGACGGTCCGTAAGCAGTCTTCAGACTTTAACCAGATAGCTCAGGACGAAATAGAGCTAACTGTTATAAATAATGCAGGGCCATTTACAATAACTTCACATGGGGAAGTTGGGTACAAGATTCGTGGAGGAACTCTTGAAAATATCAGTTGGAATGTTGCCAAAACAGATCAAAGTCCAATTGGGGTAAGTGAAGTGGCTATCCTTTTATCTACGGATGGAGGAAAGACCTTCCCCATCACATTAGCCGATGGTGTTTCCAATAGTGGGACTGCTCAAGTTTTTATTCCTAATGAAATCGATACAACAAAAGGAAGAATTAAAATCAAGCCGAAAAATGAAATCTTTTTTGCGATTAATTCTACTGAATTCAGCATTGAATCGCGTGATTTGGTTTTAATTCTAGATACGTATATTAAAGAGAATTGTGGCCAAAACACACTTCAGTTTCCATTTGAAATACAAAAAGCATCGGGTTTTGATAAGGACTTTAGATTACAAATCAATACACTACCCTCCGATGTCAGAGTACAATTTTCCAAGACTGTTTATAGAGCTTCAGATTCCTTAGGATTTTTTACCCTTAGTGGACTGTCAAATTTAGCGCCTGATGATTATGAATTAAATCTGGAAGCTACATTCGATAATGCCTCAGAAACATTCCCTTTTATTGTGCAGCAACGTAACGAGGATGTTCCTTTAGCGAATCTTTTGCAGCCTCAAGATGGTTCAGAGGGCGTGTCTCTAAGTCCCGTTTTAGAATGGGAATCATTTCTCAATGTTGACCGTTCGAGGGTGCAACTTGCCAAAGATTCCGATTTCCAAACGTTGGTTACAGATACGTTGATTAACGCCTCGCAATTAAAGCTGAATACATTGGAAGCGAAGCAGTTATATTATTGGCGTGTGCTACAACAAAACAACTGTGGAGAGACTCTGTTTTCGAGTTCAAAATCTTTTGAGACGAGCCCTATTAGTTGTCAAAATTTATCTGCTGCTGGATTGCCGAAAGACTTAAATGATGCTACAGATAGTGAGGAAGGCATGACATTGGCTACAATAAATATCCAATTTGATGCTCCTATTTTGGATTTAGATGTATTGGTAGATATTGAACATTCATGGGTTGAAGACCTTATTCTATATCTGGAGGCACCTGACGAAAGACGTTATTTGTTGAGTAGTTCTTTAGGTTATTCTGGGGATAATTATACGGAAACGCTTTTCGATCAAGAGGCTAGTGATCTGATTGGGAGTGCTAGACCTCCTTTTACGGGAAGTTATAAGCCAGTTCAAGACATTAGTTTTTTGTACGGAACGTCTTCTAAAGGACTCTGGAAACTCATTGTTATAGATCAGTATTCTGATGATACGGGACGCTTGCTTGAATTTGAACTACACTTTTGTTTAGAAGGAACTATAGCACCCAATAGGGATAACGATACTATTCCAGATTCTACTGATAATTGCCCTGAAATCACAAATGAAAATCAGGCTGATATTGACGGTAATGGAATTGGAGATGTTTGTGATCTTTTTTCTGCTCAAAACCTTAGCTTGGTCAAGAAAGATTCCACTTGCCCGGATAAGGAAAATGGTTCTTTCACTTTTAATGCTCGTGCAGAGTTTCCGTACATTGCTAAAATACAAGGGCCCAATGGTTTTAGAGATACAGTCAATTTTTCTACTTCAGGAGGATCAATAAGTAACTTAGCTCCTGGGAACTACGAAATCTGTATTTATTCAGATCAATTTCCCGATTTTGAATATTGCTATGAAACTGAAATCAAAACTCCAGAACGACTTGATGTCCAAAGCTTTTACAATCCCGCCTCTGCGTTACTGACCTTAAATCTAAAAGGAAGTGATGCATACACTATTACATTAAACGAGCGTTCGTACGAGCTGCTTGGTAAGAATTCAATAGAACTGCCTTTGACACAAAAGGTGAATCGAATTGAAGTGAACACAACACAAGTTTGCCAAGGTCATTTCGAACAATGGATTAATTTAGAAACTCAAGCCGAAGTTTTCCCTAATCCTGTGACTGAAAATGCAAACCTTATTTTACCTCAGAAGGTTACCGTTGATCTTTACCTTTATTCAGGTTCTGGGGAAGTATATTGGGTGAAGCAAAACTATACAACTTCCAAGGGAGAAGTTACTATTCCAATGGACCAACTTTCCCGAGGATGGTACTTATTGCATATTGATTATGGGAATTACATTGAAACAAAAAAATTGCTCAAAGAATGAAAAAATGGGCACTTTTTGTAATCTTACTAATGGGGAGTTGTGGTCCAGACCCCATTCCAGACCCCGAGGGGGCAAATTTAGTGGCTCCAGAAAACCTGAACAGTTGCACAACGGCATCTCGAATAAGCAGTACTGAAAGTCAAGTGGATTTTCAGTGGAATGCTGCACTATATGCGGACAGCTACGAAGTTATTGTTAATAATAGAATAACAAAAGAACAGTTTAATTTAAGTACGAACCTTTTAAAAGGCTCTTTAGTACTGCCTAGTGGAGCCCCCTACAGTTGGTTTGTAAGATCAAAATCAACATTGACCCCGATTATAACGAATAGTGAAATTTGGCAATTTTACCTAGAAGGTACACCTGCAGAAAGTTATTTTCCTTTTCCAGCTACACTCCTTTTTCCAGAACATGAATCAGAGATCAATTTGAATTCCAATGGATCAGTTCTTTTCCAATGGGAAGGAAATGATTTGGACAATGATATTGTTTCTTACAGCGTGTACTTGGGTACAGATTTTGACCAACTTGAATTGATGAAAGAGGGTATTTTGATTTCTCAAACTTCATTGGATTTAAACGCAAATACTCTTTATTTTTGGCAAGTAGTGACCCTAGATCAAAGTCAAAATCAGTCGTTTTCAGAAATTTTCAGTTTCCAAACCAACTAAGGGTTTATTTACCATTAAACCGATTCATGGTGTTTTGAATTCCCTCAAGCCCAAAACTAAAAATTGCCTCTACACAAAGTTCAATGCGCTCTGGTAGGGCTTCTTGCTCGTTCTCATCCCAAGGGTCTAATACGAATTTCACCTGATCAAAAGCTTTTTGTTCCTGTCCAATACCGAAGCGCATTCGTGCGTAGTGGGGGGTATTTAACTGGGATTCGATATCTTTCAAGCCATTATGCCCTGCTGGACTGCCTTTAGTTTTTATTCGAATAGTTCCAAAAGGAAGGTGTAATTCATCAGTCAAAATAAGAATGTTTTCTAGAGGAATATTTTCTTTAAGCGACCAGTGTCGCACCGCTTTTCCACTGCGATTCATAAACGTAGTGGGTTTTATCAAAATGAATTGCTTTCCTTTTTTTCTCAGTACAGTATGATAAGCTAGTTTTTTGATTTCCCAACTCAATTCATTTTTTTCTGCAAGACGATCAAGAATCTGAAAGCCCACATTGTGACGGGTGTTATCGTATTCCAACCCTACATTTCCAAGTCCTACAATTAAATATTTTTTCATGTGCAAAGAAGCGGTCTTCTTTTTGAATAATCCTTTGAAGTATCGCATGGTCTAAAATAAAAAAAGCATGTGATTGAAGAACCACATGCTTTGTACTTTCTTAGAAAAGAATTTATTCTTGAGTATCAGCTTTGTCTTCTGGTGCTCCTTCTGCTCCTCCTTCTGCAGCCACTGCAGTTTCTTCAACAGCTTCTTCTTTAATTGAAGCTCTAGAAGTACGTACTTGACATACCACGGTATTGTCGGGATGAAGAATAGCATAGTTATCTGACTGTAATTCAGCCGTATACAGTTTATTTCCCAACTCTAATTTTGAGATGTCTGCAATAACAAAATCAGGTAGATTTGAAGGAAGCGCTCTGACGCGTAGTTTCCTTTTGTTAAGCCTTAGGACTCCACCGCTATTTCGTACACCAGGTGCAGCACCTTCTATTTTAACAGGAATATTCATAGAGACTTCTTTGTCATCAAAAAGTTGATAAAAGTCGACGTGTAAAATCTTGTCAGATAAAGGGTGAAACTGAATGTCTTGAAGAATGGCATTTATTTTAGTGCCATCTTCCAACAAAATTTCCACAGTGTGTGCATTGGGAGTGTAGACTAGTTTACTGAAATCAAGTTCCGGTGCAGAAAAATGAAGGGGTTCACCTCCACCATACAATACACAGGGAACTCTGCCAGCATTGCGCAACGCTTTGGTAGCTACCTTGCCTACGCTTTCTCTTTTAGATCCGTTAATGGTAATCGATTTCATGATTTGTTTTTCAGTTTAATTACATTATAAATTTTGAACTTATTGATTCGTTGTAGTGCACATTGTGCATTACTTCAGCGAATAATGGGGCGCAAGATAACACTTTTACTTTATTGTGACTAATTCTAGCAGGAATAGAATCCGACACGATCAATTCTTCCAGTTGAGACTGTTCAATTTTTTCGTAAGCGTTGCCGGAAAGCAAAGCATGTGTACAAATTGCTCTTACAGAAAGTGCACCGCGCTCTTTCATCAAATCAGCTGCTTTTGTGAGGGTTCCAGCAGTGTCAACCATGTCATCGACTAAGATTACATTTTTCCCTGTGACATCTCCAATGAGTTCCATGTGGGAAATGACATTGGCCTTTTCTCTTTGTTTGTAACAAATCACCACATCACTAGACAGATATTTTGAATAGGCATAAGCGCGTTTGGAACCTCCCATATCAGGTGAGGCAATGGTGAGGTTAGACAGCTTTAAGGTTTCAATGTAGGGAAGAAATAGGGTAGAAGCAAATAGGTGATCTACGGGTTTTTCAAAAAATCCTTGAATCTGATCTGCGTGTAAATCCATAGTGATAATTCGAGTGGCCCCTGCTGACTCTAAAAGCTTTGCTATAAGTTTTGCGCCTATGGGTACTCGGGGTTTGTCTTTTCGGTCTTGGCGTGCCCAACCGAAGTAAGGCATAACCGCAGTAATGTGTCTGGCAGAGGCTCTTTTTGCAGCATCTAACATCAAGAGCAATTCCATTAAATTTTCAGAGGAAGGCTGGGTAGAACCAATGATAAAAACACGAGCACCGCGGACTGATTCTTCAAAAGAAGGTTGAAATTCGCCGTCGCTGTATCGTGAAAAATTGACTTTTCCTAAGGGTGTGCCGAAGTGTTTGGCAATTTGGTTGGCAAGTACGGTACTTTGTGTACAAGCAAAAATTTTTGCGGGAGTTTTCATGAGATAAGTTAATGCGCAAATTTAGAAATAAATTTCGCTAAGGAATGCCCCAGAAATTAAAACCTAAGAAAAAATAATTTAGTATTTTTGAATCCTGTAAAAATTTTGCCTCGGTGGCGGAACTGGTAGACGCGCTGGATTCAAAATCCAGTTCTTTCGGGAGTGTGGGTTCGATTCCCACCCGAGGTACTTTTATAATCCGTAACTAATTGTTTAACAAAAGGTTGCGGATTTTTTTCTTCATTATTGGCAACATATTGGCAACAAATCATTGTGTTTCATGACTATTTAAAAGCTAAAAGTTTCCATCCAGCATTAATACAAACACAGGGGCATGGGTTTTAGAAAACGGTTTTTCTATTGAAACATGGGGGTGGTAATTGATATGTAATCTATTCTATATATCTTGAAGTCATGAAAAAACTACTCTACCCTATAGCATTCGCCCTAACAACATTCCTAATCCTTTACAGCTGCTCTGCAGAGGAAGAGGATACAACTCCTCCTCCAAGTGTTGTTAAACCCTCTACTCCAGAACCTGAACCTGAGGTTTCACAATTCACCCTAACTGTATCAGCTGCAGAAGGAGGGACAGTCTCTACAGAAGGGG